>JAIXUI010000105.1 GCA_027484125.1 Bacteroidota bacterium | reverse complement strand
GGTTTTAGATGGTGTTTTTCTATAATAATATCACCTCTATAATAATATCACCCCTTCGGGGTTGGATGGTCTTGGATGGTGTTTTTCTATAATAATATCACCCCTTCGGGGTTTTTGGGATTGTTTCGTTTTTGGAAAATGAATTTGTTAATTATGGATGATTAGCCTTTAAAAATGACATCAAATTCATGACGTTGCCATTTCGGTGGACATTACGCATGGATGATTAAAATTTTGATTTTGTTGTAGAGATGTGATTAATCGCGTCCCAACAAAATGCGCGTCTCCTTTATTCATCTATTATCCCGAATCCGGTCCGATGTGTCCGGTGGGAGGGTTGCGATAAAGCATGTTTGCTGATCAATTAGAATTAGTTATAAAACGAAAAAAGCGAATTGGATTTTTTAGAGCCAATTCGCTTTTTTATTTTCTAGCAGTGAATAATGAAACCCTTTTCTACACCAGGGTTGAGAAGAGCCGGCTGTGCCAACTTTTTGAAAATGGGATTTCCCAATTGGTGCGTAATTGTCCGATGGTTTGAAGTAGGTTGTTGAAGACTGGTGTTTCGGCTTGAATGACTTCTTTTCTCACCAGGGTTTCAAACTCTTCTTTATTCGAGAGCTGAAGTTCGCCTTCTTCGTTTTTCCAGGCTACACTGTATCGGTCGAAAAAGCCTACGCCTAGTTCTTCTTCTACGGCATGGAGGAAGTTGACGGATTTGTCCACCGAACAACCGGAGGCTTCTTGCTGGGTTTCATCGACTGCCAGCACCAACAAGCACCGATGAAAGAGCGCTGCTGAGGCTTTCAGGTCCTTTTTGTGGGCAGTCCAGTGCTCGCAAAAGGTGATTAAACTATCCGTAAGCGCGCTGGCTTCCTGTTCAGTAAGAAAACGGTCGGTCTGGTAAATCCAGATTCTGGCGCTTTCAGGCATTTCATCGATGGGGACAAACATCAGGATTGGGTTTTCAAGATTTCAGCTACTAACTCAGAAACGTCGAGCACTTGGATTTCGTTTTCTTTCTCGTAGTGTTTAACACCATCGCGCAACATGGTCATGCAAAATGGACAAGCTACTGCTACTACGTCGGGTTTCACTTCGAGCATATCGTCAGCACGTTCAATGTTGACTTCTTTCTTGCCGTTTTCGGCTTCTTTAAACATTTGCGCACCGCCGGCACCACAGCAGAGCCCGTTTTTGCGGGAGCGTTTCATCTCATGAAGGTCGGCATCAAGCTGTTGAAGCACTTCTCGTGGGGCTTCGTAGATGCCATTGGCTCGACCGAGGTAGCAGGAGTCGTGGAAGGTGATGCGTTTTCCTTTGAAGGTTCCACCGCCTTTCACTTTAATTCTGCCTTCGTTGATGAGTTGTTGAAGTAAGGTGGTGTGGTGAATCACTTCGTAATTTCCACCTAATTCAGGGTACTCATTTTTGAGGGTGTTGAAACAATGGGGGCAGGCGGTTACTATTTTCTTTACCTCGTAACCATCCAGTACCTGGATGTTCATGAGGGCTTGCATTTGGAAGGTAAACTCATCGCCGGCACGACGAGCAGGGTCGCCAGTGCAGCTTTCTTCCGTACCTAATACGGCATATTTGACTTCGGCAGCGTTGAGGATGTCGGCGAAGGCACGGGTGATGCGTTGTGCACGCTCGTCGAAGGAGCCGGCACAGCCGACCCAGAACAAAATGTCAGGCGATTCGCCACGGGCGAGCAGATCGGCCATTAAAGGATATGACATGATACGATTTGCTTTAAGATTTTTGCATCCAGGAAGCACGGTCAGCAGCTGGGAACTGCCAAGGTGCGCCGTTGTTTTGAACATTGCCGAACATTCCGGCCCACTCTGCCGGAACATCTGATTCTTCCATCATCATGTAGCGGCGTAGCTCCACGATGATGTTGACGGGATTAATTTGAACCGGGCAGGCTTCCACGCAAGCGTTGCAGGTGGTACAAGCGCGAATTTCTTCTTTGCTGATGTAGTCGCCTAAGAGGGCTTTGTTGTCGGTGAAATCCATGCCGTGTGCATCGAGGTTGCGTCCTACTTCTTCCAGCCTGTCGCGGGTGTCCATCATAATCTTCCGTGGAGAAAGCTTCTTGCCGGTGGTGTTGGCCGGACAAACGGAGGTACAACGGCCACATTCGGTACAGGTGTAGGCGTCCATCAAGCTTTTCCAGCTGAGGTCGGTAACGTCTTTCGCTCCGAAGCGCTTTGGCGCTGATGCTTCTCCTTCGGCAGGGGCTGCATAGGGATTGGCATTAGGGTCAAGCATTAATTTCACTTCTTTGGTTACTTCCGGCATGTTGTTGAGCTGGCCGGCAGGTTTCAAGCTGGCGTACCAAGTGTTGGGGAACGCCATGATGATGTGGAAGTGTTTGGAGAAGGGGAGGTAGTTGAGGAAGGCCAGAATGCCTAACCAGTGCAGCCACCAAAGTACGCGCTCGGCGAGGTGAAGGCTTTCAAGGCTGGCATCCCCATAGATAGGAGCGAGCAGGTTGCTGATGACCCAGCCGGCTTCTTTCACTTCGCTAATCATCCCTTGTCCGGTAAGCAGTTGCATTTGGTAAATCTGCGCTTCTGCCGCATTCATGAAAAGCAGGGCGGCCATCAATACCACTTCAACGATGAGGATGGTGTTGGCGTCTTTCACCGGAAATCCGGTCATTTCTAAACCGCTAAAGCGACCTACTTTACTTACGTTTCTTCTCCAAAGGAAAACCACGCAAGCGGCAAGCACCCCAACGGCTAAAAGCTCGAAGAAGCTGATGGCAGCGTGATAAACTGGGCCTAAAACGCTGAGGATGCGGTGAGTGCCGAGGAGTCCGTCGAGGAAGATCTCGAGTACTTCAATGTTGATGAGGATGAATCCTACATAAATAAGTACGTGGAAGAAAGCGGCTACGGGGCGAGTGCCCATTTTGGATTGCCCCATGGCAACACGCGCCATGTTTCGCCAACGGGCGGGGGCGTTGTCGGTGCGGTCTTCGTCGCGGCCCAACTGGATATTGCGGCGTATTTTACCTACGCTTCGGGCAAATCCCCAGGCGCCTAAGCCGGTTACCAGCACAAAGAGTATTTGTTCGATCATGCTCTGATTCTGATTTGGCTTCGAAGCTATTCACTAACACTTTCTAGTGCAAGCTATTGGGCAATTTCCCTTCATTCTAAACAGAAAAAAGTGCTTTAAATAAAGCCTATTTGAATATCAAAAGGCGTTTGCCTCGCTGTTTACCTTCGCTAACTACATATAAGCCGGGTTGAATGCCTGAAAGGGAAAACAGGTCTTCGGTTTCGGCTTGTATCCTAAACGCTCTTCCGGAAATATCGGTGAGGTGAAGGAGTTGGCCTTGGCCTTCTGCCCGAACAAAATCTTGGGCCGGATTGGGCCAAAGTTGTAGGGAGGTGCGATCTACGGGCTGGTTTACGCCAACGGTTGAGCATAATCCGGGAAGGTTTTGGTCTATCCAATTCATGCGTGCTTGAATCCACTGTTTGAGTTTCTGGATTTCTCCTGCATAAGTAGTGGGGAAGGGAGCTACATTGGGCCAGGTGTAGATTCCGAGGATGGGCCATTGGGTGAAGTTGCGCTGTTGGGATTCTTGCAGCAAGTTGGCCATGCTGTCGATGCGAGCCATCATGGCGGAGTTGGAAATGGGGCCTTGCCGAAGGGCGTTCCAGCGGCAGCGTGCTTCGTTGTTGAAGGTAGGGTCGCTTACGAGGCGTTCCCACCAAAAGGGAACTTGGTAGCCGTCGGTGGGGCAAACTTGGTTGAACATCCACGCCCAACCGGTGGTTTGGTCGCCCATGCAGTAGTTGGCATTGCCGAAGGCGATGTCAAAGTCCCAGACTGGACCCATCACTAGGGGGCTGAAGGAGCCGTTGTCGCGGTTTTTATGGAAGAAGGTAGAAATGCGGTAGCCGTCCACGTTTCGGGACAGTTCGTTTAATAGGTAGAAGTCCACAAAGCTGCTTCCGTCCACGAATCGGCGGTAACCCCATTGTGGGTCTTGCCAGTTGAGTCCTCTCAGGGTGGTTTCGAAGCTGTCGATGACGGATTTGATGTAGGCTTTTTGGGCGGTATTGATTTCGTCGAAGGCGGGATATTCGTACAAAAAGCGGATGGATTGGTTGGCAGTGCCGTGCCAAGGCGGGAAAATGGAGTTGAAGCCGTCGTTGCCTCCCGTTCCGGTGGCTTTGTCCACTTTGAGGATGTAGCCGCCGGTAAGTCTGGTTCCGGCAGTGTCGGTGACGTTGAGTCGGGGAAGGTTGATGCGGTTGTTGTCGCGTTTAAGTTTTTCTGTCATGAGATAAACGCCCATGTATTCGCCATTGACCAGCACTTCTACGAGTGCATTGCGGGCGGCGTATCGGCCGGCGGCCAAGGTGGTTTGGTAAAGGAGGGCGTTCCGAATCAGGGATTTATCGGAATAGTTGGCGATGAGGGTCCAGTCGGCTTCTGCTGGAAAGCCCAGTAAGGGGAAGTCCACTTCAGCGCCGGCTGAGTCCCAGGTTTCGAAGCCGTAAGGCTTTTTGGGAAACATCTGTGAGCTGGAGCCACGGAATTCGATTCCTGCATATCCGTTGTAATGAAATTGGGTGCTGTTCACGAAGTTGCGCTGCCCTGGACCGTTGTGCACCACTTTCAATCTCACTTTTACTTTTGGTTCGTCCACGATGGTTTGTCCTTCGGTGTCGATGAGGAAGAGCGGAAGGTTGCTGGAGGTGATGCCGGTATAGGTGGCGGGCTGTGTTCCGAAGAGCAAAGACCAATTGATCAGGCTTCCTGAATCGGAGGCATAAGTGTCGGTCACGATAAGTTTCCAGGAGCCTAAGCCTGACTGCCCGTTGTTGACACGACCTAATTGCCCCATTGGGCGAAAAATGCCTGTAAATGGCGCATTGGCATTCACAATGGAATTAACTGCCGATTGGCGAAAGCAGGTATTGGTGAAATTGTCGCCACTTCCGCCAACGCCTTCTGCCAATAAAATCTTGGTGCCGTCGGGGGCGATTAATTCAAGGCGCAAATCAGCGGTATAGGAATGGGAAATGTTGATGCATACCGATTCCAACCCGAAACCAACGGTGTCGATGGTGCTTTGGTTGAGCTGATTCACTTGGATGGTTGAGATGGCGGGTGGACCGTTATCAGGGATTGGCATACCCGGTCCGGTGATGCTTTGTGCTTGAATGACTTGAAAAGTAAAGAAAAAGAAAATGCCTGTTAGCCAATTGAACTGCTTCATTGCTTGAAGGTAAACGGTTGGCTCTGATAAATTGACAAGAAGCGTTGTAGTTTAGAATGGTGTCACCTTTTAATTGATCGACTGCATTTAACAAAATTGTTTGATACGACCATACCAACTAAAAAAGCCGAAAGCCCTTTCGAGCTATCGGCCTTGAAAACAGGCTTGAAACCTGATACCAGTGAATTATTTGCTTACAACCACGCGAAGGGTCTTGGCTTGTGCGCCTTCAACCACTTGTACGAGGTATAAACCTCTGTTTAAGTCTTTCACGTCAATGGTTTCGTTAGCAAAACCATTCGAAGCTTTGATGATGCGGCTAGACACTAAAGCACCGGTTACCGAGTAGATGTTTACTACTGCGCTGTTCTCGCTGCTGAATTCATAGTTGAGGTTCAATACATCAACGGCTGGGTTAGGGAATACAGAGAATCCTTTTTCGCTCACCACTTCAGAAGGTTCATTTGAACCACCATCGATACGAGCAGGAAGGGCGATGATTCCGAATACTTCACAAGTATAAGAGCTGTTGCGTGTTGGCATTACGGCACGGATACGAGCGGTTACAGTACCTGCTCCACCTGCAGTGTAAATGGGGTTAGAAGCCAGTTGAAGTACAGTGTCGTTGGCCGTACCTGCACCAACGGTTCTGGCTGATAAAACCACACCATCAGCACGTCTTCCGATATACTGGTAGCGAAGTGCACCGGGAACACTTCTAAATGTTACACGACGTGAAAGGTTTGATCCACTAACTACTGGGCTCATTGGAACATCTGTAGTATCTGGTTGAGTAAGTGTTACCGATTTGGTGGTAGAACAGCCCATGTTGTCGGTTACGGTTAGGCTGTAAGTGCCGGCAGTTAAGCTACCTACTGCAGAACCGGTTCCGATTTGAACGTTGTTGGCATTTCTCCAAGAAACGGTGTAAGGAGCACGGTAGTTTACATAAGAAGAAGTGATGCGGCCATCGTTTCCACGTGCGCAGAAGATGTTGGTTGGGAATAAGTTAATGTCACGGTTACAAACCAAAGCTACGTTAGCCACACAACCCCAGTTGATAGCACCTGCTCCGGAACGAACACCAACACGTACTTGGTAGTTTCCGGCAGGTAGAGAAAGCTGGCGGTTGATAACTGTAGTTCCTGAAGTTACAGTGATGCCGTTGTAGAGGTTGGAGGTTGTCCAAGTAGTGGCAGTAGCGAGTTTGTATTGGATGAAGTAAGTCAGGTTAGTTCCTGTACCTGCTCTGAAACCAACATTCATGATGGTACCGGTTGAACCTACAGAAGTAACAAGGTTACTTGGACGTAGGTTATGGAAAGATGTGTTGTTCAGGTCCCATTTAGCCCAGCCTAAAGTCCAGTCTTGAGTTCCGAAAGCGCCACGGAAAGTTACCGCGGTAAAGAATGGGTCTTGAAGGCGAGTGTTGCTGAAATCAGCACCTGACTGAAGGATAGAACCAGCTGTTGGAAGCAAGGAAGGCGTATTGAGGTTGTTGTAACCGGTAGCAAATCCTAAGGAAGAAGTTGAAGCAAAACGTGCATTGATGGAGTCATAGCGCGCAATAGCTGCTGCTGACATAGAAGCGTCGAAGTCGCTACCCATGTTGGCCATTACGTTGTTGGCAAGTTGAAGTAAACCACCAGCATAGTTGTTATTGGCTGCAGTTCCATCTACGAAAAGTCCGGTTGGGTATCCTACAAATACTGAATTGTAAATAGAGTTTCTGGTGTTTCTACGCAAGTGCATAGCACGGCGGTAGAGGGTGTTGGGGGTTCCGGTAAATTCACGTGGACCGATGATGGTTACGTTAGAGAAGTATGGCTCAGATACGGGAGTAGCGGCGGTACCGGTTCCATCGTTATCTGCTTCGAAACCATTAGACTGGCTCACGTCAGCGATTGCGATGTTACGAATGACATATACAAACTGTACTTTACCGGTATATCCCCAGTCCGTATCCAAATCGTCATCCCAAGTTTGGTAAGAAATCAAATGAGAACAGTTTACTGTACCACCGAACCACTCAAATCCGTCATCACCACTGAATGATACCTGAATATGGTCAATTTGAGTACCGTTTCCAACGCCACCCATGGTTAAACCGTTGGTTTCATTGTTGGTGGTGAAAGCGATACCTGGATATTCAATGCGAACATAGCGGAAGATACCAGAGTTATCGTTGGGGTTTGTTCCACCGAATCGTCCATCCTCACCAAAGTTTCCACCTTCAATTAATGCAGTTCCAGGATTTCCAACGCTTGTTTGGTTGATAGGAGCATCACCAAGGATGATAACACCAAACCAGTCGCCATAATTACGTTGTCCTACTGGCTGGTTAGAAGTAAACACGATAGGCTCACATGCAGTACCATTCGCGTTGATCATTCCATCGCGGGTTATCAAAAGACCTCCTTTGATGGTTTTATCACCACGAATTTCAGTTCCGGGTTGAATGGTTAGGGTAGCGCCGTTTTTAACGGCAATCATGCCTTTCAACACGTAAATGTTGTTCTTGGTCCAGGTGGTGTTGGATGTGATAGCGGTGGTCACATCTACAATGCTCTGGGCCATAGCATTGAATCCTGCTATTGAAATAATAGCAGCCAACACAGTTTTGCGTAAAGCGTTAAACATGGGTTTGGGTTTTGTTGAGAGCAAAGTTCTCTTGAGCACATTAAGCCCTGATTTTTGAATTGTTAGCGTTTCTATACCTTATTGTTACCTAAGCAGGCGCTTTGTGTTAAGGCATCAATAACTGCATAGGGTAAGAGTTTTATGATAGTTTGTATGGGATTTGAACCATCCCTATTGACCTTCCCTTAAAAAGGATTTTCTAAAGAGTATCGCTGATTGAAAGGCGGATTTTCGGACAGTTTTTGCACCTTTTATCGGAGATACTCTTTTACATCGTTCTTGCAATCAATGAGTTGCGAAGATTCCCGTTGGAATACGGCTCAGTGGTTGCGTAATAAAGGAGGAAAGGAATTAAAATCGACCCGGATGATTGTAAAGTCGATAGGGATGAGAGTCGAGCGGAAGGAGGGTAATTGGAACTGTTTCACCCCCTTTGCCAAGCCTCCACGGGAAAGCTTGTCATTTTAATAGGTGTCACGGTATTTCAACGGTCTGCAGTTTGAAACAATCAGTAAGTGTTTTTACGAATGTTCCATACCGTTTGTTGATGAAGGATTTATTTGGCTTGCTTCAACAGCTCTTGGCGCTTTTGCTCATTTCCTTCTTTTACTATCTCAATGTCCAAGGGTATGCTTACCACAATCCCGCTATTGGGTAATTGAAGTCTGGCGAAAGTTTGGGATGAAAAATTGGGTTTTTGAGGCATTGTACCGGTCCAATTTAAGCGGTTTGCCTCATTCAGCACGGTGATCAACTGCCAACCTAATCCTCCTGTATGGCTGCCGGTTTGAATGATCAGTTGTTTGGGCCAACCCGGTTTATAGGGTGAAATACGTTGTCCATTAGTTTTGAATTGGTAAAGACGGTCCTCGTTCTCGACTTTCACCATTTTATTCCATTTTTCGATGGTCTTTTTATTTATTATTCTTTTCAAAAGCGCTTGATTTACCTGATTTACTTTTGAGGTTTTTTCCTGCTTGGGAATTTCCAGCTGATTGGCAATCAAATAAGTGAGAAGGTCTTGTGCTTCGGTAGCATAATCATGATTCATTGATTCCAAATTAACGATAAGGGTATCCATGGATTCAAGTGGAGCTTTATTGAAGAACAGCTCTAATTCTTTAATAATAATTTCTTTTTTATTCCAAATTGGAGCATCTTTTAAAAATAAACAAAGCTTATTCTTTTTTCTTTCAATGGTGTAAGCGGTGTCTATGGCTTTTGTAATGGGCAATTCATCGAGGATGTATTTAATGGTATCGCCGGTTGTACTTATGGCAGAAATGGCCATTTGTTCCTGTTGGGTAAAAGTTATGCTATTTAGAAACGCCACCAGGGCTCTATTTTCATTGGAAAAATGACTGGTCTCAGCATTCTTTTCAACAAGCATTTCATTTTGAGGTAGCCATCCCTGTTGAGATATTTTTTCTAAAATTTCGGTTGAAGTTAATTCGTTTAACCTAGCTAAGGGCAAATTAAGGGTGGTCCATTTTTCATCCAGAAAAACCTCTTGAATCCATAATTGCTTATTCTTCAATTTCAAGCGATAGGGCGATGAGGCATAACTTTTATTTAGTAAGGTAGAAACCCCGAGCGATTGATGAGGCCAATCTAGTTTTGCCGGAAAGCCATTTTGGTACAGGGCCTGGTTCAATAGATAATAAAACTGACGGTGTGAATATTCTGAAACAAGCGTTTCATCGAGCCAGCCTGTTAGTTTTTTTCGGGCTGAATTAGAAAAAGCAGGTGAAAGTTGGCCTATAGCTTCCATGAAAACTTCCTTGTCCTCTTTTATTTGTAGGGCTGTTAAAGGTGGTTCTTCGTATCCGGGTAAAGTGCGAGGGCTATTCCATTGGTCTTCCAGGATTATTGAGGTGGTATCTCGAATTACCAGCAGTCTTCCTGATAAGTTTTCACTGAGTTTAGTTTCAGATTCTATTTGATACTCATAGGCAACAAGTTGTTGAATATCGGCTGTTTTTAGGTCAATTTTGGCTAAATAAATGCTGTCTCTATCGGTGTCGGTGAGTTCAGTTGCTCCAGTCCATCCGCTTAATGGTGCGTCACCTAAGACGTAGCATTTTCGGATTACCTTGCCCTGACGCATCAAAGATTTCAGGTCAAGTTTCAGGGTGAGTTCAACTTGAAATTGAGCAGCTACTGAAAGGGAGAGCAAGCTTAGCAAAAGGCTTGCTGCTATTCGCGTGGAAACAGTCATCCTAACCATATAAATAAAAGGTAGTGCTCACAAATTGGAGCACCACCTCTTCACAAAAGTATTTAGAATACGGAAGCAAAATCGGGAATTAGAACAACCAGTTAAAGCTCAAGCTGATTTGTCGGCCTGGTTGATTTCGGATAAAATAAATATCCTGATCCGCTCGTACGCTGGATTCATTTTTCCTAACCAAGTTATCCTGGAATTTTTTGTCGTTGTTGTAATCTTGGTAGAAGTAAATGGATTGATTAATCAAATCCTGAATGTTCAGTGTTAAGGTTGCATTTTTAAACAATCGTTGACTAATCTGAAGGTCTAGCAAAGGGCGAGGGTTTTCATAAAGCTCCGGGAAAAAGAAGTCAGGAATCCCAACAAAGGCAATTCTACGTCCTATCTGATTAAACAAAATGGAAAATCCTGTGGCTGTTTTCGGATGCTGATATTGTAAAATTAAATTCACGATGTAAGGAGATTGTCCTTGCATCGGTCTGGTGTAGGTACCCCTGGTGGTATTAATGTCAATTTCAGAGATGATATAAGACAAGTTGGCTGAAAAGATTAAAGTTTCTAGTTTCTTATTCAAGAATCCGAAATTCTGACGAAGAACAAACTCAGCTCCGTAATTCACGGCACGAGGAGAGTTTAACCATGAGATTAATCGAGCGGTTCCAATCCCTGCATCGGTTTTGAAATACTGTTCAATAGGATCTTCAAATTCTTTATAAAATGCGCCTAATGAAATCATCTGTCCTGATTTTCTAAACCATTCGTAACGCACGTCATAATTGAAAATGCTGGTTCGTCTTAAGCTTGTTTCTCCTTGTACTGTAGAGAAATAGTTGAAGTCGTAGAAAGGAAAGGGCGCTATTTCTCTAAACTCAGGGCGAGATACGGTTTTCGATGCAGCCAATCTTAAATTACTATTCTCAGTTACCGAATAAATTAAGTTTACCGAAGGCAGGATATCATTGAATTTATTTCGAACGGTAACCGGGTCGTTGTTTTGAAGTCTTGAGTCCAAATTTTGTTCAAAATTTTCGAATCTAACGCCCCAAACTGCACGCAGTCGGCTTGTGATGCGATTGTTTAGCATGGCATAGCCGGCGGTAAGTCGGCTATTGGCGGTGTAGCGCTCTGTTGGGTTGGTTACTTCGCTCATGACAAAGCCTTCGTCGCCAATGTTTTTATCAGAGAAGATGCTGTCTGGTGCTGACCCCAATAAATCGAAGTTAAAGGATGGGAAAATGCTAACTTGATAGCCTAAAATTCTAGCATCAAAAGTTCTATCTTTTGTTTGAACATATACCCCGGTTTTGAATTCCTGCTTTTGCTTGCCAATTTTAAACGGAATTAAAAGGTTGAGAAAACCGCTGTTGATGCCTTCTTCTAATTCACTGTAAAATCTACCGGCTGTATTTAAATCGGCTTGGGAAGTTATGGCAATGCGGTAGATGCTGTCCACATCGGGGATGTTGTAATAGCGTAATCTTCGAAGATCGGGGGTGTTCCTTCTTGCGGAGGAGATAGAGCCTCCCCAATCGAGCCTGATGGCGCCTTTCAAGAAACTGTGTTCACCACCTATTTGCTGGGTAAGTAAGCGGTTGCTTATAAATTCATATTGGAAGGAGCGAATATTGTCAAAGTTCCCATTGCCCGGCCTGTATCCTTGTCGGGTGGTGAGGGTGTTGTCTGAGGTAAGATTGAGTGAGTTTTTGATGCTGATTTTATGATTGGCTCCAATGCGCAAGGACATGTTCAACAAGGTTCCCCAGTTGACTTCATTCTGATAAGTGGTGTCGTTATAGGATTGAAATTGTTCAATTCGGGCAGAAGTGTCTGCTGGATTTTTGTCTGGTGCGTTGAATTCACGGACTTCCCAATGGTTGACTTTTTGGTTTCGGCTGTAGGTGATGGCACCGATCAACCCAAAGTCGGACTTTCCAAGGTTTTTTCTCCATCCACCTGTTAGTTGGAGCCCGTAAAAGGGTAGGGCAGAGCCTGTTGTAATGGCGTAATTATCGGCGAAATCTTTGGTGATTTTGTAGCGTTCCGCATCGGTTAAGGCGATGTAGTCGGTTCTGGATGGCATGGAAGCGGGAATCGTTCTGAAGCTATTGTCGTAGCCTAACCAATCTGTACTGGAACCTTGGTAGCTTTTAAAATCCTGAAAGGTTGCTAAACTGTGGTGGGTGCTGTTAAGGCCGACTTGCAAAAAGCTGGAATCGGGAATGTCTTTGGTGTTCAATTGAATCAACCCACCCGCAAATTCTCCCGGTAAATCTGGTTGAGCGGTTTTGGTAATCACCAGATTGTCCAAAATCGCTGCCGGGAACAAATCGAATGAAAATACTTTTCGGTCGGGTTCTGTTCCGGGCAATACTGCACCATTGACCATGGCCAAGTTGTACCGATCTGACAAGCCTCGAACTATTGCAAAACGGCCATCTTGTATCGTTGTTCCACTCGATCTTCTAAGCACTTCTGCGGTATTCCTATCAGGTGAACGCTTGATTTGGTCGGCTGAGGTCCCATCCATCAACGATGCACTGTTTTTCTGCATCAACTGCATGGCTGAAACGCTGGTTTTGATCACTTCTGCTGAAACTGTGACTTCAGAAATTGCTTTAGAAGCGGTGGTTAAGTAAATGGCTTGACTGGTGGTTTTGCCTGCAACTATTTCAACCCCGGTAACAGTTTGACTGGCATATCCTACATATTTAATCACCAAATCATATCGCCCGGCAGGTATTTTGGTGATGATGTATTGACCATTTAGGTCAGTTGAAGCGCCTTTCCCGGGTACTCCCTGTATGGTTACCAATGCGCCAATCAGGCTTTCATTGGTTTTTTGATCTTTTACAGAACCTACCAAGGTGCCTGTCTGACTGAAGGCGCCCAGGCTAAGCAGCAAAAGGATTAAAGTAAGTGTGCTTTTCATGATTGGAGGAAAGCACAAATGAAGTTGGGTAATGTTGTTTCATTATAAAGAAAACATGACCTGTAGTAGCGTTTGTATTATGTTATTAATAACGCCATGTAAAGGAGGGTTATCGCCATGTAAACACTGGGTTTCCCCATCCATACAGCCATCTTCTTCATTCAATCTCCATAAAAAAAGCCCCTTGCTTGTAGCAAGGGGCTTTTGATGTGAAAGGTTAGTTCGACTTATCGAGCCATCACTTTAGCAGTCTGTACTTTACCGTTAGCGGTTTTTACAGTCACCAGGTAAATGCCGGTCTGAACGTCGATTTCTTGGTTGAAGGTACCTGATGCGTTCAGATTCAACATCTGACGTACCACACGGCCGGTTAAGTCTGTAACTTGAATAGAAGCTATGGTGGTAGTTTCATCAGCCGCTTTAACCAACAACTGACGTCCGTTCATTCCAATGACCATGTTTTCTTCGTTGATGGTAGGAACAGAAGTAGTAATCATAGGTTGGAAGTGCAGTTTGAAGCGGTTGGTCAGGTTAGATGCCTGGGCAAGGGTAAAGTTGTAAGAACCATTGCGGAGGTTGAACAAGGTGCCATTGTCTTCGAGGTAAACGTTGATGGTAGGGTCGATGTCACACTCTTCGATGGTGATGTCATAAGTTCCGGCAGGTGCTTCTAAACCAACAGGTACTACAACAGGAGCAGTGATTTCAGGAAGCGCCTGAACGCAGAGGTTGTTGTTGCTGTTGTCGAAGGTGTAAAGCGCTAGGCCGCTGTTGCTGCGGAGTTTGCGTGCATCGTAACCATGATCAAAAGCAGTAGTTCCTGCATTTCCGAATGCGATGTCAGCACGGTTGTAGAGGTTAGTTCCAGAAATGCTCAGTGCAAACAAGTTCATGGTATTCTGCGTACGTAGGAAGTTGCTGGTAGAAGCGCTACGCATAGCATTCGTGAAGCTGATGTTGGAGTTGGTGGTAGCTTCTACGAAGAAACCTTGGCCGGCAGCAATCAGGGTGCCTGCGTTCAAATTGTTCAATGGACGGTAGTCGCTAATAGTGCGATCCCACAAATAAACCGTACCGGTGATGTCAGGGTTGTTGGTTACATTAATCAACTCATCTAACAAAATGCTGGATGGGTAAGGGTTACCAACCAAGTTCCAGTCGGTTTTGTTGGTGTTGTTAACGATAGGGAAGCTATAGTTGCCATTGTTGGCTACCCCGCGGAAGGTTGCATCGCCACCGCCGTAGATAGAATAACCACGACCTACAGGCATGGCGTTAGTAGTAGGATTTCCCATACCCTGAATCTGCCAAACTTGTAAGTTGGCATCGAACATATTGTGGTCTAAACCACCAATGTTGGAAAGGAAGCCGGTAGCAACAGGGCTTGTCCAAAGGTTAGAAGCGGTCAAGCTGCTGTTGTTGCTGTTTCTGGTAATCATGATCTGGCCGTTTACACTACCACCGGCAGTAGGAGTGCCTGCGCCGTGGAGCAGGTTACCAGTGCTTCTGATGAGGATTCTGTCGTTGGTGTTCAAGGTTCCACTAACTACAGTTAAGCTGTTAGCCACTTCGAGGGTGTCGGTGCTTGTGAATGTAACTCCGTTGCTGTTGTTGATTCTCAAGCTGGTAAGGCGGCTGTTTGCAACGTTGTTGATGTCAGTGGAAGTGATGGTTTGAGCAGCGCTTCCTGACATTTCAATGGTTGAACCAGTACCTGTGAGGGTTACTCCGGCAATGGTTAAGTTTCCATTGAGGAAGAGGGTTTTGTTGGTTCCGAGATTCAATGAACCAGTATAAGGCAAGGAAGGGGTGATGGTCAGGTTTCCTTTGATGGTCATGTTGGAAGTAGAGCCGGTTGGCTGGAAGAAAAGTCCGGCAGCGGTTCCACCGATGAAGGTTACGTTGTTAAGTTCAGCCTGAATAAGGGTGCTGGAAGCTTCAGAACGGCGGATGTTTTGAGAAACGGTTCCGTTCATCACTAAGTTGCCGGTAAGGCTGTAGTTCGAAGTAGTGCCATCGCAGTTGAAGTCGCCACCACACTGTAGGGTTGAGCCATTGTCGGTGAAGGTTGCAGTTCCGCTCATGTTCAGACGGAAGTCGTCGCGGCAAATCAACTCTGTGTTGCTGTTGCTGTTTTTCACCACGTTAATTCCACCAGAAGTTTTGGTGCTGATGAGTCGGAAGAGGGTGATGGTTCCATTTCCTGCGTTGAAGTTTTGCAGGCCATTGCCGGTGGTGGTGAGGGTGATAGATTCTGGACCTACGAACGCACTAGAGTTCACTTGAGTGAAGTCGCCACCAAGAACGATAGAAGCGAATGGGCTGCCTGGAGCGATTGAAGAGGTGTTTTCGAGAAGAAGATTTCCGCTGATATTAAAGGTGCCGGTACCGAAGTTCTTGGTTGCATTTTTCAGCGAAAGGTTCACATAGTTTCCGGAAGGAATGGTGGTAGCGCCTACTGTTTGCTCAAAGGAAATGGTAGAATTAGCTCCTTGGATGCTGTTGAAAGCAGGCATGATGAAGTGAACACCGTGGAAGGTTGAGTTGGTGGCAATGCGTACAGTGGCACCGCTGTTGACCAACAAGGGCAGGGTAGCCGTGGTGAAAAGCTCAGTGGCGGTAGCGCCGTCTCCGATAACAAGGATAGAGTTGCTACCATTGATTTGGAGGGTATCATCGAGGGTAACCGAGGTACGGTTGACTAAATTGAATGTGCTATTGGGGCTGCTGAAGCTGGTAGGAGCAGATCCGCTAAAATCAGGCTCTGAATTCCAAGTGTTGAGGTCGCTCAGGCTGCCGGTAGGTTTGCTATAAAAAATAGAAGGAGTTTCAAAAATAAGGGCAAAGCTTACATCGTCGATGGCTACGCCGTCGTCGTTTCCTGGTGAGTCTGTATCTACCCAACGAACCCAGAAGGTGGCGTTGTTAGGGATGTTGCCGAAGCCACCAGAAGTATCAACGATGCTCACGCGGTTGGCTGGTTGGTTACCATCTACAGCAACACCTGTATTAAGGGTTCCCGGTGGGATGAAATCTGCATTGTTCAAATCAATCCAGGTAGCAGATGAGTCATCGATGGATGTAGCATTCAAAGAAATTTGTACATCGAGGCGGTCTGATGCAGATGTTCCATCTCTCCATTGCTCACCGGTATATTGTAGGGCCAGTTTATTGGCGATAGCGCCACTGGTATTTTGCAAGCGGAATCCGAAATGAGCGGCTACCAAACCTCCTGCACCTATTCCACCAAATGCACGGTCAGTGTTGGTTCCTGTTCCAAATGCGTAGGTATTTCCGGATGCCAAGCTGCCATCACCTGCTGCATAAAAACCGTTGGCGTTGGTGCCGCTTTCTTTGAAATAAAAACCGGCAGGAATGTCAGCAGCGGAGGTGCCGGTAGCAGTTGGGGACAATTGATCCATGGTCTGTACCGCTGTGTAGCTTCCTAGTGTTGCAATAACTAAATCGGCATCGTTATCGGTAATGCTGTAACTAGCTGAATTAGGTGCCCCAATGCCTATTCCACTACTTGGGCCGCTGAGGGTAATGGTTAAGTTTTCGGTAGGTTCATTGAGTTGGTCGTCGTTAACAGTAAGGGTAACCGTTCCGGAAGTTTGTCCATCAAGAATGGTGATGGTAGCATTCGATAGGGTGTAGTCGCCGGTAGTAACACCTGATCCGGTTACAATTAAGTTGATGGTTTGATTGCCTGAAACCGCTGCGTCTGCTGTAGCGGTGATGGTGGTTGCACTTGCAGCAGCCTCTGAACCGCTGTTAGAGGAAAGGCTGATGCTTACGTTAGGGAGACTGACAAATTGTGGTTGAACAGAAATGTTGTCAAGGAAGAATTTATCTCGGTTTCCACCACCACTTACGTCCTCAAAAAACCAACGCAGAAAATAGTCATTGCCATTGGCAACTCCACCAGGAATGTCGATGGTGAGGAATCTTGTTACGGAGTCTCTGGTTACCGGTGTAGATGATTCCGTAGAAACATAATTTACATTGGTAACTTCTGTGTAGCTGTTGGCTGTGTTGTTGGCAGAATGGAAAAAACCAATTCTATTGGCTCTAGGGCCGTTGTTCAGGCAGTAAACTTTGTAAGAAATTACAAGTCGGTTAACTGTTGAACCGGTACTGTTGGTCATTCTTAAAGTAAGGCTTCCTGGGGTGGCTGCAGACCCTGAAGGGAAAATCGCCAGCATATTGTCCCCATCCAAAGCAGCTGAACCATAACCGGTTGAGGTAGTGGTCATGGAGCTGTAGGGCGCTGTAAAATGTGCAAAAGAGGCGTTGAGGGTAGCGCCCGGGAAGGTGGCTGCGGCTTGTGCAGTAGCGCCATCTCCTACGAGTGAAAGCCCGGCTTGGTTCAGCTGCCCTGCGCTCGCCGGATTCGCAAAAATCGCATTTCCGCTGGCTCGGCTGAACGCGCCATTATTAACACCACTAACCGTGGTGCTAAAGTCAATCACGTGGTTGGTATTGAGTGTGCCTAACGACAATTGCGCATGCGCCATCGTACTCAAGCAAACAGCCGCTACCAACAACAGAAGGTGGGTTAGTTTTTGTTTCATGTTTACAGTTTTCGCCGCGAATTTAAGCATCTGTATCCGCTACTTTACTATGTTATTCGGGGGCTTAATGATTTGTTTACAGTGAGTTGTAATTTTTTAAGGCTAATCCCTATTTATTAGCAGTTTTTCTACTTCAAATTGTGGATAACTTATTCATGGAGATGAAGTTGTCCACTTTACGGCATCCACTCAAATAGTTCGTAGTGATGGCCATTCATCCCTAATTGTTCATATACAGCTCTCGCTTTCACATTGGTTTTATCTACAAACAACCTGATTCCTCTTAATCCTTCTTCTTTCCTCACTTGATCTTTCAAGCTTTCAAACATCACTTTGAAAACACCTTGACTTCTGCGGTAGGGCAGGATGTATAGCGAATGAATCCACAATACTTCCGCATTCCGCCAGTCTGACCACTCCGAAAGTACTAGCATACAGCCTGCAGGCTTGTTTTCAACCATCGGAATCAGGTAATAACCCAAGGCAGGATTTTGAATCACATGCAGCGCGCCTTGCTGAACGGTTTCATAATTCAGCCCCAGATTTTCAGTCTCCAAGGCCATCGCCAACTGACAATGGGCTATGAAGTCGATGTCGTCGTAACTCGCTTTTCTCAATGTTATCTCGTGGTTTTCCGTAGTGTTCATGCTGCAAATCTGCACGTTGCTGGCTTATCTTCGCCCCCGCATGATCACGGCCAATAATTTAACGTTCGAATTTTCCGGAAGACCGCTGTACGAAAACGTCAACTTCGACCTTCATCCTCGTCAACGCATCGGGATTGTAGGTAGAAATGGAACCGGAAAATCCACGTTGCTTCGTCTCCTTAATAAAGAATACCAGCCCAGCAGCGGAAGTTTGAACTTTCAGTCAGGATTGAACATCAGCTACTTCAACCAGGATTTGCTGTCGTTTATGACCGATGCTTCGCTCTACCACGTGGTGGCGGCGGTGTTTCAAGAGGTGCTCGATGCTATGGCCGAACTCGACGAGGTGACGTATCAAATGGAGCAAGCTTTCAGCGAAGACCTCATGAACCGGATGTTTGCCCTTCAGGAGAAGCTGGAATTGTCGGACGCTTACACCTTGGAAAGCAGGGTGAAGCGCATCCTTGCCGGACTTGGCTTCACCGACGAAGATTGTGACAGCCCTTACGGTAGTTTTTCCGGTGGTTGGCGCATGAGGGCACAGCTTGCGAAATGTCTGCTGGCCAACCCTGATGTGCTCATGCTCGATGAGCCTACCAACCACCTCGACCTTCCCGCTATTGAGTGGTTGGAGGGCTACCTCCGAAGCTTCGAGGGTACCCTCATCGTGGTGTCTCACGACCGCTTCCTACTCGACCGACTTTGCAACCGGATCCTCGAAATTGAAAGAGGTAAAATCACGGCTTACACCGGAAACTTTAGTTCTTATATCGAACAGAAAGAAGAAGCTTTGATGCTTCAGGCTGCGGCTTACAAAAACCAGCAGTCTAAGCTGAAGCAAGAAGAGCGCTTCATCGAGCGATTCCGCGCTAAAGCTTCCAAAGCCAAAGCGGTGAAATCTCGGATTAAGTTGTTGGAAAAATTGGAACGTATCGATGCGCCTGATTCCGACCAAGCTTCCATGAACCTTAAGCTGAAAGTGCGCGTGAACCCAGGCAAGATAATCCAGACGCTGGAGCATGTAAACAAGCACTATGGGGAGAAAAAGGTGGTAAAAGAAGCTTCGGCCATCATTGAAAGGGGCGATAAAATCGCGCTGATTGGTCCCAACGGTCAGGGGAAATCTACCCTGCTGCGGGTGATGGGCGGAATTACCGAGCATGGCGGGAACATCATCAACGGACATAACGTGAAGCCGGCTTACTTTGCCCAGCATCAGGCGGAAGTGCTCGACCCGGCTAAGAACATGCTCGATGAAGTGCTTTACGATGCAGGCGGAATGACCGAACGTGAAGTGAGAACCATTCTCGGTTCTTTCCTTTTCACCGGTGAAGACGTACTCAAGAAAACCGGCGTACTTTCAGGAGGAGAGAAAATGCGGGTGGCCCTGGCCAAGCTCATCACCTCCGACGCCAACTTCCTGCTATTAGACGAGCCTACCAACCACCTCGACATGCTTTCAGTAGAGGTGTTGATTGATGCGCTCAACGACTATGAAGGAACTTATGTGGTGGTTTCTCACGACCGCTTTTTCTTGTCAGAAGTGGCAACCAAAATTTGGTACCTCGACAACGGACGTTTGATGGAATATCCCGGCTCTTACGAAGAGTTTGACGAATGGAAAAACCAGCAACTTAAACTCAACGCCAAGGCCGACAAAGCATCGGAGAAAGTAGAGAAGAAAGCGGCAGCGCCTGCGCCAGCAGCTCCTGTGGCTAAGCCGGTTGACAAATCTAAAGAGAAGGAACAAGCCAAGCTGCAAAAGCAGTTAGAAGAAGCAGAGAAAAAGCAGCAGCAGATTCGCGATGAGATTTTTAGGTTGGAAGAAGAAGCGGTGAAGCCGGAAGTATATACCAACAAAACCGCCATTGCCGAACTCAAAACGAAGCTGGAGCAAACCCGTCAAAAACTAGCCGAAGCCGACCAAGAGTGGGAGCGGATTTTTGAACTGCTGGTGGAGTAAGTTTTTTCAAAATATTGTTTCTAAGCTTTTCAAATGGCATTTTCCTGTGAGTAAATGTTGTTAGAAAATCGAATCTGTGTTTCATCCTGCCCATAGAGCTGGATCAGAATAAGCGCCGATCAGGAGGAAAATGTTTCGATGAAGGTGTACTACCAATGCCCCAATCTATTTACTAGATGCTGAACAGCTTCAGGAATATTCATCATTTACATCCCCATTCTTACTACATCCCACAGCGACCTAGGTATGTAGCTGGCAGGTAACTCCAAGTCAGCTGGCCATTTTTAATCAAAGAAATCCATTGTTGTAAAACATGTTTTCAGAAAGATCATTTAAATGCTTCTCTGAGTTTATTTCAAATTTAGAATCTTGAACAGATTTCAAACAGACTTCTAGCAAGAGCAGCTGTAACAAAAAAGAATGCTACAAGTTAAAATGTCACAACCTTGTAGGAAAGTATTTCTAGTGTGCTATTTGGCTTTTCGGTTAAGGAATAAAACTTCCATTCAGCATATCCACAGGAAAGGTGGTGGCCAGTGCCATTGCTTGGGTGAAGAAACTGTTGGCGGTTTTAAAACCACGAAGGGGTGAAATTATTATAGTAAAACGACACCCATCCCCAAAGTTCAATCCCGATGGGATTGAATATGAATAACGAGGCATGAAATGCTTAGTAAGACATGAAATGCCTAGAAAGGTAATAACCCACCGACATCCACAATCCCGAAGGGATTGGTTGGGGACTATGTTCCATATCGTATTACATATCGTATTCCATATCATATTCCATATCGTATTCCATGAGCTTCACACATGGCTATTGATGTTCAACCCATTCGGAGTTGGTTTGCACATGTTTTCTCCAGCCGGTTATCTATATAAGTAATCAGCTCCGGCAAGGCTGTGCTGGCGGTATTGGCGGTGGCCAGTGCCATTGCTTGGGTAAAGAAACTGTTGCCGGTTTTGTAACCCCGAAGGGGTGATATTATTATAGAAAAACGCAAACCAAGATCATCAAACCCCGAAGGGGTGATATTATTATAAGGTGGTATTATAAAGGTGAAGTTGTTATAAAAATTCAAACACATACTCTTCCTTAAAATCTATTTCATATTTCTTTAGCAATTCTAAATACT
>JAIXUI010000090.1 GCA_027484125.1 Bacteroidota bacterium | reverse complement strand
GTCACCATTTTCGTGGACAAGAAAATAAAAGGACCGGTTCGCGTAAAAGCCTTGGCTCAGGGCGCTGCCATGGTTCAAGGCGCTGCAGAGCAAACTTTTACGCCCGATGGACGCTCGGAATATCAACTCTATTTCCCACTCAAAGCCGGTAGTAAAATGGGAAATGCAACCCTATCATTCGAGGCTTCTTCGGGTTCAGCCCAAGCACGATTTTCAGACGATTTAAAAGTGATGCAGGAAGGCAGTCCGGTGCGTATCATGGTTGCTAAATCATTGGCTCCTGGTCAATCGATGTCGGCTACACCCCCCTGGAAAGATGCTGCCAGTATTCAAGCCGCTATGTCTTTTTCCGGCACTCCTTCTTTCCCCTTAACCGATTTGGTAAACGAATTAGAAAGGTATCCACATCGGTGTGCGGAACAAATCAGTTCCATCACCATGGCGCGTTTAGCGCTTTTACAATCGGGCGTAGTTCAGGATAAAAAGCAGCAGGAAGCCCTGATTCAATCCGTAAAAACCTATTTGGTGCAGATAGCGCGTTATCAGACACAAGACGGACAGTTTGGATTATGGCCGAAATCAGAAAATGCAGATGCCTGGATTTCGGTATTAGTCGGACATACCATGGTGCTGGCCAAACAATCCGGCTATGCGCCGGTTGAGCAGGTCTTCAACAATTGGCGGGATAAAAACAGGCAATTGGCAGAGCAGTTTCCATCTGGGAAAATGCCGGCCACTGCTTTGAATACACAAGCCTATCGGTTGATGGTGCTTGCGCTGTCCGGGTCGCCGGTGTTGCCGGCCATGAGCAGGTTGCGCGAACAAGCGGCCTTGCCTATGTTGAGCCGCCATCTGCTGGCGATGGCCTTTGCTTTATCAGGCCGGATTCCTGATGCGAAGCGTATGGCGGTGATGAGTCAACCGGATTTGCCTGCTTATGCAGAGCAGGGAGGTACTTGGGGCACAGATCTACGCGACGAAGCCTTTTTACTGATGAGCCTTCAGTATTCCGGCATATCAACCGGACGAGAGGTGCTCTTCCGTCAGTTAGCTGCGCGTTTGTCTTCCGATACTTGGAGCTCTACTCATGCTTTGTCGCTTTCGCTGTGGGTGCTGGTGCGTGAAATGCAACTGAAAGGCAAACCGGCAGCATTGCAGTTTACCTGGAAATATGGCACCAAAGAGAAGACGGTGAATACAGCTTCGGCCTTGTTGGTACAAGACCTTCCTGCTATGAAAGCAGGTGAATCGGTGTTGCTAAACAACCGAGGGAAATCGCCGTTATACGTACAAACTGTATTCAAAGGATTACGTTTTAGCCCTCAACCCGCTACTTCTTCCGGATTGAAGCTACAAGTGGTTTACAAGAATAAGTCAGGAAAAGTTATTCAGCCTACGGAATTCAAACGTGGCATGGACGTGATAGCGGAATGGACAGTTTCAGCGCCTGGATCTACCGTCGATTTTCGAGGAATGGCCTTGAAGCTGCCGTTGGCTGCGGGCATGGAAATGCTTGACGATCCAAAAGGCATGCAGGTGATTTGGTCAGATCGAAGAGATGATCGAGCCTTGGTATATTTCGATTTGCCGAGGGCTCAATCGGTCACCATTCAAACCAAAATTCAGTTGACCTATTCCGGACAGTTTTTCTGGCCCGGCGCTGCGGTAGAATCCATGTATGACCAAGCGTGGTGGGCAAGAATTTCTGACAAAACGGTAACCATTGCGCAGTAAGTTTAAGATTATACAAAGGCTACTGGTGGTAGCAGGAGTGATGCTTTTCTGCTGGCTTCTGATACCACCAAAATTGTTTGTTGAGGTTCCTTATTCCTTGTTGATTCAGGATAAAGAAGGAGGAACGTTAGCGGTAAGCCTTGCTACTGATGGGCAATGGCGTTTTCCAGCAGGTGCGAAAGTTTCGGATAAATACTTTTCTGCACTACTTGCTTTTGAAGACCGGCATTTTTTCCGGCATCCCGGAATCAATCCTGCCTCAATTTTGCGTGCAGGAAGGCATTTGATATTGGGTGGGAAAAGGATGGGTGGTTCCACCATCACCATGCAGTTAGCCAGGCGAACATTGGGAATGAAGCGCAGAACGGTTTTCGCGAAAACCTTGGAATTAGCACTTTCATTCAAGCTGGAACTCTGGTTGTCAAAGGAGGAAATCCTGCATCAATATGCCGCCAATGCGCCATTTGGAGGTAATGTAGTAGGCGTAGAGGCTGCTTGTCAACGCTACTTTGGACATGCGCCCGACGCGCTTTCCTGGGGCGAAGCAGCGCTCTTAGCTGTTTTACCGAACAGACCTTCTTCTCTTATTCCTGGTAGAAACAATCCCTTGTTGTTAGCCAGAAGAAACAACCTGTTGCTTCGACTTTGGAAAGCAGGAAATCTCTCCACACAAGCGTATGAACTGGCGCTAGCAGAGCCTTTACCGGAACGCTGGAGGCCCATTGAAGTAGTTTCACCCCACTTATTAGCCACATTAAAAACTAAGAATCAATTAGGAGGAAGAGTAAAGACAGATCTTCTACCTGGATTGCAGCGCAAAGTTCAAGCTTTGGTCAATCAATATTGTCAGCAACTTACTCCCAACGGCGTAACTCATGCTGCGGCGCTTGTTTATGATTTACAAGCGCAACAACTTTTGGCGTATGTAGGCAACCGAACGGACCGAACTTTTTCTTTTTCTGATGGAGATCATTTCGATATGATTCACCAACCCAGAAGTTATGGGAGCTTGTTGAAACCGTTGCTGATGGCCTATGCTTTAGATCAGGGTAAAGCATCACCGAGTCGATTAATGCCTGACTTCGACATGAATTTTCAGGGCTATAGTCCACAGAATTTTGATCGCAAGTTTCAAGGCGCGATTCCCTTAAATGAAGCCTTGGCGCGGTCTCAGAATGTGCCTTTTGTGTACCTGCTTAAGGAAGTAGGTACTGCACCATTTCTTGATTTTCTGCGGAAAAGCGGACTTTCCTCCCTTCGAAAATCTCCCACTTACTACGGACTTAGTCTTATACTGGGAGGAGCAGAGCTTAGCTTATGGGAATTAGCGCAAACCTATGCGGGATTTGCTACCTCAACCAGGAAGAATCATGCATCAGACCAGCAAGTCATAACTACCTCCTTGGGATTCCAGAGAAAATTGGTAAAACTTTCGCCATGGTCAGTTTATCATACTGTGGAGGCGATGAAAGAAGCAGAACGTCCTGGACTAGACAACAACTGGCGACTTTACGCGAAAGAGCGGCCCTTTGCATGGAAAACGGGCACCAGTTTCGGTTACCGCGATGCTTGGGCTATTGGCTTTGATAATCGCTTTTTAGTGGCCGTTTGGGCCGGTAATGCCAGAAACCTGAGTTGCGCAGGGCTAACCGGCATCAGTACGGCCGCACCACTCATGTTTGACATTCGTGCAGGTTTAGCACCGGCTGAGTTGAATCGGCAGCCCAAAGAAAAGGCAATCAATCAGCCGGTATGCGCCAAGAGTGGGTTGGCGCCGTCGCCTGAATGTCCGATTACGCATTGGCAAACGTCGGTGAAGGAATCGCGCCTTCCTGTTTGTGGGTGGCATCAAATCATGATGGTTACATCGGATCGACTGTTTCGCCTTAACGACCAATGTCCTGATTTTGCCAGTGCCCAAGCAACTGTTTGGTGGAGTTTGCCGCCCGCTATGGCTTATTATTATCGGCAACAACACCCGGAATATATTCCGCCACCTCCTTTCAGCCCTCATTGCCCGGGGAAATCCCGTGATTATCAGTTACAATTGGTGTATCCTGAGAATGGCATGAAAGTGATAACGGATCAATCTGAACTTCGATCAGAAACGTCTGGGACCATGGTTGCCAAGGCCATTCATCTTCTACCAGAAGCTCAGGTACACTGGTTTCTTAATGGAAAGCTCATCCAAACGACCCGAGGGGTCCATCAAGTATTGCTCCATCCTATTGATGGGAAGAACCAGCTTTCCATCCATGATGATTGGGGGAATGCTTCAGAAATTCATTTTTATAATAATTGAAACTAGCGGATATGCAGCCTTATTTGGGAGAATTGATGTGCAAAACAACATGGATAGGGTGGGTTTTTTGAGGTTGTTTAGATTGCAACCCATTCATATATCCCGGCAGCCGCCTAGTTGATTAACTGGATTTCTTCAAATGCTTCAATAACATTAATTGTTAACCACGGAAGAATGAAACTATAACTTGTTTCCACTGGGTATTCAAGCGGCATATAAGTAAAAGAAAAGGGATG
>JAIXUI010000009.1 GCA_027484125.1 Bacteroidota bacterium | reverse complement strand
AACTGCCTTGTAAGGCGGCCCGATAGTTTTAAAGAATATCCACTTGGCGAGTAGTTCGATGTCTCCATCTAACCTATTGAGTTGATGACACAATTGAGATTTCATGTCATTTAGCCGTTGAATTCCGGCAACTCTTAGGACTTCAACGGCTACTGATTCATGCTCTTTTTGAAAATACCCTTTGCAATTTATTTCAGCCCAATCTGCAATTAGCTGCTGAAAATTGGGAATGTAGCGATTGAGAAGTCGTTCAGAAAGTGCTAATACTGGAAGAAGATAGCCGCTTTCATCAAGCAAATCTTGGTCATGAATGAGCACCACATGCAAGATTACATTGGTATATCGGTGTTGATGACGAATCCAATCAGAAGATCTTAGATGAATTTCAACAGAACCAGAGAATATGATACCGCCTATTTGCAGAACCGCTTCACTAAAGTCAGGACCTTGACCGTTGTTGAGCTTACCTGAGGCAATCACTTGGAGGGATGCCCCGGCAGTAGTTTGTAAATTGTGCTTCTTGAATAGCTGCTTTTCCCAGATATACTGAAGTACCACTTCCTTCATTAAAGGAAGTTACGCATGATTTGATGAAGATTTTGAGCTTCTATCTTAGACTTTTTCGCATAATCTGAATCTGAGCCTGCATAAAGAATAGCCCTTGAGGCATTAATAAGAAGACCTGCATCTTTATTCAACCCTGCTTGCATCACTTCCTCTAAATCTCCACCTTGGGCTCCGATTCCTGGAACCAAAAAAAAGTGATCAGGAAATAGTGTTCTAATAGTTTTAAGTAGGGCTGGACGAGTAGCTCCGACTACAAACATCAAGTTTTCAGGAGTTCCCCACGATGCAACTTTGGTCATGACATGAAGATAAAGCGGACGTCCTTCAACCTCTAGCATTTGAAAATCATTGGCACCGTGGTTTGACGTTAGCCCAAGCACTACACCCCATTTATCTGGATGTTGCAAAAATGGCACCACGCTATCTTCGCCCATGAAAGGATTGATAGTGAGCGCATGACATCCTAGAATGTCAAATCCAGCTTTGGCATAAGCGGATGAGGTGTTGCCAATATCTCCACGCTTGCCGTCTCCGATAATGAACAAATCGTCAGGTAAATGAGCGATTATTTTTTGAAGCAATTCAATACCCCTCGACCCTATAGACTCAAAGAAGGCAAAATTAGGTTTAACAGCTACAATATGAGGTTGACATTCAAGCACAATGCTCATACAAAACTCATAAACAGCTTCTTCAATGCTATTTTTATGAAGAAGGTGGGTCGGAATTTTATCTAGAGATGGGTCTAAACCTAAACAGAGAACAGATTGCTTTCTCTTTATTTGATGGAGGAGAGCCGACCTATTCATTATGGTATAGATTCTACAGCTTCAACCCTTATAACGTTGGGAAAGTCTCTTCTTATCGTCTTTTCGATTCCCGCTTTCATGGTCATTGAACTCATAGAGCAAGATTCGCAGCTTCCTTTGAGTTTAATTTTCACTACGCCCTCATCGGTAAAATCTACTACTTCTACATCTCCCCCATCAGCTTGTAAATAAGGGCGTAGTGTATTTAAACTTGAGTCTATTTTGCGCAGCAAGTCAGCTTTTTCCTGAACCATGCACAAAAATAGGGATAATGTTAGTTATCGGGTTTTCATGCTCAAAGTAAGTACCGGAAAATGGCTGTCATTCAAGACATTTTCAGTCACTGAGCCTTTAAAAAAGCGCTCTAATCCACTTCTTCCATGAGTAGGCATGACGATGAGATCTGCCTTCCTTTTTTCAGCACAAAATAGAATTCCTTGTTCCTCGGTAAGTTCATTGACCAAATCCACCGTGTAATCGGTAATGTGATGCTTCTTTGCGAAGGTTTCTGCCTTTTTCAACACATCTTGGGTAGTCATAAATCCTACAGCACCTGGTAAGTGAACATAGCAAAAATGGATTTTCGCTCCGAATGCGTTCGCGAAACCCAAAATTTCTTTAGACAAATTGTTACTCCAAGGTTCAAAATCTGTTGGAATCAGCATGTTTGTAACCTGTACAGCAAGTGGATTTTTCTTAACCACCAAAACCGGTCTATCTGATTCTCTTACCAAGTTGAGTGTGTTAGAGCCTACAATAACATTTTCCAAGACAGAATGTCCTTTGGTTCCCATGATGATTAAATCTGAGGGAATCTCAAGAATTAGATCTGGGTCGAGGCTTCCTGGGCTATAATCCTTGATGATTTTAGTAGAGATTGAAACGCCTCTATCCACAAATTTTTCAGCAAATGCCTCAAGCTTTTTAGTTTCAGCCCGCATGGCTGCTTCCTCAGCTTCCGGAGAAATGTTGTAAGAAACGGGAATTCCGGCAACTGAATCAACACTTGCGATAGAAACTACCTTATGTACGTGAAGAAGGATAATTTGGGCACCATTTGACTTGGCTAATGAGATAGCACTCTCAAAAGCTTGTATTGAATCATGTGAAAAATCGGTGGGTACAAGAATGGTTTTCATAGGGCTGATGAACAAAGATAACAAATTGGAGTATAAACTCCTTTATCGTTGTGTTAAATGAGATTGAACAGCAAGCCTACGTGCTATTTCGGCAGCTAAATCTTGAAACGCCATGGCAGTATTGGATTCTGGATGGTCAATTACCACTAAACCGCTTGCGCCACCTTCGCTAAAGGACTGATCCAAAGGTATTTGAGACAACAAATCTATGTTAAGTTGTTTTGCCAAGTCAGCACCACCTCCTTGTCCAAATAAGAAGTATTTTTCATCAGGATGTTCTTTAGGCGTAAACCAAGCCATATTTTCTACTACACCTGTAAGCGGTACGTTGATTTGCGGGATTTGAAACATGGCTGCACCTTTGCGAGCATCGGCAGTGGCTACTTTTTGAGGAGTTGTAACTACAATCGTAGCAGCAATTGGCACAAGCTGAGCAAAAGTAAGGTGTATATCGCCGGTTCCAGGAGGCAAGTCAACTACCAGGTAATCGAGTTCACCCCAATTCACATCGCTAAAGAACTGTCTGAGGGCAGAACTAACCATCGGGCCTCTCCAAACAATTGCCTGTCTCTCATCAATCAATAATCCTATTGACATGATGCTCAATCCATACTTTTGAAGCGGCAGAATCTTGTTTTTACCTTCGATATCCACCATTTCAGGCTTTTGACCTTGCACACCCATCAAAATAGGCACCGAAGGCCCATATATGTCTGCATCAAGCAAACCAGTTTTGGCACCTTTTGAAGCTAGCGCAAGGGCGAGGTTAGCGGCCACTGTTGATTTGCCAACCCCTCCTTTTCCAGACGAAACAGCGATGATATTTCGGACACCCGGAATCAAAGGATCTGATTTACGGGTAATTACTTCCGCAGAGAAGTGTATATCTATGTTTGTAAGTTCGGGGAAGTCAGTTAAAAGTTCTTTTTCACAAGAAGCTTTCATTTCCTCTTTTAGAGGACAGGCTGGAGTAGTAAGACAAATTTCGAAATAAACACCTGTGGCACTTGTAATTTTTACATCACGGACCATTTTAAGTGTTATCAAATCTTTTTTTAGATCCGGTTCAATAACACGTGAAAGTGCTTGGATTACCGCTTCTTCATTCAGTTTTTTCATGAAAAGAGATTAGCGGCGCAAATATGATACGTTATGCAGGGAAAGCGGCCTTTAGCTCAGCAATTACCTGTTGCATCATAGAAAGAAATTCAGTGACTTTAGCCGGAAGCTGGTCAGTAGAAGTCATGGCTTTTGCATTTTTTTCAAGGAAGAGCACCTTGTCTTTCATTTCTTCCCCACAAAGCATTCCGATGGGTGCTTTCACTTTATGGGCCATTTTTCCCATTTCAATCCAGTTTCCTGCATCAGCATGTTGTTGAAGTGCTGATAAATCAGGGTTTATTTCCTCTAAGAAGGTGTTAACGATTTCTTTCTGAAAGTCTTTATCACCACCGGAGATTTCTTCAAGATAAGCAAAGGAAACTAGACTCATTTTTGTGACCTGATTATAATGATTGCATTCAGTAAGACACAAATCTAACGTTCAAACACTTTACATTCGCGTAATTAAACGAAAAAAACACCAAAATGGCCAAAATGTTCCGCTCAATTCTATCAGGAGTTGGGCACTACGTCCCTGAGAAGATTGTCACAAATGAAGATTTATCCAAAATCATGGAAACTTCCGACGAATGGATTCAATTGAGAACTGGGATTAAAGAACGTCGACATTTTACACCCGGTGTGGACACCTGTGCCAACATGGGCGTTAAGGCTGCAAGAGTGGCATTAGAACGCGCCGGTTTATCCCCCGATGATATTGAGTTTATCGTTTTTGCAACCTTAAGTCCTGATTATTTTTTTCCAGGCTCAGGAGTATTGGTTCAAAAAGAACTAATGGGCGACAAAACAGTTGGCGCTTTAGATGTTCGTGATCAATGTTCCGGCTTTGTATATGCTCTCTCTGTAGCTGATCAATTCGTAAAAACCGGCATGTACAAGCATGTTTTAGTAATCGGTTCAGAGATTCATAGCACCGGTTTAGATATGACCACAAGAGGAAGAGGAGTGTCCGTTATATTCGGAGATGGCGCAGGAGCCGCGATTGTAAGCAGATGCGAAGATGAAGGACGAGGTATTCTTTCTACCCACTTGCATAGTGAAGGCCAGTATGCAGAAGAGTTGGCTGTATTAGACCCTGGTAGCAGTCGTGAGGTACGGCTTTCAAAAGAAATGATTGATGAAGCTACAGGAATTTACCCCTATATGAATGGAAATTATGTTTTTAAACATGCAGTTACTAGGTTTCCAGAGGTTATCAATGAAGCATTGGCTTCAAATGGCTTAAGTGCCTCGGACCTCGATTTGTTAGTACCTCACCAAGCTAATCTGCGGATAACAACCTACATCAGGGAGTCTATGAATCTTCCTGAAGAGCGGGTGGTTTCCAATATCCATAAATACGGAAACACAACTGCTGCGTCCATACCCATTGCATTGAGCGAAGCTTGGGAAGCAGGCAGAATCAAGCCTGGCGATTTGGTATGTCTTGCCGCTTTCGGCAGCGGATTCACTTGGGCTTCGGCATTAATTAAATGGTAACAAAGTAGAAAATTACTGCCAATAGATTTTCTATTTTTGCGTCACCAAAATCCTCTCCTTCCATGAGTTTCCTACCCATAAAGTCTGCTCTAATTTCTGTTTACGACAAAAGCCAATTAGAGCCGATTGTTAGCGTATTGGCCCAACATGGGGTAACTATCTACTCTACAGGAGGAACAGAAACTTTTATCAAAGGACTAGGCATTGAAGTCATATCCGTTGAGTCCATAACCGGCTTCCCGTCCATTTTAGGTGGCCGAGTCAAAACACTTCATCCTGTTGTCTTCGGAGGAATTCTTTCTAGGAAAGACTTGATGGATGACTTGAACGATATGGCAGGTTTCAATATCCCTCCTATCGACCTAGTCATGGTTGACTTGTATCCATTTGAGAGGACGCTTGAATCAGGTGCAAGCCATGAGGAGGTTATTGAGAAAATTGACATTGGTGGCGTTTCCCTGATACGAGCGGCAGCTAAAAACTTTCAATATTCAACAGTAGTATCCCGCCCGAATGACTATCACTTGTTGCTTGAAATATTATCCAAACAAAATTGTTCAACCACCTTGGAACAGCGCAGCTTTTTAGCGGCGCAAGCTTTCAACACGGTATCACACTACGACACGGCCATATTCCACTATTTAAACCGAGAGCCTTCAATTTCAGCTTTCAAAACCAGCCATGCCAATGGTCATGTTCTTCGATATGGCGAAAATCCCCACCAACAAGGAGTGTTCTACGGCAACTTGGATCAAGTATTCGAGAAGTTAAATGGCAAGGAACTCTCCTATAATAACTTACTGGACGTAGATTCTGCCATCCATCTTATTTCAGATTTTACAGAGCCAAGTTTTTGTGTTATTAAACACAACAATGCTTGTGGAATGGCCTCTCGGACAAATGTTTTCGATGCATGGCGTGCCGCTTTAGCCGGAGATCCTGTGGCAGCATTTGGGGGAATCATCGCATCCAACTGCACGATAGACAGAACTATAGCGGAGGATATTGACAAAATCTTCTATGAAGTTCTTATCGCACCCGAATTCACTGAGGATGCCTTAGAACTCCTTTGTAAAAAGAAAAACAGAATTGTCCTTAAAAGCAGACCATTCGAAATACCTACCAAACAATTCCGGAGCCTTCTAGGAGGAGTACTCGAACAAGATCGCGATGCTGTAACTGAAAGTAACAACGAAATGAATGTTGTGACAACACATCAACCCGATCAATCCAAAATGGAGGACATGATTTTTGCCAATAAACTAGTGAAGCATACTAAGAGTAATGCCATAGTGTTGGTCAAAAATAAACAGCTAATCGGATCTGGCACTGGTCAAACCTCACGTATCGAAGCCCTTCATCATGCGGTACAGCGTGCCAAACAGTTCAATCATGAAGTTCATGATTGTGTTTTGGCATCCGATGCATTTTTCCCGTTTGCAGATTCTGTGGAAATGGCCTATCGGGAAGGTATTAGAACAATCATTCAACCCGGTGGGTCAATCAAGGACCAAGACTCCATCGATTTTTGCAATACCCATGGCCTTTCCATGGTGTTTACCGGTTACAGACACTTCAAACATTAAACAACCCCAGACCATACCATGGGTCTTTTCGACGTCATACAACAAGAAATCGCCATCGATTTAGGTACAGCCAATACCCTGATCATTTTCAAGGATAAAATCGTAGTGGATGAGCCCTCCATTGTGGCCATCAACAGGCAGACCAATAAAGTAATTGCTATTGGCAAGCAGGCACAGCAAATGCATGGTAAAACCCATGAGAACATTAAAACGGTAAGACCTCTGAGAGATGGAGTAATCGCTGATTTTCATGCTGCAGAATATATGATTCGTGGGATGATCAACATGATCCCTCAACGAAGTCGTTTTTTCTCTCCTTCCTTGAAAATGGTAATTTGTATCCCCTCTGGTATCACAGAGGTAGAAAAAAGGGCGGTTAGAGACTCCGCACAACATGCAGGTGCTAAGGAAGTTTATATGATTCATGAACCTATGGCAGCTGCAATAGGTATAGGCATTGACGTAGAAGAGCCCAAAGGGAATATGATCATCGATATTGGTGGTGGAACTTCTGAAATTGCTGTAATTGCTCTGGCCGGAATTGTTTGCGATCAATCTATTAGGGTTGCTGGTGATGAATTTACCAATGATATCTTGGACCATATTCGTCGCCAACATAACATCCTCATTGGAGAACGTACTGCCGAGAATATTAAAATAAACATCGGTTCTGCACTTACCGAACTTCCTAATCCTCCTGAAGATTACCAAGTATCTGGTAGAGACTTGTTAACCGGCGTGCCCAAAAAAGTTACAGTATCTTATTCGGAAATCGCTCATGCTTTAGATAAGTCCATCTCCAAAGTAGAGTCAGCTATTTTAAGTGCACTTGAAATCACTCCTCCAGAGCTTTCTGCTGATATTGAAGAAAATGGCATCTGGTTAACTGGTGGAGGCGCGCTTATTCGTGGCCTTGACAAACGCATTAGCCAAAAAACAAAGCTAAAAGTTCAGATTGCAGAAGATCCGCTGCGTGCGGTTGTAAGAGGAACAGGTATCGCTTTAAAGAACATCAATCGATTTAACTTCCTGATGACCTAAGTGTCATGCGTAGGTTTTTAGCCTTTTTAATCAAAAGGCACATTGTAGTGCTTTTCCTGATATTACAGAGTTTGGCGCTGTATTTATCTGCTCAACAGAATGCCTTTCAAAAAGCTGGTTACATTTCATCGTCTAACTATTGGATAGGTACCTATTATAAGTTTCTCAATGATGCCGTTTCATTCGTACGGCTGAGTACCATCAACGATAGTCTTTCTGCAGAAAATGCGAGATTGAAAACGCTTCTTGTAACGTCCTTGCGGTATGATAGCACTACCAAAACCAGTGTCATAGACACAGCACTTCAACAGCAATTTACCTACACTTGGGCTAAGGTTGTTAATTCAACTGCTCACCTCTCAGCCAATTATCTTATTATTGATAAAGGTAGTAATCAAGGAATAAAACCAAGGTCTGGGGTTATGACTTCTAATGGCATAGCTGGAATAGTTCATCAGGTTAGTCCTCACTTTTCATCGGTCATCTCTGTATTGAATCCCAAATTCAGACTTTCCTGTATTATTGAACCGCTAAACTATACTGGAGTTATCTTTTGGGATGGTAGTGATTACCAGACAGGAACTTTGAATGATATACCCAGGCATTTACCGGTTAAAAAAGGCATGAAGATCGTTACCTCACCTTATTCTAATCTATTTCCAAGCGGTATTCCGGTAGGTTACATCAGTGATTTTGAATTACCCTCTGGCTCAAACACCTACAAAATCACTGTAAAACTTAACTCTGATATGCGAAAACTCGATTATGTTTATGTAGTTGATGACCTTTTGAAAGAGGAACGCAATGTTTTAGAAAAACAAATAACAGAAGATGTCCAGTGAGCTTTTTTCGCTGCTTTGGCGCTTAGGGTTAGGTCTGTTTTTGCAGGTTACACTATTTAGTAAGATATCATTTCTAGGATGGCTAAGTCCCTATCCATACCTATGGGTTTTGCTTTTGTATCCTTATCAATTTCCACGCTGGACGTCCCTCCTTTTTGGCTTTGTAACCGGATTAATTGTTGACTTATTTCTCAATACCGGTGGGATGCATGCCTCAGCCTGTGTTTGGATGATGACCATGCGTGGATATGTATTATCATTTTCTGTCCCTCAATCTTCCTATGAGGGTGATTCAACTTTTGATATTGAAGAAATTGAAATTCCAAGATTTGCTACTTATTCGGGAATACTTATTCTTCTTCACCACATTTGGCTTTTCACTTTAGAGATTTTTCAATTCAGTAAGCTACCCGTTGTTATCTTCAAAGCAGTTCCTGCTGCACTGATGTCTTTGGTTTTCGTATTGATATTCAGGCTTTTACTAATAAAAAGTGGAAGGAAGTATAAGTAACCTAAGCAGAAAGAATACTGTTATCATTCTTATGATGGCGGTGTTTTTGGTTTTTTTGATAAGGCTGATTTATCTGCAAATCATAGATAAGTCATATGCCACATTGGCAGAAAAAAATGCAATAAGAAAAACTACTGTTTATCCGGATAGAGGCTTAATCTATGATAGAAATGGAAAACTGCTAGTGGTAAACAAGCAGATTTATGAAATAAAAGTAATTCCCCGTAAGATCAATGTAGCCATGGATACATTGGCTTTTTGCGACCTATTGAACATCAGTAAGGATGAATTTATAGAGAAAATCATTAAGGCAAAAAACTATTCCCCCTATTTACCGTCAACCTTTTTATCACAAGTAAGCATTGATGAATTTGCCAAGATTCAAGAAAGACTTTATGAGTTTACAGGTTTTTATGGTGAAAGCAGAACGGTGCGAGACTATCCAATTCCCATTGCAGGACACGTTCTCGGATATATTGGAGAAGTGAATGAAAGGCATATAGTAAAATCAAACGGCTATTATCAAATGGGTGACTATATTGGAATGGCAGGTATTGAAAAATACTATGAACCTTGGCTAAGAGGAATCAAGGGGGTTAAATACCAATATGTGGATGTTTATAACCGTGTTCAGGGCAGTTTTAAAAATGGAGAGTATGATTCTGCTGCAGTTACCGGCGACGATTTACATCTGAGTATTGATCGCGATCTTCAACTTTATGCTGAAAAGTTAATGGCCAACAAACGAGGATCAGTAGTTGCCATAGAGCCCACTTCAGGTGAGATATTGACATTTGTAAGTTCCCCTACTTACAATCCCAATGACATGGTAGGCTTAAAACGTTCCAAAACCTTTTCAAAACTATACAGAGATCCTACCAAACCCCTATTTAACAGGCCATTGATGGCTTCCTATCCGCCGGGTTCAATCTTTAAACTAGCGATGGCAGTAGTAGGGCAAAAACGGGGCATTTTACATCCAAGCTCAACTTTCGTTTGTAACTCCGGATTTAGCATTGGTTCTCTTCGTGTTAATTGTAACAACGGTGAAAATCATGGCGTTCCTGATTTGAATCATGCCATCTCAGAATCCTGTAACGCCTATTTCTGTCATACCTTCAAAAACTATATGTTAAATAAAAACCTCGGCAACAATCGTCAAAACTATCAGTTATGGAGAGATGATATCATGAGCTTTGGATTAGGGAAAAAGTTAGAAATAGACATGCCTAATGAGTTAAAAGGACTAGTACCTACTCCAGAGTTTTTCGATAGGCGATATGGCACCAAGCGTTGGAAATGGACGAATATGATCTCCATGTCCATTGGGCAAGGAGAATTAGGGACTACTCCTATCCAGATGGCTAATTACATAGCCATTTTTGCCAATAGAGGATTTTATTACACCCCTCACCTGATTCGATATCTGGGAAAAAACAAAGAATTACCCAAGCGATTTTTAGCAAAACATGAAGTAGCCGACAGTAAATACTTTGAAAACATATTAGACGGTATGCAGGCGGTGGTTGAGCATGGTACTGCTCGCTCAGCCTACCTTCCAAATATTCCCATTTTGGGAAAAACAGGCACCTCCCAAAATCCGCATGGCAAGGCACATTCAATTTTCGTATGCTTTGCCCCCAGAGAACAACCCAAAATTGCGATTGCGGTTTATGTAGAAAATGCAGGATATGGTTCATTATACGCTGCACCAATAGCCAGTTTGATGATAGAAAAATACATGACCGATACCATCAAACGACCTTGGGTAGAACAACGTCTTCTTGAAGCTGATTTATTGAACAACTAATGAAAGATACAAGAGAACAAAGAACGGTCTTTCAATATGTTGATCTACCCATACTGCTTACGGTGATGGGCTTAATGTTAATTGGATTATTATCCATTTATGCAGCTGTTTACAACAATGAACATCAATCTATTTTCGATCTCTCACAAAGTTATGGCAAGCAAATACTCTGGATAAGTGGCGCATTCCTTATTTTGGTGATAGTACTTGGAACCGATTACCGCATTTTTGAACCAGCTTCCTACTTTTTTTATGCCCTAACCTTGCTTTTATTAGGGTTAGTACTTGTATTTGGAAGAGAAGTAAATGGAGCAAAAGCTTGGTTTGAAATTGGAGGATTCAGGCTTCAACCCGCTGAATTTGCCAAAGTAGCCACCTGCTTGAGTATAGCCAATTACATTGGCAACTCTGGACTTAAGTTTAATCAGCTCAAACACACCCTTGTTCCGGTTATCTTGATTGCAGTCCCCCTTTTTCTTATCATGCTGCAACCCGATACAGGAAGTGCCTTGGTTTACTTCAGCTTTATCTTTGTGATGTACAGAGAAGGACTCTCAATTAACTATCTTCTTTTGATTGCTTTTATAGGACTAGTCTCTGTTCTTGCGCTCCTATTCGATAAAGTACTACTGATTGCTATACTATCGGGCTTTGGAGCAGTTTATGTTTTGTTTTCTCGTTTTAAACTAAGAGCGTTTTTAAGCTATTTGCCGATTTTACTCATTGGATTATTTCTAGTTATTACTATCGATTTTATCTTTAATAACGTACTAGAGCCTCACCAACAAGATAGGATAAACGTGTTGTTAGGTAAGGAAACCGACATTAAAGGAGTGGGATACAACGTTCATCAAAGTAAAATCGCGATTGGATCCGGGGGATTGTGGGGAAAAGGATTCTTAGAAGGCACTCAAACCAAGCTAAACTTTGTACCTGAACAGAGTACTGACTTTATTTTCTGTACCATAGGGGAAGAGTGGGGATTTGCTGGAAGCCTAGTTTTACTCTCCTTATACAGCATTCTGATCATTAGAATAATCAAACTTGCGGAGCTTCAGAAGTGGAGATTCGCCCGAATCTATGGATATGGAGTCGCATCTATTATTTTTTTTCACGTTTTTATCAATATCGGAATGACTATCGGATTGCTACCAGTCATTGGTATTCCACTTCCTTTTATTTCATACGGAGGATCCAGTATGTTTGCTTTCACTTTACTAGTTTCGATATTTCTACGATTGGACAATACCAGAAAACTCGTGCTGCAATAATTTGTTTATCCTTCATGAAACAAGTCTTTAGCTACTTCATTCAAGTATTCAAAAAGAATGGGCCTCACCAAGCGCCAAATTTTAACTTGAAAGTGATGCATGGCATCAACAAAGTATCCATCATCCTCTTTTTGTTTTGTGTGTTGGTGATGTTGTACAGAGCTATCTTCTAAGTAATTAGAGTTTCATTGTGTTTGAAATGGACAAAACCCATATCTCTTCACGTTGGCTGAAAATAATTACTACCGATTCATCTTTTATCTCCAAATACTAACTGTTTTTAGATCTCAGTGATTACCTTTGCGCCCGAAACGAAATTCGCTTTATGGCCAATATTGGTAAAATCAGTCAGATCATCGGTCCGGTTGTGGACGTAACCTTCTCAGGTGAATCCAGCAGCCTCCCCAAAATCTACAGCGCGCTTTACGTTGAGAAATCCAACGGACAGAAAATTGTGCTGGAATGTCAACAACACCTCGGAGAAGATTCAGTTAGAACCATAGCAATGGATTCAACTGAAGGTCTCATTCGCGGAATGGACGTTGTAGATACCGGTGCCGGTATTTCAATGCCCGTTGGCCCAACAATCAAAGGTCGCTTATTCAACGTAGTAGGCGAAGCTATCGATGGTTTGAAAGCTGTTGATAGTAAAGAAGGTTTACCCATTCACCGTGAAGCACCAAGTTTTGATAGCCTTACTACCACTGCTGAAGTGTTATTCACCGGTATCAAGGTTATTGACCTTCTTGAACCATATGTAAAAGGAGGAAAAATCGGATTATTCGGTGGTGCTGGTGTTGGTAAAACAGTTCTTATCATGGAACTTATCAACAACATCGCAAAGGGATATGACGGTATGTCTGTTTTCGCTGGTGTTGGTGAGCGTACCCGCGAAGGCAATGACCTTCTTCGTGAAATGATTGAATCTGGCGTAATTAAGTATGGTCATGAATTCCGCGAAGCTATGGAAAATGGCGAGTGGGCTCTTGATAAAGTTGATTACGAAGAGCTTGCAAAATCACAAGCTACCTTGGTTTTCGGACAGATGAATGAGCCTCCAGGTGCTCGTGCACGTGTAGCGCTCTCTGGATTAACTATCGCTGAACACTTCCGTGATGGTGATGCCAGTGATGCCAATGGTAAAGACATCCTTTTCTTTATCGATAACATCTTCCGTTTTACCCAGGCGGGTTCAGAAGTTTCTGCACTTCTTGGACGTATGCCCTCGGCGGTAGGTTATCAGCCTACACTAGCCACAGAAATGGGTTTGATGCAAGAGCGTATTACTTCAACCAAACGCGGATCTATTACTTCAGTACAAGCTGTTTATGTACCTGCTGACGACTTAACTGACCCTGCTCCTGCTACTACCTTTACCCACTTGGATGCTACAACGGTTCTTTCAAGAAAGATTGCAGAGCTTGGTATCTATCCAGCAGTTGACCCCCTCGACTCAACATCACGTATTCTTAGCCGCGATGTACTTGGAGATGGTCATTACAATTGCGCAATTCGCGTTAAAGAAATTCTTCAGCGCTACAAAGAACTTCAGGATATTATCGCCATCCTCGGTATGGATGAACTTTCTGAAGAAGACAAATTGGTTGTACACCGCGCACGTCGTGTGCAGCGTTTCCTCTCTCAGCCTTTCTTTGTTGCTGAACAATTCACCGGTTTGAAAGGCGTACTTGTTCCGATTGAAGAAACCATCCGTGGCTTTAATATGATTATGGATGGAGAAGTGGATGAATATCCAGAAGCTGCCTTCAACTTGGTTGGTAGCATCGATGACGCAATTGAAAAAGGCAAGAAAATGCTTGCCGGTCAAGCATAATTGCTAATAATCAATGAAGCTCGATATCCTCACTCCTGAAAAAAGTCTGTTTTCCGGTGATGTTGTTTCCGTGAAAGTGCCAGGCTCTAAAGGTTCTTTTGAAATACTCCGTCAACACGCTCCCATCATCTCTTCACTTGAGCAAAATGCTCAAATCAGGGTGATTACCGCAGACAATCAAACACTGATGTTCCCCTGTAACGGTGGAGTTGTTGAAGTGCTAAACGATAAAGTGAGTATCTTAACAGAAGCTTAAACTTATCCTTGCTAAAAAGCGGTCATTCATAGAATGACCGCTTTTTTTTTGCTTGATTTTAAGCATAATTGTTTCGCATTTAATCATCACTTAAAGTACAGATTCGGCCATTGAATCTTAGTTTTACATTCTCAAAATTGTTAGTTTGAAGACACCTTTACTTCTGCTTACCTGTTTGATTTTCAGCGTTGGAGCTTTGGCTCAAAAGGCTTCACTCAGCGGGAAAGTTATTGACCAGAAAGACAAATCTGAACTGATCGGCGTAACTGTTTCTATCAAGGGAACGGCGTTTGGAGCTAGCACAGACGCTCAAGGAAAATACCTGATTAAGAATATCTCTCCTGGCTCTTATACGATTGAAGTTTCCTACATCGGTTATGCGAAAAAGATTTTCACCAACGTTCGCTTCGAGAAAGACGAAAAGAAGGTTATTGACATCGCACTAACTACTAGTGTACTCACCTTCAGTGAAGAAGTAACCGTTGTTGGAGAAAAGCCATTGGTAGATATCGAGCAATCCAAAACCGAAAGAAGTATTTCGATGGAGAGTATCGAAGCAGCTCCGGTCAGACAAGTTCAAGGACTGTTAAATACTCAAGCAGGAGTGGTTTTAAATCCGGAAGGAATTTCGATTCGCGGGGGCAGAACTTATGAAACTGCCTACATGATTGATGGTGTTTCTGCATCTGACCCGTTAGCTGGAACTGGTTTTGGAATTGATCTTGGCACGAACTCTATCGATAACATCTCTGTTACCACCGGCGGTGGAGATGTTCAATATGGAGATGGAACCGCGGGTATTGTTAACACAAGTACCAAGTCTGGTGGTAAGCGCCTCGAAGTTGGGGGCGGTATAAAACGCGATAATTTAGGCTTCAACCGAAATTGGGCTTCCGTTTGGAATAACTCTACTTATGAATTAACGTTGGGTGGACCTTTAGATTTCATCTCTAAAAAGCTCAAGTTCTTTACATCGGTCAAATCAATTTTTGATGACCAGTTTTATAGAAGACCTGCCAATCAGGTCGTATCATCACTCTATCCTAACACCAATTGGTCGCCTTACCAAGATAACCGTTGGGCGGGAATGTTTAAATTGGACTATGAAATCAACCCTAAAATTAAGCTCTCTGTTACTTATCTGAAATCCGTTACTATCAACCAAGATATTAACATGCTTCGTGTTACCGGAAACGATGTTCCCTTCCTTCCGGGATTTCAGTATGAATTTAGCTTACAACCTGACAGAGCGAACACTTACACTTCAGACAACAATATGTTGATTCTGAACTGGGCTCACAACGTAAACAAGAAATTTTCGTATAAAATTCTGGCCAGCAGAATGTTCGTAAGATTACGAGCTGATGCGAACGGTCGTTATTGGAGACCAGGAAATGTAGATAGTGAGTTTGATCCAGACGCTATTATCACTTTCCCTTCCACCCTATTTAATCCTGCGGACAGCGCAGTATTCGTAAATCCGGGCCCTGGATTATTCAACAACGGTGGAATTGGTACCTTATGGCATGACCACTATGTTGAAGAGCTAACTACCCGCTTCAACGGAACTTATTATTATAGCTCAAGTGGAAACCGAATTTTATTCGGAGCTGAAATCAAACGCCAGGATATGCAATGGATTGACATCATTCGCCCGTGGATTGGCGCTCCCATCGTTCTTCCGAATGGACAAACCACTCAAAGTTTCCGTCTTGGAGACTATAGCGATGTTTGGAAAGTAACTCCTACAAGAGGGGCATTCTATGCTTCTAACAAACTAAAATACAAAGGTTTGAATGCAGAATTTGGAGGACGATTGGAATATTGGTTTCCGGGTGCATTCGTAGATCAGGCTGTGGTTGATAGTCGTTCACCAATTCGTGATGAAATTAGACAAGACTACCTGAATAATCCTTCTTTCATGGGAAATCGCTTTAAGATGCGCTTCCTCCCCAAAATTTCGGCCTCCTTCCCTATTCGTGAAAACCAGGTAATGTTTTTTAATTATAATCATTCCATGGTTTTACCACATCCTTCATTCATTTATCAAGGTTTAAACCCACTTTATCAAGATCGATCCGTAGTATCTCGGGTGGGTAACCCTAACTTGAATCCGGAAGTGGATATTTCTTACGAATTGGGACTTAAAACACAGATTACCAACAACGACGCATTCACAGTTACCACCTATTGGAAAGATAAATACGATTTTATCACCGCTGCAAGCATACAAATAAAAGATGCGAACGGACGTGAGCTTACAAGAACTATCCGTATTAACTCTGATTATGCACGTGCAAGAGGGATCGAGTTAAGCTACTTAAAACGTATTGGAAAATGGTTTAACGGTCAAGCAGCTTTTTCTTATTCAACCGTTCGTGGACAAAGTTCCTCTGCTAACGAAGCTCTGAACCAATTATTGAATACTGGGAACAGGGAAGACACAAGAGAAACGCCACTTGCCTGGGATAGTCCGCTTGATTTAAAAGGTGTTGCAATTTTTACGGTGGCTACTAAAACAGGATTGTTTGGGAAAAAATGGCTCAATAACTTTTCCTTCTACTTTGAAGGAATTTACAGAACTGGCCGTAGGTACACCCCATTCATCTTTAGAGGAATCGAACCCATTACGAACCGCCCGATTTACGAACGGGATCCTAATCCAGCCAATCTTTGGTCTGGGCTAGGTGAATCAAATTGGTGGGTAGATATGAATTTCAGAAAGTGGTTTAGTGTAAGAAAAGTGCGCTTTGAGTTCTCCGTTCAAATCACCAACATGTTTAATACGCTTAACGGTATTGTACCTAACCCTGTTACAGGTAGAGCCTATCGAGTTGGTGATCCATTACCTTCCACCCAAAGAGATCCTCTTTACTTAGATCCACGAGATGCTCGCTCCTATGGTACGCCACCAGACGATCCATCCAGATTCCGTGCTCCACGACAAGTGATGTTCGGACTAAACTTTAAGTTTTAAGCCTGACCGTCCCAAGTGTAAAAAAAGCCACATGAAAATCATGTGGCTTTTTTTACACTTTAACTTCAATGTTCTCATTAGATTTTGTTAGGCTATCGGCATTTAAGATTAAAATCAAAAGTGATTGGGATTAGCTTTCAGCAACTTTTACAATGCATAGCAAATATTTCTTTTAGCTATTTCCAAACTAACCACTTCATTTTCTAAACTTTTATTAAGCAATCATAGAGGTCTTTGTCTCTACTACCCATCCATCTTTAATTATCCACTCAAGTCAAAGAAGATGTTTTGGATTTAAGTAAATGTAGTTTCCATGGTAAGGAAGAACTTAGTTACCTCTTAAGCTCAAACTTCATTCTTTAAAACACTCCCATGTTAAAAGTTTTGGATATAAAAATGGAGATTCCCACAAGCAATAGATTACAGCGGACTACATTACAACAAAAAAGCCTGAGCGTAGAGCTCAGGCATTTTTTGTTGTGAAAAATCAGGTTTAACGACTTACACAACTTGATTGGTAACAGACTGATTGTTGGGACGTGCAATCCACTTCCAAGATGCAAAAAAGAAAGCGGAGAAAAAGACATCCCCTGCGATAGAGTTTCCAAAAAATGGAAGCGCCATGGTGTAACAAGTAGTTAAGCCGGCAAAATCTTGGGTGTAGAAGTTGCTGCCATACCAAACTGCTAAATTGGTAGTAATGAAGAAAAAGAGTGAGGCTAGAAGTGCGCTACCAAAAATTCTCAGTGGCTGGTTAAAATGCTTAAGTCCAAGCCTACCGAAAAGTGTAATCATAGCAAATGATAAATAAACCACCCAAGAGCCTTCGTACCCGCCCCCTAAGAAAAGATAATCTCCAATAATCAAAGAAGCGAGCGGGAGCAGTAAAGCCACAGCTAAATGAGGCATAACTGCGCCAGCGAATAAGGCCATTCCTCCTATAGGTGTAAAGTTGGGTGGATGTGGAAGAGCTCTGGAAATTGCGGCTATGCCAATTAGCAATACGAACATAGCCCATTGACGACTTTGTAGTTGGTTCATCATAGGGCAAAAATGATGAAAAAAGGGCAAAAAAAAGAGGCTCAATTGAGCCTCTTTCATAATTGCTAAGGAAATTCAGCGCGGTTATTTACGTAACGCTTCTTTTCTGTCTTTCATTTCTTTGGACTTCTCCAGCATATTGATATTGGCATAAAGCTGCTGAAGTGCTAGCAACGTGTTGAAGTCTTTAGGCTGTAGTTCAAGCCCTTTTTCAAGGTAAGGTTGCGCTGCTTTGAAAGCATCCTGAGCTTTTTTCTTTAACTCGTTATACTTCTTTACATCCTTTGCAGGCACTTTATTGGCAGCATTGGTAATGTCGGCGCCATCATTGAAGTACATGATGCCAAGGTTGTAGTATCCATCAAAGTAAGTAGGATCTACTTCAAAGCTCTTTTTGTAGAAAATCTCAGCATTGGCTCTGTCTTTTAAATCATCATAGCATTTACCTTTAGCAAAATACAAGGAAGAGTTTTTAGGATCGAGTTCAATGGCTTTAGAGAGCATTTCAAGTGCTTTGTCAGACTTGTTGGAAGCAAGGTAAATGTTGACTTCTTCAACCACCAACGCTTTCTCTCCTGGGAATTGCTGACGACCTATGGCCAAAGTAGCTAAAGCAGCAGCAGTATCTTTTTCAGCTTTGTACAGATTAGCCATGCTGGTGTAAATCTGTGGCTTCTGAAGTTTGCGATTAAGTGCTTCTTGATAGTACTTTATGGCTTTTGACCTTTGACCTGCTTTTTCTGCAAAAACTCCTGCGTTTAAAAAGATATTGCTATCTATTGGATTGGAGGCAATGAGTACTTCGAAATCTGCAAGCGCACCGGCATAATCGCCTTTATTGTATTTATTTATGCCTTTGTTGTAGTATTCATTAAGCTGATAGGCTTTTGCATACTTCAACATTCTATCGGCATTTTCCGGATCTTCTTTAAAGTCGTCCTTTTTATCAAACTCCAGGCATTTGGTAAAACTTTCTATGGCGACTGGAAGAGGATCAGGATGTATTTTTCTAGTAGTGTCCTTACCGTAAAGATCCCAGTAAACGGTTCCTCTCCAATACCAAGCTTTGGCATCTTGAGCGGTTGAGGAACTTTGGACTGCTTCATCAATCACTGTCATGGCTTCTTTTAATTCACCATTTCGGTAATGGATGATCGCACTCTGTACTTTAAACTTTTGTGCGAAAGCGAGTGAAGTGGTTCCGGTTAATAACAGAACCAGTAAGAATTTTCTCATGTTATTCGGTTACTTGAGTATCGTCTGTTGAAGGGTTGTTTTCTTCAGTATTTGTTTCACCGTCCGTTGCTTCTTCCTCTTCATCCCTGGCAACTCTTGCAATAGAGGCGATGCTGTCATCGTCATCCAATTTAATGAGTCGAACCCCTTGGGTATTTCTTCCCATAATGCGAAGATCTTTCACCCCAATTCGAATGGTTACTCCAGATTTATTGATAATCATTAAATCGTCTGCATCAGAAACATCAGTAATGGCCACCAATACCCCAGTTTTGTCTGTGATGTTAAGTGTTTTCACCCCTTTACCGCCACGGTTAGTGATTCGATAATCTTCCAAGGCTGAACGTTTTCCATATCCATTTTCTGAAAGCACGAGTACAGATCTTTCGAGGTCATCGACACAGACCATGCCAATCACTTCATCCTGTTCATCATCTAGTTCAATGCCTCTTACCCCGGTGGCCGATCTGCCCATAGCTCTCACTTTAGACTCATGGAATCTGATAGCACGACCAGAGCGAACGGCTAAGAGCACCTCACTGTTTCCGGTGGTAAGTTTTGCTTCAATCAAACGGTCTCCCTCATTGATATTCAAAGCCGTAATTCCGTTTGCGCGAGGACGAGAGAACGCTTCGAGTTGGGTTTTCTTGATTACACCCTGACGAGTTGCAAACATGATGTACGTCTCATTGAGATAAGTTTCATCTGAAAGATTTTTAACATTCAGATATGCCCTGATTTTATCTTCAGCCGCAATGTTCAGCATGTTTTGAACCGCACGTCCGCGAGAATTCTTTCCAGCTTCCGGAATTTCATACACTTTCGCCCAGAAACATTTGCCTGTTTCAGTAAAGAACAGCATGTAGTTGTGGGTGGAAGCAATAAAAATATGCTCAATGAAATCCTCATTTCTGGTAGAAGAACCAGTAAAACCGCGCCCTCCCCTATTTTGCTTACGATACTCCGTTAAAGGAGTACGTTTGATGTAGCCCATATGAGAAATGGTAATTACCACGTCCTCATCGGCTATCATATCCTCCATTCTAAATTCCTCCGCCGCATACTCGATGATGGAACGACGCTCATCGCCGTACTTCTGATTGATTTCAGCTACCTCATCACGAATAATGCCCATGCGGCGTTCTTCATTTGAAAGAATGTCCTGATAATCCGCGATCTTAATCATCAGTTCATCGTATTCCGCTTTCAGTTTTTCAATTTCCAGTCCTGTAAGCCTGCGTAGCGGCATATCCAGAATGGCGCGAGTCTGAATTTCGTCTAAGTCGAATCGAGCCATCAAGTTATCCATCGCAGCCTGAGGCGTTGAGGACTCCCGAATAATTCGAACCACCTCGTCGATGTTGTCAACTGCGATGATTAACCCACGTAATATATGAGCACGCTTTTCGGCTTCTCTCAATAAATACTTGGTTCTTCTGATTACCACTTCGTGACGGTGATCTACATAGTGGCGAATCATGTCGAGGGTATTCAGGGTCTCGGGCTTTCCATTAACAAGCGCGATGTTGTTAACTGAAAAACTGCTCTGTAACGCTGAATATTTGTAAAGATGGTTGAGTACCACCGAGGCCATCGCGTCACGTTTGATATCGAAGACGATGCGAATACCTTCTCGGTTAGATTCATCCCGTAGGTCAGAGATTCCTTCCAGTTTTTTGTCGTTGATGAGGTCTCCAATTTTGGAGAGCATATCCGCTTTGTTAACTTGGTAAGGAATTTCAGTAAATACGATGCGTTCGCGGCCATTATCCAAGGTTTCAATGTTGGACTTTGCACGCATGACCACCCTTCCACGACCGGTAAGAAGCGCTTGTTTTACGCCTTCATATCCATAGATAATGGCACCTGTCGGAAAATCTGGCCCTTTAACGATAGGAAGCAGTTCTTCAACCGTAATTTCTTTGTTGTTGATGTAAGCAATGATGGCTTGGCAGATCTCTCTGAGGTTGTGTGGAGCCATGTTGGTGGCCATACCTACCGCAATACCTGAGGCACCATTGACCAGAAGATTAGGAATCTTAGCCGGAAGCACCTTAGGTTCTTGGAGAGAATCGTCGAAGTTGTTCTGGAAATCAACTGTTTCCTGATCAATTTCACCGATCATTTCTTCAGCCATCTTGGTTAATCTGGCTTCGGTATAACGCATAGCTGCCGGACTATCACCGTCGATGGAGCCGTAGTTACCTTGGCCGTCCACCAATGTATAACGCATGCTCCAATCTTGGGCTAAACGCACCATAGCGTCGTAAACAGAAGTATCTCCGTGAGGGTGATACTTACCGAGCACTTCACCGACGATACGAGCCGATTTCTTGTAAGGTTTATTCCATCCTACCCCTAATTCATGCATCCCAAACAAAACCCTTCTGTGAACTGGTTTTAAACCATCACGTACATCTGGTAATGCTCTCGCTACAATCACTGACATCGAATAGTCGATGTAAGCGGTTTTCATCTCATCCTCGATATTGATGGGGATGATTTTTGTCCCTTCCGACATGTTATTTTTTAATGCGGCCCGAAGATAGGCAAAAATGAGGGGTATTTTTGCGGCATGAATGCACGAATTGCATGTGGGCTCATGCTCCTATTGGGATTATTGGGAAAGTCAGTATCTGGACAAAAACGCCTTCCAGCTCAACTGGATTCTCTGTCAGGATTAATGAAAACATTAACTGAATCACAGAACGTCAATCAACGGGCAGAAGCGAATGCTAACTTTATCCGTTTATTGGTACAAACCCTTAAGGAAGAGGGTGATACACTCTATTATTTAGATACGTTACGTCCCATGTCGGTTCTACAGAGTCCTGATAAACTCTTTAGAATTTTGACCTGGCAGGTAAAGATGGAAGAAGGAACTGTAAGACATTATGGGTGCATCATTCGGAAGTCGAATAAAGCCCGACCTATTGTACCTCTTTTTGACAATTCAGACCAGCTTGGCGCAAATGAAGACACTGCTCTTGGCATCATGAACTGGCTAGGCTGCCAGTATTATGACATCATCCAAACAGGAAAAGGCGATAAAGCCATCTATACTTTAATTGGACACGACACCTTTGAGCCTTTTTCTCAGAGGAAAATTATTGAAACCCTCACCTTTAATGCACAAGGACGCGCCATTTTTGGTTTGCCTTTGTTTGAAGATAAACCAACAGGTAAACTTATGAAGCGTAAAATATTGGAATACAGTAAGCAGGCTGTGATGATGTTGCGATTTGTGAAGGATAAAAAAATGATTGTGATGGACCATTTGATTCCATCAAATCCAAAAAACAAAGACATGCGCTTCGATTACGTACCTGACCTCTCTTATGATGCCTATGTTTGGAAGAAGAACAAGTGGGTTTTTCAGTCGAATGTAAACCTCAGAAACGACCCAGATGGCAAAACCTACCTAGCCCCAGAACAACCCCCAGTAATCAAAAAATGAAAAAACACCTCAGCCTCTTTATTTTATCTGCGGGCATACTCCTTATTTCCTGCAAATCAAACCAGCCTCATTCTGCTTCTAAAACCGAAAGGAAAAAACCTAAAAACATCATCCTGATGATTGGTGATGGAATGGGATTGGCCCAAGTGTATGCTGCTATGGTTGCCAATGGCATGTGGTTGCATCTGGAGAAATTACCAGTTATTGGGCTGCATAAAAGTTATTCCTCTGACAATCTCATCACCGATTCTGCAGCAGGTGCAACAGCCTTTTCAATCGGTAAAAAAACTTTCAATGGTGCCATAGGGGTCGACTCCTCAGGTGCTGCCAAGGAAACAATTTTAGAAGAAGCTCATCGTCGCGGTTTGGCAACCGGCATGGTGGTTACTTGCGCAGTGACCCATGCTACACCTGCCTCGTTTGTGGCCCACCAGCCTAGCAGGGCCATGAATGAAGCCATCGCTCTAGATTTCTTATCAGGATCGGCTGATTGCATCATTGGCGGTGGCCGACAGTATTTTACCAAGCGCGAGGACGGACGAAACCTGACTCAAGAAATGCAGAAAATGGGCTACTTCTTCACAGATCAATTAGCTGAAGTTGAAAAAAGCAAAGGCACTAAATTGCTGGCCTTGATCGCACAAGATGAATTACCCAAAATGTCAGAGGGCAGAAACTCATACCTTCCAAAAGCAACTGAATTGGCATTAAAAAAGCTAAGTATAAGCAAGAATGGCTTTTTTCTAATGGTAGAAGGTTCTCAAATTGACTGGGGTGGCCATAACAATGACCCTGACTACATCATCAGAGAAACCATTGACTTTGACGAAACCATTAAAACAGTACTACAATTTGCCGAAAAAGACGGGGAAACCTTGGTAGTAGTAACGGCCGATCACGAAACCGGAGGACTTGCCATTAATGGCGGAAGCAAAGAAAAACGGACCATCGATGCTGCTTTCACAACAAAAAAACACACCGGCATTTTAATCCCAGTTTACAGTTTCGGGCCTGGTTCAGAACTGTTTGGTGGCATATATGAGAATACTGCTATTTTCCATAAAATGAAAACTTTAATGACTTGGTGACACTAGGTTTGAGGCTTTCAACCACCATGCTTCTATTCTTCATATGCTAAGTAAGTCCAACTTGCTTCAAACAGTGAAACAAACCAATGATTTACGGTTGGAAATCAATAGCCTTTAACAAGGTTTCTCACACATTCTATCATTGATGTTAAGGATGCAGTAAACAAAAAAGGCCGGAAATCCGGCCTTTTTTGTTTAAGAGTAGAAATAAACTTTAAGCGACTACCGCATGCTCACTAAGTTGAAAGCCATGACGGTGAAGGTTTTGGATGGTTAAGCTTGGGTCCTCTTTTAAATACTTTCTAAGTTTAACTATGAAAACATCCATACTTCTCGCGGTAAAATAAGAGTCCTCTTTCCAGATGGTTTTGAGTGCTTTTTCTCTAGTTAGCACGTCATTTTTATGCTGACAAAGCATTTTCAGCAGTTCCGCTTCTTTGGGAGACAACTTCTGTGCATTTCCATTTTCAGTGTTCACAATGGTTCGCAGTTTGAAATTGAACTTCAACTTACCCACTACAAACTCATTTTCTTCCTGGCTTTCAAGCGATAGTTTACGATTAACAATCGCTCTAACTTTAGCCAGCAACACTTCCGAGTCGAACGGTTTGGTGATGTAATCGTCAGCTCCGAGGCGGAAACCCTCCAAAATATCCGCTTTCTGATTTTTTGCAGTCAGGAAAAGCATCGGCATTTCAGGATTTACCTTTCGAATTTCTCTAGCTAATGCAAAACCATCAAGCTTAGGCATCATCACATCTAACAAGCACAAATCGAATGAAGCTTTCCGAAACCAAGCGAGGCCTTCAATGCCATCACGAGCAAGAGTAACGGTAAAGTCATTCAATTCGAGGTAGTCTCTGAGGACCCGACCAAAATTCTGATCATCCTCTACCAAGAGTACAGACAGCACTTTACTGCGCACCTCGGTTTCCATTAATTCTTGTTTGCTTTGCATAACGGTAGACTTATTTCGAACGTTGTTCCTTTGTTGAGTTCACTTTTAACCTTAATATCACCCAAGTGCATGTCAACAATTTCTTTGACATAACTAAGTCCAAGTCCGAAGCCTTTTACATCATGCCTGTTTCCGGTAGATTCCCTGTAGAATTTATCGAAACAGTGGCGAATGGTTTCTGGTTTCATGCCTTTTCCGTTGTCCGTAACTTCAATGATAATTCGGTCTTGATGGTTATACGTATAGAGCTTTATCTCAGGTTGGGTATCGGTGTATTTATTTGCATTATCTATTAAATTAAAAAATACGTTGGCCATATGAACCTCATCAGCTGAGGTAACGCAGTCTTCCGCTGAAAAGTAGGTTTCTATTTTTCCGCCACGGTCTTCTACTTGAAGACTTAGCATGGAAACTGCTTGTTGGATCACATCGTGAATGCAAAGCGGCTCTTTATTCAATTGCAAATCTTTTCGCTCTAATTGAGCCATTTGCAAGACTTTTTCCACTTGCTTATTCATGCGTTTATTTTCTTCGCGGATAATGCCGGAATAGTACTGTATTCGATTTTGATCTTGATAAACTTTCGGATTTTTCAGCGCATCTGTTGCGAGTGAAATGGTAGCAATGGGTGTTTTAAACTCATGCGTCATGTTGTTAATGAAATCAGACTTGATGTCAGACACTTTCTTTTGACGTAATAAAGCCCAAGCTGAAGCAAAAAATGCTGTCAATATTAGCAAGCTTAAGGCTCCAGAAACTAAAACCAAGGCATACAAATTTTGTATGATGTATTCATCTTTCCCTGGAAATACCAATGAAAGCCTGAGTTTAGAATCTACCACATCATTGGTAAACAAGCCCGCAGTGTAAACTTTAGCAGTAAATTCTTTCTCTGTTTGGCCTTTATTCAGCAGGCCGGCAGTTCTGTAAACAGGTTGATGTCCGCGAAAAACCGCAAAATCGAACGGCAAATTAATCCCTGACTTTTTTAGTTCGCTTGCCAACATCATTTGAATTTCAGCTGAATCAATTCTTTCCTTGATGTTTTTTTGACCTGAGAAATAATTGACCATCACTTTTTTCATTTCGAGATCAAGCGTTTTGGCTTTAATCATTGCTTTTTCAGCTGCTTTTCTTTCAATTTCTGACTGTTTTATGCTCAGTTTTCTCTGAACAAACTCCTCTTGCTCTTCCGCTTTATCAGCAACAACTAGATTAGTTGATTTACTCGGTTGAGGAGCTTTAACAGGACCTGCAAAAGTCATTCTGTAGCCAGATTGTTCCTGGCCTTTAACTTCCTGATCAACGCAACGCGCTGTGCAATCTTGAATAAAATCAGGCTTTAAAAATCTTGCTACCTGTTGGTTGACTGCTTTAATTCTTTTTGTCTTCAAAGAATCAAGCCGTTTATAAAGAGGCGATGGTATCATTTGAGGCCAGTTGCCTTTGTTCTTCATAACCACAATTTGACTGTCTTCAATCATAATTTCAGGAAAAAAATCTCTTAATAACTGATTGATTTCAAATTGATTAGCCAAACCAAGTTGCAATAATGGCTCAAATTCTTTTAGTCTTTCAAAACTCTCAAAATCTTGAAATTCCGGAAACGTAAAGTAGTCAGCTTGATTGATATGCTTTTGAGCGTTTGTACCGGAAAAAGGCAACATAATTTCAACCTTTTTGCCTGGCCTGGAAGGCTTTTCTTGGCTAACCGTCGCAGTGTTTTTTGGAGCTGGCTGAACCTCGCTTTTAGGCACAAGTTTTTTTGGAGTCAAGGGTTTAGCTTCAACCGGAATTGAATGGCTACCGGGCTCAGAAGTAGCAATAAGCCTGGTTATATCCTTTTTCACCATATCACGGGCTTCTTTTTCCTCCAATTGCTGATTCACCCGCTGTGCGATGTCATAAACTTTTCTGTCAAAGGATTCTGTTTCCAACCTGATGGTATTCTTCAACCAGAAATACTGGAATCCCAATATTCCAACCATGGTTATGGCCAACAGCGTGATAATTCCGTACAACAGCCTTTTGTTCATGCTTCAAAATTATTCATAAATGAAATGTTAGAAAACCGATTAACCTTTCGTTAACGCCCTTTAACCGACCGTTAACTCTCTGATTTTCAATGCTACGGTAGTTTTGGCTTTACAAAATCAAAACAATGCGTACATGTCTAAAATTGATGGCGGTCGGGTGCATGTTTGCACCGGTGCTGGCTTTCGGGCAATCTTCTGACTCAAGAGTAAGTCCTCGAAATGAAACTAAAATCCAGATGAATATTATTCATGAGGAAAATGGTTTAAGTAGTGTGCTTGATACCAGTTTCAATAACCTAGATGAAGCTCAAGCAGCAGTTAAGCTTTACACCAAGAAGAAAAAACAACCAGAGCAAGTTGTTCAAGGTGATCAAATGATTGAATTATTCCTTAATCAAGATTGTGACGAAGAAGGTGGAAGCCTTAAGAAAAAGAAAAAAATCATGTTTTTAGGTCCAGATCAAAGCGCTGATGAGGTTACAAAAGCTTTAAGAAGTTTAGAAGAATTTCAATTCGACCTTCCTGAAATGAAGGTATTCCATCACGGTTGGGCGATGAATGGAAACCGAAACTTTAGCATTCAAGTTACTGATGCAGACAAAGAAGAACTGAATAAGCTTGGAGTTAAACCCGGGAATGCTGAAGAATACCTAGAAGACTTAATGGTAAGTGGCTCAAGTTCGAAAAACAAACTGAAACTTACGTTTGAAGTTTTCGAACCTGTAAACCTCGTAGTGAAAGTGTTAAGTCAAGAAGGAAAAGAAATTTATTCACAATCTCACACTCGCTACATCGGATTGTTCAACAATGCAATTGATTTAGGAAGGAGAATCAAGGGAACGGTGTTCCTTGTAGTTTCAGCCAATGGCCGGAGCTTAGTAAAAAAAATAAGTCGAGGAAATACTACCAACGACTAACTGAAAGGCTCGCGAATGCGGGCCTTTTTTATTCTACTTGCACGATAGTTTGAGGAACTGTTTTCAATTGACTTGCTACTCCAATTCCCAATAAGCTAAAGATTATAGCTCCATAGCCAACCCAATCATAATGAACAAGATAAACATGCCCATCTACTACTTTTTCTGATATCACCTGACTGGCGATAAGTGAGGCTAAGCCTGCTGTTAACTGCTGTACAGAAGCGTTCAAGGTCATAAAACTTCCCCTAATTTTCGGATTTACCGCAGCTGAAACCATGGCCTGCATGGGCACCATTCTCCCTCCGGTTGCAATAAAAAAGAGTCCACTCACGATTAATGCTTGCCAAATGGGCGTTGGGCCAAGATTAGTAATCAAGAAAATAGGCAAACAACATATCGCCGCAAACACCGCATACATCTGAAAACGGCCATACTTATCCGCTAATTTGCCTACTAAAGGCGAGGTGAACAAAGTGAGCAGTCCACCAACGAAGTAAATCCAAGTGAGCTGTTTTTCAGAAAATCCCACATTGGAAACCATGTAAGGACTGATAAATGGAATAATAGAAAAATGTCCTAACATGAGGATAAATCCAAAGAAAAGCGCTTTCCAATGATTCCTTACCTCAAATATTCCTCGCAGTGTTTGAAGGGGTTTATTTTTTCGTTCGGTTAAGTGACCAGTAAGATTGGGGATATTTTTCACAATTAAAATCCAAACCGGAAGCCCTAAAGCGGCAAGAAAGAAAAATGGAAAGTGCCAGTCCCAGTAATTGGCCAGAAAAATACCCATCGGAACGCCAAGCACCGATGCTGCTGAAAAAGCTGCCATCACCTTACCCATTGCGGATGCCCTCCGCTCTAAAGGAATTACATCGCTTACAATCGACAAACTTAATGCGCCCAGCACGCCACCAAATGCCCCTGTAAGTATGCGAGCAGCAAGCAACATTTCATAGTTGTTGGCAAGTCCACATAATAGGGTACCGATTAAAAATCCGGTGTAAATGTTTCTTAGCACTGCCTTCCTATCGAACCAGTCTATATAAAACATGGCTAAAAATCCAGAAATGCCTGCCGAAAAAGTGTAACTCGAAACAATAAGTCCGAATTCTTGGGTATTAATCTGTAGTGTACGCATGAGCATCTTCCCTAAGGGCATGATGATCATGAAGTCAACGATGTTGGTAAATTGTAAAAGGGCGAGGGTAAGAAGAAGCCAGTTTTCTTTTTTAGAACTCATGAAAAAACTTGAGAAAGGAATTAATTTGCTGTAAAGGAAAACGGTTTTTTTAAGTGAAAAAGTTCATCGGCATTATTTTATCATTAGTAAGTCTCACTGTGAGCGGACAACCATTTGGTGAAGAGGTAGTTAAACGCGGTTACCTACATCAGAACGATAGCACAACTTTTGTCTTCGACGAAGACTTCTACCAAGTTAAACCCATTAGAGTTTGGGTCACCGGAAGTTTTCGAAACTGGGACAGTCAAATCCAGGCTGGACCATGGGAACTAAAAAAGTTTGGAAAGTCTCAATGGATACTGAAAGTAGCCAACCCGGAGTTTAAGGTTATTCAGGTTTCTTCGGGATTCAAATACAGAATCAACGAAGGTAAATGGCTGGATCCTCCGTCAGGGAGTTTAGACACGGAAGGTGGGAATCTGATTTTCATGAAAGGCATCAAGCCTCCGCGAGTTCGTCCGGAGTTGGTTGCCAATGATGCCATTTGGATTAAAACAGAAGGCCTTGGCAAACAACTAAGCTGGAACCCTGACCATTGGAAACTCACCAACAGTCAAGGGGAGCTCATTCCAGTTGCTGAAGTTCTTCCCTACAACGCAGGTGAGGCATTGTTAAAACCAAGCCAATCTATCGATAAACGAAGGATTTACTATCTGGAGTTTACCCCATTGAAAATTAAAACGTTGTGCAGCTTTGATGGATGGTTTAAAACCTTGTATTCTGAAAAAGAATTAGGAGCCAATGTTTCTGCAGACGGCAAGCAAACTACCTTTCGGGTGTTTTCTCCAAGAGCAACCGGCGTAAAGTTGTACCTCTATGCAGATAGAACCTCCTCAAAAGAAACATCCGTTCACGAACTCACCATCGACCCTCAAGGTGTTTGGGAAATCACCCTTCCAGGCGATTTACATGGCACTTGGTACGATTTTACCGTACATGGATTTAACGATCCTGGTAATCATTTCTTCGAAACTACTGGTCAGCACGTGAGCGACCCTTATGCAAGAGTCATCGATGACACTTTCGGAAAGTCGAGGGTTTGGAGAAAGACGAAAGCTGCTACTCCATTGAAAAACGGGCGCCCTCCTATGCAAGATGTGATTGCCTACGAGGTTCATGTGCAAGATTTCACAGACCAGCTCCCGATTGACCCTTCTCTCCAGGGAACTATTCCAGCCATGATTATGCCCGGTTTGAAAAACAAAAAAGGTCAAAAAATCGGTTTCGACTACCTAACAGAGTTGGGAATCAACACCGTTCACCTGATGCCTGTTCAAGAATTTCTTCATTTCCCGGACGAAGATTGGCAGAAGCACTTCAAAGACGACCCATACATGATTTCACAGGGTGTAAACATGGAAAACTACGATTGGGGATATCGCACTTCACATGCTTTTGCAGTAGAAACCAGGTTTAGAAAAAAAGGGACAGAGCACGGTGCGCAAAGGGATCAATTCCGTGACCTTGTACAAGCCTTTCATGATAAAGGAATTGCAGTAATTGTTGATTTCGTTTTTAACCATACCGCTGAAAACATGGACGGCCGCTCCTACTATTTCGCTTTCAATGCCTTTGATAAACAATACTATTACAGGACGAAAAACCTTGAACACATCGGAGAATATGGCAATGAAACCAAAAGTGAAAACAGACCAATGGTTCAAAGGTGGATCATTGATCAGTGCAAACATTTTATTGAAGAATTCGGAGTAGATGGATTTCGAATCGACCTGGCAGGACAAACCGACCAACAAACCTTACGGAAACTCAGAGAAGCACTCGGACCGGATGTCATCATTTATGGAGAACCGTGGATTGGCTCAAACGACCCAGATTACGAAGCCAATCCGGATTGGGATTGGTACAAAGAAGATTCGCCCATTACTTTCTTCCAAGATGACGCTCGAAATGCCTTCAAAGGGCCTGTTTCTAATCCACAGGATAAAGCAAAAGACAGGGGTTACGCGGGTGGCGATGGTAGCCAAAGAGAGAAGGTGATGAAAGGCCTTACTTGCACCTTTCCTGAAGAAAAATCGCCTTTATCTGGCATCAACTACCTCGACATACATGATAATTGGGCGCTAGCTGATCAATTTGCCACCAAAGACTGGGATGGAAGATTTGGAGTAGATGAGAGTCGATATAAAATCGCAGCTTTATTGCTTTACACTTCCTTAGGCCCCATAGTCACCCATGGAGGTTCTGAAATAATGAGAAGCAAGGGAAGCTCACCACTTATGGAAATTATCAAGGAAAATGGCACCGGAAAACTTTATTTCCATGGAAAAAGAGATACCTACAACGTGCGGAAGCCTAATCAGTTTGTTTGGAATCAAGTAGGTACCACTACAGGTGAAAAAGACATCTTCTGCGATTACAAAGGCATGCATGCCTATTGGAGAGCACTCAACAAATTCAGGACTAGCAGCATCGGCAAAATCTTCCGTCAGGAGTTAGCTGTTCCAACTGACTATTATCGATTTATCCTACCGAAAAATGAGCAAATGCTCGGTTATGTGGTCAATAAACAGGTGCTTACCTTAATCAATACTTCCGACCAAGAGCAAATATTTGATGCTATTGAATTACCAGCAGGAACTTGGAAACTTATTGGAAACGGCAGGGAATTCAACCATGAAAAAGGCGTCAGAGGAGCTAACCAAAACTTGGTTGGTGGCAAAAAAGTGACCATTAAGTGTCCACCAGCAAGTGGGCTTGTTTGGTTGAAAATCAAATAGACAATCTCAAATAATATCTTCCCAGCCGGAAAGCTGCTGATAGCCTGCGGAGAGCCGTTGAAAGTAACGGCTCTCTATGCCATTAGATAAAATCAGGTAAGGCGCATTTAACACCATATTATATCGCGAAAGCTGAAGCATATGGGCTTCGCTCAGCGCTTCAGAAGGCGATTTAAATTCCAAAATCACATATACCTCTGTCCCTTTCATCAAAACTGCATCGAACCTAAGCAGCTTGCCTTCCAATAAAAGCCCTTTTTCTACTATTGGGGTGAGTTGTTTAAACCTTCCCTCCCCTTCCCAAAGGGCCAGCATCACCTGACGGACGAATTCTTCCGGACCTAAAGCCACCCATTTTTTCCGATAAGGATCCCAGACTTCTGAAAAACTTCCTGACTTTCTTGTTTTAAGTCGGGAGGCATATTCCTCGATTAATCCAAGCATGCCTCAAAGATGCTATATTTGACAGTCTCATGAAGACCAAAGACGAAATTGTCGGAAACTGGCTTCCCCGCTACACAGGCCGGGAGCTGGAAGATTTTACTCCATACATCCTGCTGACCAACTTCAGCAAATACTTAGACCTTTTCTCCGAATGGTACGGCGCGCCTATCATCGGACAGGGTAAACCCATGCAAAGTGTTTCTGCGGGTGGAATTACCTTGATAAACTTTGGAATGGGAAGCCCATTAGCCGCAACCATGATGGACTTACTTTCTGCTATCTCACCTCAAGCAGTATTGTTTTTGGGTAAATGCGGAGGTCTGAAGAAAAAAAATGCACTTGGAGACCTAATTCTTCCCATAGCAGCGATTAGAGGTGAAGGAACTTCTTCGGATTATTTTCCACCGGAAGTACCAGCACTTCCCTCTTTTGCCCTGCAGAAAGCCATTTCTACCACCATCCGTGATAACAACCGCGACTATTGGACCGGAACGGTTTACACCACCAACCGAAGGGTTTGGGAACATGATAAAGCGTTTAAAAAAAGATTGAGGGACATGCGAGCCATGGGCATCGACATGGAAACCGCTACCATCTTCATCACAGGATTTGCCAACCAAATCCCGACCGGTGCGCTGCTATTGGTTTCTGACCAACCCATGATTCCAGAAGGGGTAAAAACCTCTGAATCTGATTCTTTAGTGACCGAAAGTTATGTGCAGATGCACTTGAAAATTGGCGTGGAATCTTTACGATTGTTAATCAACAATGGGCTTACTGTAAAACACTTAAGATTCTAACATGGCCGCAAAAAGCCTTGCTGATATCAAAGCTGATATTCAAAGGAGACGGTTTTCTCCGTTGTACCTGTTGCAGGGCGAAGAGCCTTATTTTATTGATCAACTCACTGATTTACTGGAGAAATCCGTCCTTACCGAATCCGAGCGCAGTTTCAATCAGACCGTTCTTTATGGTAAAGACGTTACCGTAGAAGAGGTAATCGCATCTGCACGGCGATATCCCATGATGTCGGAATTTCAAGTGGTGATTCTACGTGAAGCACAGGGGATTCACCACACCAAAATTGATGAGTTAACCACTTACACTGATGCTCCTTCAGGGTCAACAATCTTCGTGATGGCCCTAAAAAACAAATCCTTAGACAAAAGAAAAAAGCTTTATAAGTCATTTGCCACCAATGGAGTAATCTTTCAATCAGAAAAAATCAGGGATGATAAAATGCCCGCTTGGATAGGTCAATACGTAAAAGACCAAGGATTCAAGATTAATGACGAAACCTGCTTTTTCCTAAAAGAATGCTTAGGCAATAACCTCGAAAGAGTGGTGAATGAACTCAGCAAGCTGGCCATTAATTTAAAGCCCGGTAGCGACATCACGAGGCAACAGATTGAAACCTTCATCGGCATCAACAAAGACTTTAACCTCTTCGAATTGCAGAATGCCATTGGCCGGAAAGATTTGTTGAAAGCTTACCAAATCATACGCTATTTCAATGAGTACCCCAAAGGCAACGATTATTCCGTTCATGGGCTTATCGGATTGCTTTATGGATATTTCAATAAGTTGTTGATTTATCATTCATTAAAAGGCTTAAGCGACCAGGAAATTGGCTCATCCATGGGAGTTAATCCCTATTTCCTCAAAGATTATCAGCAAGCTGCACGCCATTTCAACGTACCGAGGTTAAAACGAGCCATCAGAACTTTGTTGGAATTCAACCTAAAAATCAACGGCATTGGTACAGCTTATACCACCGAAGAAGAGCTAAGTCAGGAGTTGATTTATAAACTCACCCAATGACAAGTTTGTATTCTTTACTTGCGATTGCGAGCCTGCTCACGACTCCGCCGAATGAAGTTCCTTCAAAAAGTGGAGCGTCTCCGGCAATTTCAGCAACCAAGTCATTGGATGTCAAATCTAAACTAATAGACCCCACCCCACTTGGTGAATTCTCTAAACTATCCATTCCACTTAAGAGAGCAGGAAATCTTATTCTAATTGATGCTAAAATTGATTCCATAGAGGGAAGTTTAATTTTTGATACCGGTGCCTCAACTTTGGTCCTCAACCAAACTTACTTTAGGAATTCTTGGCCAGCCGACGACTTAGCTTCTGCGAGTGGTGTAAATGGCATGTTAGAAGGTCCAGTGATGAGAACCAACGTCAAAAGATTCTCCTTGTCTGACTTATACTACGAAAATTTAAGAGCAGACGTAGCGCCACTTGGCCACCTGGAGAACAGCAGAGAGGTGAAAATTCTAGGCCTAATTGGTGCCAGTATTTTTTCAAGGCTTCAAGTAGAAATTGATTTGGCCAATGAGGTGATGTACCTCACCAAGCTTGATCGAGATGGAAATCCACTTCAGGCACCCTCTGTTACAAACAGTCCCGATTTCGAAATACCTCTCCGCTATTCGAAACAGCACATGGTAATAGAAACAGAAATTGGTGGACGAAAAGTCCCTTTTTTGCTAGATACAGGCGCAGAAATGACCATACTCGATAGCCGGTTGCCTAGTAAATGCATGGAAGCTTTTGTTCCAAGAGGAAGGTCTAAACTCATAGGCTCCGATGGAAGAAGAAGAGAGGTGATTACTGGAACGCTCAAAGAAATAAAATTGGCGGGAGTTGAGATGAAATACATACCGGCCATGATTGCCGACCTCGGTCAAGCTTTTGATTTACCCATATCAGGCATTATTGGTTACGATTTATTCTCAAGAGGTATCGCCGTAATCAACACACGCAAAGGCCTTTTCTCGATGTACCTTTATAACAGAAATTGATGATGAAAGCGATTGGTACTATACTCTTGGTCTTGCTTTTCTCCATCCTAGGCCATGCACAGAAAAAATCCTCCTTTGAAATAAAGGACAATAAACTGGTAGTCACCCTAGCGCCTCAAGGCCATATCAAACAGTTGCAAACGGTGTTGGAAATGGCAGATTTATCGTTGCTGAATGTAGATAGCCTACGTCTGTTTGGTTCATTAGGCCCTTACAAAAATGAAAATTGGAAAGTTGAGAAAAACACCAGCAAGGAAATCATCTTAGTAAAATCATTAGAAGCTTATTCAGAAGACGACCATTTAATCATAGAAAAAGTACTTCCCGGAAATGAAGTCAATCCACCTTCCACTTCAGACCATGTGATAGTAGGGCAAAACAATTTTGAACAAGTCAACGTAAAATCGATTGGTAAGAATTTGTATCAGTTTTTTCTGCCAGGCTACCTGAAGTCACATAAGGTGTGGCTTTCAGGAAGCTTCAATGACTGGTCGGTCTCTAGAGACACCATGACCAAAACAGACAGCGGTTGGGTTATAAAAAAGCAACTTCAACCGGGAAAATACTTTTATAAGTATATCGTCGATGGGAAATGGCTTATAGATCCTTTCAACAGACTTACAGAAAATGACGGCCATTACAACAATAATTCAGTTTTCTACGCATATAACAAACGTTTTTTCTTCCGAACAACTAATCGATACAAACAAGTTTTCCTTACGGGAAGCTTCAACAATTGGCAGAAAAATGAACTTGAAATGTTTCCAAGAGCCAATGGCTGGGAAATTTCACTTTATCTGAAAGAAGGCAGTTATACCTATAAATTCGTGGCAGATGGCGACTGGCTTCTTGATCCCGACAATCCAGACCAAAGACCAGATGGGGAAGGAAACATCAACTCATTCGTTAGTTCTGGAGAAACTCATCGATTCTTTTTGCCAGGCTACCTTAAAAGCCAAAAAGTCTTTTTATGCGGAAGTTTTAACCGTTTTAGAACCGAAGAGTCTCCCATGACAAAGACAGACAGTGGATGGGTTTTGGACTACGCACTTGCGCCAGGGTTTTATACTTACAAATTTCTGATTGATGGAAAACAATGGATTTTTGATCCTACTCATACCTTGCAAGCGCGTTATGAGGGAGAATTAAACTCTGCATTTTCCTTTCACCCCAATCATGTTTTCAAAACCACAAAGTTTCAAAATGCTAAAAACCTATTGGTTAGTGGAAGCTTTATAGACTGGTCAAAAGAAGGAATTCCATTGATAAAAGATAGCGCTGGAGTTTGGAGCATTCCGGTATTTTTGAAACCAGGAAAGCACACTTACAAATTCATTGTGGACGGCGAATGGATCACCGATCCTGACAATCCTCACTGGGAAAACAACGAATATGGGACCGGAAATTCCGTCCTTTGGATTGGAAAAAACGACCATTTAAAACAATAGCACGTACGAAATATCATCCATGAAGAAAGTAGTAAAAGACGCCTTCGAGGCACTACACGACGTCCAAGACGGAGCTACACTCATGCTGGGAGGCTTTGGGTTATGCGGAATTCCCGAGAATAGCATCGCGGCATTGGTACAAAAAGGAACAAAAAACCTTACTTGCATTTCCAATAACGCCGGAGTTGATGACTTCGGAATTGGGTTGCTATTGCAACAAAAGCAGGTAAAGAAAATGATTTCTTCTTACGTGGGAGAAAACGCAGAATTTGAACGACAACTACTTAGCGGTGAACTAGAAGTTGAACTTATTCCTCAAGGAACGCTTGCTACACGCTGTATGGCAGCCGGATATGGCATGCCTGCCATCTTCACCCCGGCTGGTGTAGGGACTGAAGTAGCAGAAGGAAAAGAAACCCGTGACTTTGATGGCAAAACGTACCTTTTGGAGATGGCTTTCGAGGCAGATTTTGCCATTGTTAAAGCTTGGAAGGGCGACACTCACGGTAATCTTGTTTTCCGTGCTACTTCCAGAAACTTCAATCCACTTATGGCCATGGCAGGGAAAATCACCATCGCTGAAGTAGAAGAATTAGTACCCGCGGGCAGCTTAGATCCCGATTTGATTCACACTCCGGGAATTTATGTTCACCGCATCTTCCAAGGGCAACAATATGAAAAGCGCATCGAACAACGAACCACCAGAAAAGCCTAAGACAATATGTTAGATAAATACGGAATTGCTAAGCGAATTGCGCAAGAACTCCAAGATGGTTACTACGTGAATCTGGGAATAGGAATCCCAACCTTAGTGGCCAACTACATCCCGGAAGGCATGGAAGTAATCCTGCAAAGTGAAAATGGTTTGCTTGGAATCGGACCTTTCCCTTTGGAAGGAACTGAAGATGCTGACCTTATTAATGCAGGCAAACAGACTATTACCACTGTGAAAGGCTCTTCTTTCTTCGACTCTGCCATGAGTTTTGGCATGATTAGAAGTGGGAAAGTAGATCTTACAATTTTGGGAGCTATGGAAGTTTCTGACCAAGGAGATATCGCCAACTGGAAGATTCCAGGAAAAATGGTGAAGGGTATGGGAGGCGCCATGGACTTAGTCGCTTCTGCCAGAAACATCATTGTAGCCATGATGCACACCAACCCAAAAGGCGAATCCAAACTGCTTCCTTCATGCACCCTTCCACTTACCGGCATTCGCTGTGTTCGGAAAGTAGTCACTGAACTGGCCGTATTAGAGGTTACCAATGAAGGCTTTTTACTGTTGGAACGCGCTCCGGGAGTTTCAGTAGAAGAAATTGTAGCGAAAACCGCTGGACGTTTGGTGGTTCCTGATACGGTGAAGGAAATGGTACTATGAGAAGCGAAGCGCAGCAGCAGGCTTGATACGTTGAATAAGAATGGTTGGTATTAGGATTACTAAAAACGAAACCAAAGTCATCCAAAAATTTAACCAAGCCCACTCTTGAAGAGAAATCTTCAAAGGAATAGCGGAAACATAATAAACAGCCTCGTCCAATTGGACGAGGCTGTATTGTTTTTGGATGAAATAGAGGGCAGCAGCTACCAAATTGCCGATTAACAATCCCGTTAGCACAAGACGCATTCCAAAGCTGATAAACAATTTACGAACCTCAGATGGTGCTGCTCCTAATACATTCAATAAAGCAGCAAGCCTGGTTCGCTCCACTATCAACACCAGCAAAGCAGATAGTATATTGATGCCCACCACTGCTAATAAAACCAGCATCAAAACCTGCTCGTTAACTTCAAATAGGTTCAACCAGTTTAGCAGATTAGGAAATCTGGATTCGTAGTTCAACACTTCAATGTCAGGACCTGCCAATTTTTTAATCGACTGCATCACCTTCAAACTGCTGGTGTTCTCGTCAACTTGAATCTTGATACCCCCAAAACTTCCAGGTCCCCACTTATTCAATTTCAAAACCGACTTGATATCTCCATATACAATTTCACGTCCCAACTCCGACTCTAAGCCGGAAGCATAGAAGCCGGTAATGACTACTGCTCTAGCTCTAGGAGGGTTTTGAACCACATACAAAGGCAATTTATCCCCAATTTTTAACCTTAGTCGTTTGGCTAAACGGGTTGAAATCATCACTTCCGAGGAAGCTTCTCCTGATGCACTAAAACGAGGAAGGCGTCCGGATTTTAAAAAGTTAGCTTGGTAGAAAAAAGCTTCCGGCTTGTCCATTCCCATCCAAACTACTCCTTCAAATTCTTGCGCTGTTTTAGCGATAGCTGCTTTTGTAACAAACTGATTGACAGAGCGTATGCCAGGGATTTTTTGAAGTGCTTCAAAATTCAATTCATCAGCCCTGATTTCGGCACTTTCTAGGCCATTTTCTAAATCTAAACGCACACATTGAACATCGCCCCATAGAACCTTAATTTTGTCGGGAATCACTTCCTGAAAACCGTTGATGATGGACCTGGTCAAAACCAGAATTACCACCGCTAGCGCAATTGCTCCACCAGCAATTCTTACCATTCCGGAAGAGAAGCCCCGATTACCAGAAACTCCCATCCTACCGGTCATGAATACCAACCAGTTTAGGTTCTTCAACTTCAACATCCCTGTCAAAGTTACCTACTATCTGTTGCTCTTGCTTTTTTGTGCTCAAGCTAATGCTCAAAAAACAGGCGCACAACAAACGGAACGCTACTTCCCGCTTTTAAAAGGCAAGAAACTAGGACTGGTTGTGAATCCAACTTCGGTCATTGGCAGCACTCATTTGGTGGATACTTTAAGAAAGTCATTCGATATAGTGCGAATCTTCGCCCCAGAACATGGCTTTCGGGGAGAAGCAGAAGCCGGAGCTGCGATAAAAAGTGGAAAAGACCCTTCCACTGGACTGGAAGTAGTCTCTTTGTACGGCAAAAATTACAAACCAAAACCTGAACAACTCTCCGGAATTGACCTAGTCATCTTCGATATTCAAGATGTAGGTTGCCGATTTTACACCTACTTATCTACACTCCACTACGTGATGGAAGCATGTGCAGAAAAAGGTATTCCGTTACTACTGCTTGATCGACCTAACCCCAACGGACATTACGTAGATGGCCCCATTTTAGAAGATTCACTTCGTTCTTTTGTTGGCCTTCATCCTATCCCAATTGTTCACGGTATGACCTTGGGGGAACTGGCTGGCATGATCAATGGTGAAAAATGGCTTAGCAAGCAGGTAAAGTGCAAATTAACTGTCATTCCTTGTCAAAACTGGGTTCGAACGCAACCTTACCAACTTCCGATTCCTCCCTCCCCTAACCTTCCAAATCCAAAATCAATTCTACTTTATCCTGGCCTTTGCTTCATGGAAGGAACACCCGTAAGCATTGGAAGAGGTACTCCTACGCCATTTCAACTTTACGGTGCCAGTTGGTTTAGTGGTGGTAATATTAAATTCAGGCCTCAAAGAATACCGGGAAAAGCTGAGAATCCTCCAATGCTGAATCAGGATTGTAGAGGGTTTAGCTATGCACATGTTTCAGAAAAAAACCTCTTTTCCAGAAAGAAAATTGATCTCATCCCCCTGATTCAATGCTACAAACAGTATAGTAAGACTGGTAAAAAAGACTTTTTCAACAACTTCTTCGATAAACTTGCAGGAACGTCAGCGCTTAGAAAAGATATCCTATCCGGATTATCCGAAAAAGAGATCCGGAAAAAATGGCAAGCTGGAGTCACCAATTTCAAAAAACAACGTAAAACCTACCTGCTTTACCCAGACCTTCCCTAAGCAATGAAAATAGCCTTCATGGGTACACCGGCCTTTGCCGTTCCCAGCCTTGAATTACTTTGCAAAAATGGCTTTACCCCTGTGGTGATTGTAACCACCCCTGATAAACCATCCGGAAGAGGTCAAAAGCTTAATCAATGTCCGGTTAAGGAATTCGCAATAGCCAATAACATCCCAGTACTAGAACCTTTCAGGCTTAAAGATCCTGAATTCCTATTACAACTAAAATTCTATCAAGCAGACCTATTCGTTATAGTGGCCTTTAGGATGTTGCCGGAAGTAGTTTGGAATATGCCACCTTTAGGCTCCATCAACTTACATGGTTCTTTGCTTCCAGCTTACCGAGGGGCAGCACCCATCAATTGGGCCATCATCCGGGGGGAAAGAATAACCGGAATTACTACCTTCTTTCTTCAACATGAAATAGATACGGGAGATTTATTGCTTCAGGAAGAAATTAACATTCTTCCTGAAGACGACGCAGGCGCCTTGCACGATAAAATGAGTCTTCAAGGTGCAGAACTACTGCTAAAAACGCTTCAAGGGTTAGCCTCTAATAACCTCCAGCCATTCCCTCAAGATGAATCGAAGGTGAGTCATGCCCCAAAGTTGACTAAGCTGAACACCAGGATTATGCCTTCAAACCTCACTGACGAAGAGGCGGTCAACCTCGTACGCGGACTTAGTCCTTACCCTTCTGCATGGTTTAAAGCCAATAACCTTACATTCAAGCTTTTCAAAGCTAGAATTGCAGAAAACAAAAACAACCATCAGCCTGCCGGAACTATCGAAAGCACCAAAAACCAAATGTTTATAAAAATGAAAACAGGGTGGATTGAAGTGTTGGAAATACAAGCAGAAGGGAAAAAACGGCTTCCAATCGACGCATTCCTTCGAGGATTCGATGTAAACAAGTTAACCCAGATTGATGAAGCGCCATGAGGCAGTAAGTTTGCATTGAACTATGAATTTATTTAGGCGGTTTTACTTTGTGATGCTGATTGCCCTTTTCGCGGTACTCAGTGCTTCCTACATCATCCAGTGGAAACTGGCAGATGATTACAACCGCCACTTACCAGTATTATTCCACATCAATAATCAAAAAACCCTTCTTCATCGGGTCAATCTTCTTCTTGGCAATACCAATAAGGGCTTTCAAGCGGTACCCGACTCTGTTTTAACCGAACTAACACTCAACAATTTTCGAATAGAAGCGGTAGGTAGAACGATATTTGTAGATCCTACAGAACAAGATTATTTCAAATCCAACTTTAAAAACGCCAAGTTAAGCTATCAACAGCTTTTCGACTTTCTTGAGTCTTACAACAAAGTGAGAAACAAGGCGAAATTGAATGTAACTACCCTCAACCGGTTAAGTGAAGATTTTTTAAACAACAACCAGATTCTCTTTATACAATTTGGAAATCAATTGAGTAAAGACGTCAATTTGATAAGCCAATTAGATTTAACCTTCAACATCTTCGCTATTGCACTTTCGTTGATTTTGGTCCTTACGATAGGAAGACCAGCTTTAAGAAGGCTAAAATTTGAGTATGAGAAACTGAATGAGTTTGAAGAAGCCGTATCAGTAGCCACATTAACCATATTCACAGAAGAAGATGGAAGCCTCATGGAAGCCAATGATAACTTTATTAAAAAATACGGGCTTACCAAAGGTCAATCCAGAGGGTTTAATCTACTGGAAAACCAAAGACAAAACAATGATCCTTTAAACACTAATCAAGCATGGTACTCTTGTGCGAAAGGAAATGTTTGGCGTGGAGAGGTTAAGGGATCATCCTCTGATGGAAATGTTTTCTTTACTGACAGAACCATCATTCCACTGAAAGCTGATACAAAAGCCAGATTTGGGAAACTAAAATTCTTAGTGATAGAGTCGGATATTACCGATCGAAAAACCTATCAAAACGAACTCGAAACAAAGAATACCCAATTACAAGAGTATGCATTTGTAACTTCACACAAAGTAAGAGCACCCCTTACCAGCATACTTGGACTGATCAATCTTATTGAAAAACAATATGATGTCATCGATGGTGGTGAAGGAATTGTAGAAAAACTGAAGAGTGCTTCAAATGAATTAGATAGTGTTGTTAAAGAATTGAACAATCTAGTATCTTTGAGGGAACTCAAGAACTCCTCAATCAACTTTGTGGCTGAAGCTTCATTATTTAAACGACCAGATTCTATCATTCTTATCGATGATGACAAGATTGTCAACTTCATCAATAGGAAGATAATCCAGAATACTGACTCCAATGTTAAGTTGATTGATTTTAACGAAGCGGCTAAGGCGCTGACTTATTTAAAAGACAATCCTGACAACATCCCAGACATTATCTTGCTTGATATTAACATGCCAGTAATGAATGGTTGGGAATTTTTGGATGCTTTTGTGAAACTAAATTTACGAAGTGTAGTATATATGCTATCTTCGTCTATCGATCCAAGCGATAGGCTTAAAGCTTCTCAATACCCTTGTGTTCGAAACTTTATCTCTAAACCCCTCACTGCTGAAAGTATCCAGAATATTTTAAAAGACGGAGTTTAATTCCAAAAAAACAGGATGCAATTACTATATTTGCAACCTCAAAATGCGCATGTGGCGTAATTGGTAGCCGCGCCAGACTTAGGATCTGGTGCCTCACGGCGTGGGGGTTCGAGTCCCTCCATGCGCACATTTTGGATAAACGATTCAGCGTGAACATCACAGAACAAAACATTGGTCTGCTCGAAAGCCGTATTCATTTGAGCTTCGGGCCAGAAACTTACAACCCCAGAGTCGAAAAAACCCTTAAAAACTATAGAAATCAGGCTAATATTCCTGGTTTCCGTAAAGGACAAGCGCCAATAGGCATGATTAAACGCATGTATGGCCAGTCTGTTCTTTATGAAGAGGTCAACAAGCTCGTTCAGGAATCCCTCGACAACTACCTCAAAGAAAACAACATTCAGATTTTCGCTTATCCTGTTCCAGCTGAGGACAGCCCTCTAGTTGATTTAGAGAAGAATGACAAAGTTGAGCTTGTTTTCGAAATAGGTAAACGTCCGGATTTTGATCTTACTTTGCCTGCTGAAGGTCAAGTCACCCGTTATGCCATTTTCGCTGATGACGCATTCTTGGAAGAACATATTTCCAATCTTCGTAAGCGTTTCTACGAAGATGCATATCCGGAAAAATCTGCATCTGGCGACGTGCTCTTCATTCGTTTGAAAGCATTGGGCGAGGATTTCGAAGAATTACAACCTTCGATGACTACTTTCAAGCTGGATGAAATTCTTGACGACAGTCTTAAGCAAGCCCTTACAGGAGTAGAAAAGAATTATGAGCATGTAGTTAAACTATCTCAATTCTTCACCTCTCCAGATGAGCAGAAAAAAATGATTCGCAATGAAAGTGCAAGCGATGAATTGTTGGCTTCTGACTTCCAGCTTACACTCACCAATATCATGCGTGAAGGTGAAGCTGAAATTAATTCTGAATTTTTCGCTAAAATTTTCCCAGACAAAGGCTTAACCGATTACGAGAGTTTCAAAGCTGCTGTTAAAGAAGATATTGATGCTATTCTGGTTAATGAATCATTGAATCGTTTTAGAAGTGATATCTTGAAAGAAATCCTTCAAATCAACGATTTTCCAATTCCGGAGAACTTCCTCAAGACATTCTTTACCAAACACGCTGAGAAGAAAGTGAAAGTAGAAGAGATGGAGCAGGAATTCCCCAACTACGCTGCTCAAATCAAGCAGGATGTAGTGATGGATAAAATCATGAAGCAATATGAATTGACCGTGAACTACAATGAAATTGTAGATCGTGCAACACGCAAATTCATGGAACAATTCACTCAGTATGGCTTGAACCTCTCCTATGAAGAAGCTCGAGGATATGCTTTGAAGCAGCTTGAGAATGGAACCGGACAAGAAGAACTTTACAGCGAAGTGCGCTTCAATAAAGTGCTCGAACATTTAGACACTTTGGTAAGCAGTCCTTCACAAGAAATATCCTTTTCAGAATTCAGGAAACTTAACGAGGCCTAATCCCGTTTAGTAATAAATTTCCAAAATGGACTTCGGAAAAGAATTCAAAAAATTTGCTGTAAAACATCAGGGAATCAGCAGCCTGAAAGTGGATAGTGTAATAGATAGTGGTATCTATAACCTAACCCCCTATATCATTGAAGAGCGCCCGATGAATGTAGCCTCCATGGACGTTTTCTCTCGTCTTATGATGGACCGCATCATTTTTCTTGGAGTTCCCATCAATGACGAAGTAGCGAACATCGTTCAAGCTCAGCTTTTGTTTCTTGAATCTGTTGACAACCAACGTGATATCCAAATTTACCTAAACAGTCCTGGAGGTTCTGTTTATGCTGGTTTAGGTATTTACGACACCATGCAATTTATTAATCCTGACGTTGCCACTATCTGTACAGGAATTGCAGCTTCTATGGCTGCGGTGTTGTTGTGCGCGGGCGCTGCAGGAAAAAGAACAGCCTTACGACACTCAAGAGTGATGATTCATCAGCCTATGGGTGGCGCTCAAGGACAAGCTTCTGACATCGCCATCACCTATCGTGAAATTGAAAAGTTGAAAAAAGAACTTTACGAAATCATCGCCAGCCACAGTGGCCAATCGTATGAAAGGGTACATGAAGACTCGGATCGTGATTACTGGATGACCTCAGAAGAGGCCAAAGCCTACGGTATGATTGATGATGTTCTCGTGAAATCAAGTAGAAAATAAGGCCTAATGGCTAAGCAACAGAAAGTACGATGCTCGTTCTGCGGGCTTGAAAAAGAGCAAGTCAATATGCTTGTTTCGGGTATGGATGCTTACATCTGCAACAATTGTGTAGATCAAGCAAAAAGTATCATCGATCATGCAAAAGGTTCCTCAGAATCGGAGGATAGTCGACCCAAAAGCAGCTCTAACTCGAAAAAAACGCGTGTTCTTAAACCAATGGAAATCAAGTCTTACTTAGACGAATACATCATTGGTCAAGAAGAAGCGAAAAAAGTGCTTTCTGTTGCTGTTTACAATCATTTTAAACGAATCAATCAGCCAAACGATAAAAAGTCGGAGGTTGAAATTGAAAAGTCGAATATTCTCCTAATTGGAGAAACCGGTACAGGCAAAACGCTCCTTGCCAGAACCATTGCCAAACAGTTGGAAGTTCCTTTCTGTATCGCAGACGCGACCGTATTTACGGAAGCTGGTTATGTGGGTGAAGATGTTGAAAGCATCTTAACCAGGTTATTGCAAGCAGCCGATTATGACGTTGCGGCTGCTGAAAGAGGGATAGTTTATTTAGATGAGATTGATAAAATCGCTAGAAAAAGCGACAATCCCTCCATCACACGAGATGTTTCCGGTGAGGGAGTTCAACAAGCCTTATTAAAGATGCTCGAGGGTACTGTAGTGAATGTCCCACCTCAAGGAGGAAGAAAGCATCCTGAACAGAAGTACATTCAAATTGACACCAAAAACATCCTCTTTATTTGTGGTGGTGCATTCGATGGTATTGATAAGATTATTTCTAAAAGGGTAAAAATCAATGCCATTGGTTATGGGCTCAAAAATCAGGAAGTCGCCAAAGTCCAGAAAGAACAACTTTTGTCTTTGGTAAGTGCCAACGATATCAAAACTTTTGGGCTTATACCTGAATTGATTGGCCGACTACCTGTGATTTGTCACTTGAACCCACTTACCAAAGAAAGTTTAGTTAAAATTCTTACTGAGCCACGCAACTCCTTGCTCCGACAGTATGAAAAACTATTCAAAATGGAGCAAGTGAACTTCGTTTTAGAAAACGATGCGAGAGATTTCATTGTGGAGAAAGCCATGGAGTTGAAATTAGGCGCGCGAGGTTTACGTTCAATTTGCGAAGCTATTTTATTGGATGCTATGTACGAATTGCCTTCGGCTGAGCACCAAGAAAAAGATTTCAAGGTAACACGGTTGTATGCAGAAGAGCGTTTCAAGCGCTCAGGTTTGGGTGCGCTAAAAACAGCCTCCTGAACAATATACTCCTTGTTCTGTTAATAAAATATGTTCATTTCTGTGGTTTCGGCTACTAGCCGACGCTCTTCCAATACTCGCTTAATAGCGGACACTTACTTATCCATACTTCAGTCAAAAGGTCATCAGGCGCAAATCATTGATTTAGCTGATGTTCCATCCGATTTTATCGGGCAAGGACTATACAACGGCAAGTCTGAAAATCCTTCATGGAAATCGATGCAGGATATCGTAAATGCATCAGACAAATTTGTCTTCATCATCCCTGAGTACAACGGCAGCTTCCCCGGCATATTAAAAGTTTGGGTCGATGGCTTACAGTTCCCTAGTTCCTTCAAAGGAAAAAAAGGAGGTTTAGTTGGAATCTCAGATGGAACACAAGGGGGCGCCTTAGCTATGGGGCACTTTGCAGATATCCTCAACTATTTAGGAATGAACACCTTGGCCTTGAGACCAAGATTCATTCAAATTGGAAAACATCTACAAGAAGGCAAGCTGACTAACGCAGAATACCTGAAATTTCTCGAGCTTCACGCGGATCAGCTAATCGCCTTTTAATTGCTTATCTTCCCTTATGAATAAGATAGCTTTGCTTGTTCTAGGGACACTTTTCTTCTTTAATTCCTCCTTTGGACAACGAACCAGAGTGCTTAACATGCCTCCGCAAGGATTAACCGATCATCAGCTTTTTCCTTTAGAGAAAAGACTGGTTATTCGCTTATCCGATACTTCTGGAACAGGAATTCCAATTGATTTATTCCGTTCGATTATAGAACAAAACCCCAATGTTCAACTAAGACGATTATACTATATAACAACTGGTCAAAAAGGAAATACGGGGTATGGACTATACTGTCCGACATTGCGGTTGAGAGGAGGTAAAATGACGATGACCATCAAGGAAACGAAACCGAAGAGCGGTCACTTTTACTCTGAGTTGATAACTTATCCGGGATTGTGGGTGAGAACACCTAAAACATGGAAAGTAAATTCTTTTCAGATTCGTTGGCAATAAAGAACCATTTATCTCATGTATTTCGTTAATCCAATATGAAATTTCAAGAAATAATTCAATCAGAAACCCCAGTATTGCTCGACTTTTCAGCAACCTGGTGCGGCCCATGCCAAACGCTTGCTCCAATTCTACACGAAGTGAAAGCTAAACTTGGTGAAGGAGTAAAAATTCTAAAAATTGATATTGACAAAAACCCTCAAGTTGCCAGCCAATACCAAATACAAAGCGTACCGACACTGATCCTATATCGAAAAGGGCAACAGCTTTGGAGACAGTCTGGTGTAGTTCCTGGGCATGTGTTGATTGATAAAATCAAATCCTTCTCGTTATAAAAGTAACCTAATTTGAACCCTACCTGTATGGATGGCAGCATTTTGATCAGAACTTCGGCCCTCATATTGAATAGCTAGCTGAATACCTTCTCCCAATTCGCGGGTCCAATTCATATTCCAAAGCAGATTGTTACCGGGCAACAACCCTTGTAACATTTCAAATGCTAATGCAGTAGCGGTATTTCCTGAAAAGTTGATCACAATTCTTGAGAAGGTTAACTTGAATATCCCTTTCTTGAGACTATTGAATTGCACAGCGGCACTAGTTTTCCACTGTTCTAAACCGGGAACCTCATCAGCCGGAATTGGCTTAGAAGTTCTCCAGCCCATGTTGCCTTGTACTTGCCAACCCGATTCACTCAGCCAAGATAGTTGAGGTTCAAAATCAAAAGTTTGAAAAAAGTAATTTCGGTTAGCTGCCCATTCGGCACTCCGCTTTCTATTTTTAGCGGAAAGTGAAGTTTCAAAAAGCCAAGCACTTAAAAAGGAAAGCCTCGATTTAAGCACTATTTCATCGTTCAAGTTTCGCTCCAATCCATTTGTACCCAGTATTTGCTGTTGTTGCTGAAACCAAGACAAATCGAGGGAAAAGGTGCGCTTAGTTCTGAATAAGAACAAGGTAGTACGGCTGTTGAATAAGCCACTAATAAGTCGATCTGAAACTTGATTCAACAATGGGGCTTCCCACCATTGACCAGCACTTGCGCTGAGATTTTGTTCCAGGTTGATGGAATGCAACAACGCAAAAGGCTTCAAAAGGCGCATCAAACCCGATGAAGAGCGGATTCGATCCGGATAAATGCCAATGCTATAATTTACTCTGCTTTTTAAAGAAGGGATGAACCCGGTGGTTGGCATTAAAACACGAACAAAATTGGCTTGATCAGCAAAAAAGGAAGATTCAAACTCATTGAGTTCTTTCACTCCATTTTGGTTATAATCCACCCAAATGTGAGTTCCTTGCCCTTTCGGCACTTCCAGGAAAACAAAATCCCTTCTAATTTCTTGACCACCTCCGGTATTGTAAAAAGTAGAAACCTGCCAAACGCCATCCTTTGATCGATAATTAAAATCCGACTGAAGTAAAAAGTTATTCCCGGAAACACCAAAGGCTGTATCAGGAAGGTAGAACTTACTTCTTCGCAAGCTTGCAGTGATTTTAAAAATACTTGTAGGACCCAAACTCCAGGATTGCGAAGTTTTTACTGTATGTCCTTCCTGAAAAGGCAAAAGGACGCCACTGCGAGTTTGCTCGTCATTGCGGTAATTATAGGCGAATTCCCATTGTTTTGTTCCGGAAGAAGAATCTAGGGAACGAATTCCCGACTCTATTTCTGTAAAACGGAATGCCCCAGGAGAGAAAACAGAAGTCTTAGAGAGATTGGACTCATGTTGAACCTTCAAAAACCAACTACTGCTATTTAACCGATAAGCGACATTCGAAAGTATGCGCCAATAGTTGCCTTGTGTGGTATCCGATTTTACTTGTAAACCTTCCAAAGTGGCATTGGCATTCAGTCTTTTATAACGAAATGATAAAACAGCATAGGGTTTAACACCCAGATAGTCTGCTGCATTTAGGGTTTTCAACCCAATTTTCCACGATTGGGTAGAATCAGGAGAAAAGTTAACATTCCAATCAGTGAGCCATTCATTGCTGCCGGTGAATAAACGAGGTAACAGCCATTCTCTGGCGAACTCTTGATTTCTATAGGGCTGAGTAATTAGTGCGTCCTGGCTCAATCGCTCAATTCTGGTATTGGCTGAAATGGCTTTTAACCGAAAGGGATTTATCCAGGAGCCTTCCACGATAACACCTGAACCCCAACGTCCGATGCCGGGCTCAGCCAGAACGTTGGAATCTATTTTACTGCTCAACAATTCCACCTTTATCAGGGATTGGTTAGCCCATTTTTTACCCGCAATTAAACTCATTCCTAACTGAGAAACAGGAGCTACCAACTGAACAAGTGGTGAATAACTACCTTTTCTAATCGTATCATTACCTCTAATTTCAGGAGCCACCCACTCGTAAATACGCCCATTGGTTAAGGAAGGTCCGGGAACATAATCTCCTCTCCCCTGCCCAACAAAGCTAAATTGAACTTGAAAAAGTCCTGATTGCTCTACAGGAGAATGCACCCAAACAGGACTGAAACCCAGGCTATCCGTTTTCTTGTAGAATAAATTAGTGGTATTAAACGTAGCTGGAGTGGCACCATCCACCAATCCTTGCCCAAAGCCGGAATATTGTCGGCTCAACAACGCACGTTTATTACTGTCGAGATTGAGTTGTAGCGGTTGATTAGGCAAATCCCTTTCGAGGAAAAACCGACCGGAAACCAACCAATTATGCTGCTCTTCAGAAAACTGAGCGGTAGTTAAACTTCTGACATAAGCCTGATTAGCATATTCAAACTCAACAATCACCCTACTTTGAGCAGTAATAATTCGATTGGGTGTAAACGTGATAACAGAAGTATTATAATCAATTAAATAATCATAAAGCTCACCACGTTTTAACAACTGACCATCTAAAAAGACCCTTTCAGAATTGGCTAAAATCACGATGAAGGTTTCACCTTGAGCACCGTTTAAACGGTATGGGCCCTGATTGCCTTCCTTAACCGACACGAGTTGCCTCGCAAAACGTCCACGAGCAGAAGAAAAGCTGAATTCTTGCTTATTTTTTCTTTTGCCATTTTCCTGCTTAAAAGCCAATCGAGCACCACGTACATTTCTGTTGTAGGCGAGAAAATTACCAGAATAGTTTTTGACATCAAGATCTCCAAGTCCAAGCTCAAAACGATCACTTTGTAGCGCTACATATATGCGGTCAAAATCCTGCAAACTTTGGGTAATTCCGTTAGTGGGAGTAGGTTGAACATTATCCGTAAGATTCGCCATCAACCTGACTTTCGGTGTTAATTGTCCTGAAACTTGCAAATTAAAATTCGACTGTAAGACGGCACTCTGATTGGTACCTGCGGAAAATGAACGGGCAAAACTTCCAGATTTATCGAGTGATTCTACCGACTGAAGAAAAGGTGAGACCGCATCTTCCGAATTGCTTGCCTTCCATAAAGGATTTACTTTAAACACTTTCGAAGTGTCAGGGGGCCCTTTAAAGTATAATGGTTTGCCGAGTTGAGGAGTTCGAAGAAAGGAAGGCAAGGCAGGTTGAGAAAAGGCATCCAATGAAGCAAAGAAGCTCAGGGCATTCAAGGCCAGTAAAAGCCTAAGAATCCTTTTCTTCATAAAGCGGAAGACTGAACCAGAACGAAGCTCCTCCATCCGGCAAGTTGGTAAAGCCAATTTTACCATCGTGTTGTTCAATTATTTTTCTAACAATTGCCAAACCGAGTCCCATACCGGAAGATTTGGTAGTAAAGTTGGGAGTAAAAATTTTATCCGCTAAATCATCAGGAATGCCGGGACCGTTGTCAGTAATGGTGACCAGCAATTGATTTTTTGTGCGTTGAAGAAAAACTAAGATGACAGGCTGAGCGCTGGAAACTGCTTGAATGCCATTTTTTATCAAGTTGTTGAGTACCCTTTGCATTTGATCGGCATCGCCATGAATGTAAACGCTTGCATCCTGTGTTTCATTATGATAATAAATGGTTGCAGATTCCTTGAACAAATCAACCACTGATTCAATTAAAGCATCAAGATTTAATCTTTCTTTTTGAGAAACCGGCATTTGAGCAAAAGCCGAAAACTCGCCTGCTATTCGATTTAAAGACTCAATTTGTTCTAGAACAGTTTGCGTAATACGAGCTAAGCGACGGTCAAAGTCCGGAACCTCATCTTTCCAGGCTTTCTGTAAATACTGAATACTAAGCTTTATTGGAGTAAGTGGATTTTTTATTTCATGAGCTACCTGTCTTGCCATGTCTCGCCATGCTTCTTCGCGTTGTGTTTTCGCAAGCAAAGCAGCACTTTTTTCCAACTCTTCTACTACCCGATAATACTCCTTAAGAATTTGCCCTAATTCATCTTCACGTTGAAGTAATTGATCAGAAGAAGCTGATCTTCTTCTAGTTTCAGAAATAATTCGGGTGATTTGTCTTAAAGGAGCAGTGATTTTCTCCGAGAAACGTAATGCTAAAACGGATACCAATAAGAGAAATAAAATATAAAGATTGACCAAGTTTCCGATTAAATCATTGAGTGAATCACGTTCGGAATAAGGATCTGTAAACCCTGGTAAATTTAAAATTGCCAGCTTTTGATTATCACGGCCGTTTAAAGGAATGTAAGCAGATAAGTATTTCAACTTTCCAATAGCCTCTTGCTGCACAAAAACCGTTTTTTGGAGCCCATTCATCTGGAAAATAGCTTGAGGCTCGATATAAGAAGCCAAGAGATTCCGTTGATAAATTCCCGGTTGGGTTGAATATAGCAACTTGCCATTAAGAGCAAAGACGTTGACATCAGCCCCATAATTGCGAGCCATTTGACTAAGAGCGAAGAAAAATTCTTGATTCAGCCTAAAATAAGGACCCATTTCATTTTCTATAGAAGAAGAAATGCTCTGAATGCGCATGCTGATTTGTTCATGTTGCCGCTGCCTTCCTTTAATCAAAGTGTATTGCAAGGTGATGTACCCTACCACCAACAGAATTAGCACCGCAGACCCCATAAAAGCCAGTTCAATTTTAAGCTGATAAGTGATCCTAGGACGCAAGTTAAAGTCTGCAAATGCCACATTTCCAAGTCCAAAAAGCAAGAAAACGAGCATGCCTGACATAAACAAAAATGAAGCTGTTACCATCCAGCGCAGCACATATCCACCATTAAAACTCACTACAATCGTAAGATGATAATCAGGTTTGGCGATTAAATGAGTAGTCCCCTTTTGGTGAATAACCTCTCCATCAAAGCTAGCCTGCCATTTTCTATCGTTTAATGCATAAGGAAAAACACCACCTTGGCGCACCAGAGCTCCTTTTTGATAGACTGCAAATGATAAATCACTAAAACGCTCTCTACTTCTCCAATCTCTATCCTCTAGCAATACCGGATACGGGCTTTGGTTTCGATTGACTTTCTGCTGAAGTTTTAAAAAAAGGGTGTCCGTCAACCCTTGATTAGAAAAAGGAATTTTCAATTCAAAACCCATTCGGGCATCAGAAAAATAACGTTTAATAATGGGTTGAGCATCCGCAATAAATTTGGCTGTATCTAATCCGGGAATTAGTGCTACTTGTTGAAGATTGTAGCCTTCCAAATAACCATTGAGATATTGAAGTTGAATGCGTAAACGAATAGCAGGATCAACCGTAAACTTTTGAGACAGCTGTTCAAGCAGTAGGTCATCTTCCTGAATGAGCCTGGCTTGGCTAAGCAGCAAATATCCCGCAGTTGGATCATCCGGAGACAACAACTTCTCTGTTTGGAGCATGGCATTATTCAAAGTAACTGCCTGTTGTGCTTCATTAAGTTGATATCCAAAAACAACAGAGGACAATCCAAATAAACTAACGTAATAAGATCGTGCGCTACCTTCTTTCAGGAGCATGGATATTGACCAAGCCGCCAACATGCAAAGAAAAATCAGAAGGATAGCAGCATCTGCTTCACCAACTGACCACCATTGAAAAGTTCCTATTCCGCAGGTAATAAACAATTGGATTAAGAAAAATGTCCAAAAATCAGCGCGTGATGAGAGGTGTCTGACTACGGCTTTCACCAAAATCACCCAAACCACCAATAAAACAATGATGAGTCCGTAAACGAGGAAACTGTAATAAGATAGATTCCGAATCTTGCTGAGATCAATTACAATTTCTGAGTTCAGTACAATAGATGAACTTAAATCCAGCAAGAATAAACCACCTAGATTAACTAACAAAAAAGCTAGGGGAGTTACAATTCTCCACCAATTAAGTGGCAATTTAGTTTTCAATAAAGCCCTAAAAACATCCCGACTGGAAAGCAACATGGAAAGCACCCCAACGACCATTAAGCTATGCAGCAACAAATCGCCGAGAGAAGGAATAATGCTCGAAATTGCCAACAATTCCGGTCTGAATAAGTCAAACTCTTGCAAACCGGCAGCAAACCGACCATTGAAAACAATAATTCGAAAAACCACCAATAAGAAAGTCCAGCCCAATAGGACTTGTATGGGATATTGCCGAATCCAACGGGCTTCGAGGTATTCTTTTACTTTGGCAAGAAAAAGGACTACTGAGAGAATGAATAAAGTTGAAGCCCATCCTGCCCAACTGGAATCATATACTTTTGATTGCGCATTGATTAGTTTTAACCTGAAAATAGATTGATTGTCGGGAGCCCTTACGACTGCGCCCGCGCTATTTAAGGTTACAATTTTTAGTTGTTCAATGCCTTGAATTGGAGGAACGAAGTGGTTCTTTAGAAACCTGGAGTTTTCTGGAAACCTAGTTCTTATAGGCAGATAAGCAATTGCCGTATAATTTCTCCATCGATAATAAGATTTGAGATAATAACCATTGGCAAGTACTTTATAAGCGTAATCAACGCTGTCTTTGGGTTTATCAGCTAATTCTGGTACGTTGTTGCTTGTCCAAAAAAGCAATTTATTTTTATGAAAGACCGCAATCGTATTCCAAGGAACTCCTTCACCTGAAAGCGAACGAAGAGCATTGAACGTTTTGAAATCGTCGGGCTGATTTTTAAGCTCAGCCATTTCCAGTTTAAAACGCTGATCTGCATTACGAAGCCAAGCATTGAGTTCACTTGCCTTGTTTTGAACGAATTTATCTGCTGGTGTTTGACTGACGAAATAAAAGTAAATCGACAGAAACAAAGAGAGAATCGGCCAAAGCCAAGTGAGTTTTCGCCAAATATTCCGGTAACCCATAGCCTGCGTGTAAGGTAAAGGATTTTTCCGTGGCTGCTAGGCGCTTTCGTTTCTTTGTTGAAGGGATCTCAAATCTAAACGCCTGAGGCTTGGAGCTTTCCACCATGTGACAGCCACCACTGCGATGGTCATCATTCCACCAAAAACCACACTGGGGACTATTCCTAACAGACTAGCCGCCAAACCTGATTCAAACGCGCCAATTTCATTGGATGATCCGATGAAGATGCTATTAACGGCAGATACTCTTCCTCGCATATCGTCGGGAGTCAGCATTTGTAAGATTACCGACCGAATGATAACACTAATATTATCGAGTGCTCCACCAATACCAAGCATGAGCACAGAGAGCCAAAACGATTCTGACAAACCAAAAATAATAGAGGTTACTCCGAAACCGGCAACCGCCAACAAGAGGTTAACTCCCGCATTTTTCATAGGTTTTCGATAGGCCATTACAAATGCCATGAGTGTAGAACCCAGTGCCGGAGCAGCCCTTAAAATCCCTAGACCCTCTGGACCTACCTTTAAGATGTCAGAAGCGAACACCGGCAAAAGAGCCACGGCTCCACCAAACAAAACCGCAAACAAATCGAGGGACAAAGCCCCTAAAATGATAGGATTTTTGAATACAAAATGGATACCTGAAAAAAGCCTGGTTTTGATAGGTTCTATTTTTTGCATGATTGGATTATCTACTTTTCGAATCAGAAGCAGAAGCATCATGCCTAGGAAAGTAAGAGCACATACGGCTAAATAACAAGGCAATGGACCACCCACTGCATAAATTAAACCACCAAGTGCAGGCCCAGTAATTGCCCCCATTTGCCAGCCGGTACTATTCCAAGTGGAAGCGCTCAAGTACTCTGATCGAGGAACCATTTGAGACAGTAAGGAGAACATAGCAGGACTAAGAAACCCTCTGGCAATGCCATTTACCGCAACTGCAAGGTAAATGACCATAACCCCGGTTTGTTCAATTACAGAAGTAGGTTGAAGGGAGAACCATGCCAACAATAGAGCAGAAATAAACAAGCCGAGGTAGCAAAAAAGGGCGATTCGCCTCCTGTTGACCGTATCTGCTAGTAAGCCACCAAATAAAGACAACCCGATGGCGGGGATAGCTTCTGTAAGCCCGATTAAACCAAGGGAAAGCGGGTCTTTGGTAAGTTCATAAAGTTGCCAACCTACTACAGTAGCTTGAATTTGCGTACCAATGGTGCTAAAAACTCTTGCGGAGAGATAAAAACGAAAATCCCTGAATCTCAGGGATGAATAAGGATCATGAGCCACGATAACGATTCAAGATTTGTTCTGCTACAGACCATCCTGTAGTCCAGGCAGCCTGAAAGTTAAACCCTCCCGTTACGCCATCTATGTCGAGAACTTCGCCTGCAAAATAGAGTCCCGGATGATGTTTACATTCCAAACTACCCGGCTCGAAGTTAGCATCACTGATACCGCCTGCGGTAACAAATTCCTCTTTAAAAGTGGTTTTTCCACTCATTTTCAACTCAGACCTTACCAAACGGTCTATCAATTTGTTTTTGGCCTTCTTACTCAACTCCCCCAATTTAGCCTGGGGACTGATTTCCGACTGAATTAGGAGAAACTCCCACAATCGTTTCGGCAAATTCCAGTGGGGAAGGTTGTCCATTTGTCTTTGCGCAAATCGATGCTCCATTTCAGAAAAATCTTCTCTTATATCATGCTCTGATAATGGATTAACCCAATTTACATAAACATCTGCTTCGTAATTTTTTTCTTTTAACCAGCGCGCAGCAAATGCTGATAACCAGAGCGTGGCTGGACCGCTAAGTCCCCAGTGCGTAATTAAAACAGGGCCAGTTCGACGTATTGAAAAACCAGATAACCAAATTTCCGCCTCCGGAACACTCACACCAGCTAATGCTACGAGTGGATTTTCCGGTAAGTTAAATGTAAAAAGTGATGGTACAGGGTCTATAGTTTGTAAATCAAACCCTTCTAAGAAATCAGGGCAAGGCCGAACCGATTGACCACCTACAGCCACTACTACTTCAGATGCATTCAGTACACCCTTATTGGTGTGAAGTTCAAAACCATTGGCGTTTTTAACAACTGATTTAACTGCAACCCCACACTGAACCTGAATATTGAGCCTTTTTGCTGCCTTTAACAGGCAGTCGGCTACGGACTGGGAGGAGTTACTGAGGGGGAACATTCGTCCATCGGCCTCAGATTTTGTGGCTACTCCATTTCGATGAAACCAATCCAAGGTTTCGTTTACTGCAAACTTCTTGAATAAAGGCTTGAGAAAGGACTGACCGCGTGGGTAGTTCTTAATCAACTGTTTGAAGTCTCTACAATCATGGGTTAAATTGCATCTCCCACCACCGGAGATTAAAACCTTGGATAAAAGCTTCTGACTCTTTTCAATCAAAGTGACTTGCGCACTAGGAAGCTTTTCTGCAATCTGAATGGCAGAGAAAAAACCAGCAGCACCACCACCAATTACAACTACCTCAGAGGGCATCCCCACTTTCCTGCTTTTCCACGTCCAAGACCTCCCAAGTACGATCAGCCATGAGTTTCACCGTTGCAATAAACTGTCCGGCGGTTTTGCTTCTCCCCCATTCTTTGGGGCCAACTAAGGAAAGTGAACGCTTTCCATTTCTTTCATAAAGGTGGTAAGTATGGCCAATCACAGGCTCGAAGGAAATATCGGCTGCATAGATTTCTGCTGCAATACGAACACGTTCTTCGATTTCACGAACCTGTTGCATGATCAACTCAGCCTGTTTTTTTAGCATGTTAATTTGCTGATTGGCCTGTTTTTCAACAGTTTCTAAGGCTACTGATTTTATTTTACCCTTATCAACAGGCTTGATTGCTGCAGAAGCAACATGTAATGGAACAGGCGCTAATGCGTCTCTGCCTGACCAATAAGTAAAAGTAGTTTCTTCGGAATCGTGGTGCATGACAACAAGAACAACAGCGATGAACGTGAAAAGTTAGGAAAGGATTCTAAGTACTCCTAAATCTTGGATATTTTTTTTACTACCTTCGCAACTTTCTTTGCCCATGCTATGTTCATTAGTATGGTGATTCTACAAGGAACCACACGCTTCGCCCATGAGACAACTCAAGATAACCAAATCCATTACCAACCGGGAAAGTCAATCTTTGGAGAAATACCTCCAGGAAATTGGCAAGGTTGACCTTATCACTCCGGAAGAAGAAGTAATTCTTGCGAGAAAGATTAGGGAAGGCGATCAACGAGCTCTTGAAAAACTGACCAAAGCCAACCTTCGATTCGTAGTTTCGGTAGCCAAGCAGTATCAAAATCAAGGTCTTACCCTCAGTGACCTTATCAATGAAGGTAACCTAGGTCTTATCAAAGCTGCTAAGCGTTTCGACGAAACCCGAGGATTTAAATTTATCTCTTACGCCGTATGGTGGATTCGTCAATCTATCCTTCAAGCCTTAGCTGAACATTCGAGAATTGTTCGTTTACCGCTCAACCGAGTTGGCTCTTTGAATAAGATTAGCAAGGCATTCTCTAAGCTTGAACAAGAATACGAGCGTGACCCTTCGGTTGAAGAACTCGCTGATTTGTTGGAAGTTACAGTAGATGAAGTAGAAAGTACCATGAACATCTCCGGTCGCCATGTTTCCATGGATGCTCCATTCGTTCAAGGTGAAGAAAACACGCTCCTCGATGTTCTTGTAAACGAAGATGCTCCTAAATCAGATGCGATTTTGATGCAGGAGTCTTTAGCCAATGAAATTGACCGTTCTTTAGCTACGCTTACTGAGCGCCAAAGAGAAGTGGTGAAGCTTTATTTCGGCATTGGAATGGATCACAGCATGTCTTTGGAAGATATCGGTGAAAAATTTGAACTTACTCGTGAGCGCGTACGTCAGATTAAAGACAAGGCGTTGAAGCGCTTGCGTCACACTTCAAGAAGCAAAATGCTGAAAGCATACCTCGGTTAAATCAATAGAGATTTCCCAAAAAAAAAGCCCGCAATTGCGGGCTTTTTTTTTGCTTTTAAAGAAAGATTATAGATTTCCTCTTAGTTCTTGTTCGCGTTCGATAGACTCAAAAAGCGCTTTGAAGTTACCTTTTCCGAATGAACGTGCTCCTTTACGCTGAATGATTTCGTAAAACAAAGTTGGACGATCTTCTACCGGTTTGGTAAAAATTTGAAGCAAATATCCTTCTTCATCCCGATCAACCAGGATATTGAGCGCTTTCAGTGCTTCAATATCTTCATCAATCATCCCTACACGTTCCTTTAAATCGTCGTAATAGGTTTCAGGTACATAGAGAAATTCAACTCCTCGTTTGCGTAACTCACCTACTGTATGAAGAATGTTATCGGTTTCAATGGCGATGTGCTGAACACCTGACCCATGATAAAACTCAATATATTCTTCGATCTGAGATTTTTTCTTTCCTTCAGCAGGCTCGTTGATTGGAAACTTGATGTAGCCATTTCCATTTGATACCACTTTACTCATTAAAGCAGAATATTCTGTTGAAATGTCTTTGTCATCGAAAGTCACCAACAGCTTAAAGCCCATTACATTTTCATAGAAATCGACCCAGGTGTTCATTTCTCCCCAACCTACATTGCCAACGCAATGGTCAACATGCTTCAGGCCTACCGGAGTAATAGGAATTAAGCTTTTTCTCGGTTGGAAGCCGGGCATAAAAGCACCGTGATAGTTTTTTCTTTCAACAAAAGTGTGGATGGTATCACCATAGGTTTTGATGGAGGCTACCACAACTTCTCCATGTTCATCTTTCAATACCTTAGGAGCTTCTACTGCAACAGCGCCTCTTTTGGTGGTTTCTTCGAAAGACTTGCGAGCGTCGTCAACCCAAATAGCGAGAACCTTCACACCATCACCATGTTTTTTTACATGCTCTGAAATTTCAGAATCAGGATAGAGGGAAGTAGTGAGCATCAGACGTACTTTATTTTGTTGAAGCACATAAGAAGAGCGATCTCGGACCCCGGTTTCGGGTCCGGCATAAGCCACTAGTTCGTAACCAAAAGCTGTTTGATAATAGTAAGCACTTTGTTTGGCGTTCCCGACATAAAACTCGATGTAGTCGGTCCCATTGAGTGGTAGAAAATCCACCTCTGTAGCCACTGCGTCTTGGGTTAAAGTATTCATGGTTGATTGATTTAGCCTAGCCAGGATTGGTAATACGACTCATCTTCGATTTCGAGCGCGTATTGGGTGAGTTGAAGAGGGCGGAAAGGATCAATCATGACCGCCAACTCTTTGGTTTCTTTAGCACCGATTGATTTTTCAACCGTTCCGGGGTGAGGTCCATGCGGAATTCCGCCGGGATGTAAGGTAATCATGCCTCTTTCCACATGTTTACGACTCATGAAATCGCCGTCCACATAGTAGAGAATTTCGTCAGAGTCGATGTTGCTGTGGTTGTAAGGAGCAGGAACTGCTTCCGGATGATAATCATACAACCTTGGTACAAACGAACAGACTACAAAGTTGTGTGCTTCAAAAGTTTGATGTACCGGTGGTGGTTGGTGTACCCTTCCGGTTATAGGTTCGAAGTTGTGAATGGAAAATGCCCAGGGATAATGATATCCGTCCCAACCAATAACATCGAACGGATGAGTAGCATAAATGTAAGGATACATCATGCCTTGCTTTTTGATGTTGATAAGGAACTCTCCTTTTTCGTCAAAAGTCTCCAATCCTTCAGGACGACGAATGTCACGTTCACAGAAAGGAGAGTGTTCCAGCAGCTGACCGAAGTGATTGCGGTAGCGCTTTGGTGTCATGATGGGGCTAAAAGACTCGATGATGAGCAGTCTATTGTCGGGAGTATCAAACTCCATCTGATAAATAGTACCTCTAGGAATAACCAGGTAATCTCCATAGGCAAAATCAAGTTTGCCATACATGGTTTTAAGCTTTCCCGAACCTTCATGAATAAAAACCAGTTCATCGGCATCGGCATTCTTATAGAAATACGGCGTTGATTGCTGAGGAGCAGCAAGTACTACATGCAGGTCGTTGTTAACTAAGACCGCTTTTCTGCTCTTGAGATAGTCAGCTTCCGGTTTAATCTTGAAGCCCAGCAAGCTTCTGTGCTTCAAATGTTTCTCCACTACCACCTGTGGCGCTACAGAGTAAGCTTCTTGAATAGCCTTAACTAGCGTGGGTGGATGCGCATGATAAACAAGGGAATAAACACTGGAAAAGCCTTCCGTTGAAACGAGCTCTTCCGCGTACAAACCACCATCGGGTTTGCGGTAAACAGTGTGGCGTTTTTGCGGAAATACGCCTGCAGAGTGGTAAATCGGCATGTTATGGTTCTGAGTTTCAAATATAGATATTATTGTCCGCAATGATGGACTTAATCTTTCAGATATACCCGTTTAACTCGTTGAGAAACGTTGGTAAGCAATTCATAAGGTATCGTTCCAATTGCTTCTGCGATAGGTGCAATGGGATTGTTAGGACCAAAGATTTCTACTTCATCTCCTTCCTTCACTTCCAAATCGGTAACATCTACCATGCACATATCCATACAGATATTGCCAATGGTGGGAACTTGACGTCCTTTTATGAAAAACGAAACAGCTCCATTGCCAAAGCTTCTGCTTACACCATCGGCATATCCCACAGCAAGAGTGGCAATTTCGCTATCCGAATGCACCACCCCTTTTCTACTGTACCCAACACTTTCTCCTTTTTTCACCTTTCTCACCTGAGAAACTACCGTTTTCAGGCAACTAACAGGCTTGAGTTTATCACCCAGGATTCCTGAACCTTCAAATCCATATAAGCCAATTCCCAGGCGAACCATGTCTAAATGTGCCTCTGGAAATGCCGGAATTCCTGCGCTGTTTAAAACATGTCTCAAAGGATGATAACCGAGGCCTCGGGAGATTTTATCGGCACAATGTTGAAAACGACTTATTTGACTTAGCGTAAATTCCCTGTGCAAGGCTTCATCAGAAGCAACCAAATGAGTGTAAACCGAGCGCACTTCGAGGCGGGGTTCCATTTTTAATAGAATCAATAAATCATCGACTTCTACTTCATTCAAACCTAAGCGATTCATACCGGTGTCGAAGCTTAGATGTATTCCCACCTTCTTCTCTTCTTCCCGTTCTTGAATGCGGTCAATCAATGCTTTCAGAATACCAATGCTATAGATTTCAGGTTCTAGTTGCCAGTTAAAACAACTATCAAAGCTATCTGCATCGGTATTCATGACCATGATGGGCAAGTGAATTCCAGCCTGACGAAGCAATACCCCTTCATCCGGATAGGCAACCGTGAGGTAATCGGCTTGATGAAATTGCATCAATTTCGCAACCTCAGAAATCCCAGAACCATACGAAAATGCTTTTACCATCACCATCAGTTTTACAGAGGATTTTAGTAAACTTCTGTAAACCTTGTAGTTATGAATGAGAGCGTCTAAGTCTATCTCTAATACCGTACGATGACGCTGACGAGTGAAGAATTTTTCAATCTCTTCAAAACCGAAGGCTCTTGCACCTTTTATTAAAATTGATTCCTGTGAAAAACTCAACTCCGGTGCTACTTTTAAAAAGTTGCGAGTACTCTGAAAAAAATGAGTTTCGAAGCCGTGGAATGCCGCCGCATGAAAAGAGATTTCTGGGCCAATGCCAATCAAACGATCGATTTGAAACTTCTGAAGCAAGCCCGCAACTTTTTGATAAAGCGCATCACCTCGGAGTTCCCCTTGTTTAAAGTCGGATAGAATAACTGTTTTTCGCTTTTTATCGTGTTGGGAGGATAAATGATCCAAGGCAATTTGTAAAGAAGAAAGATCGAGGCTCCAAGCGTCGTTGAGTAAGCGGGTTTGATGGATGCCTTCTTTCATTTCCATACGCATGGCAACCGGCGTTAAAGCAGCCAATCGGTCAAAAATGATGGCAGGTTGCCTCGTCCATTCAACCGCTACAAGGGCAGCACACAACGCATTGCTAAGCGAAGCTCGGTCTGTAAATGGCACAGGCACATCAAACTCCTGGGCTTTATACCGAACTTTAAGTTTCCAAATAGAGCCAAATGGCTTAATGGTTAATAAAGCTAACGTTGCTGAAGTATCATTTAAACTCCAAGTAAGCAACTCGGGACTATCCACTTGATTATTGCCCTTTGAAAACAAGGTGTGAATGAGCTCGTGATCAAGGGGATAAAAGAGTTTTTTAACACCTTGAAACAGGTTGGCTTTTTCAAGTAGCTTGTCTTGATCACTGGAGAAATGCTCACCATGAGCAGCGCCAAGTGTAGTCATGACGCCCCAATCGGGCTGAATGATGGACTTAAGAATCGACATTTCTCCCGGTTGGGAAATGCCTGCTTCAAGGATGGCGAGTTGTGAGTGTGGCTGAAGCCCTATCACAGAGAGAGGAACACCAAGCTGGCTGTTGTAGCTTTTCGGACTTCTGTATATTTCCGCATCCGCATGAAGCAATTGAAAAAGCCATTCTTTGACTGTGGTTTTTCCATTGCTGCCGGTGATGCCAATGACTAAACCTTTGTATTGAGTGCGAATGTTGGCTGCTAGTCGTTGAAACGCCTTCAAAACATCCGAAACCACCCAATAGGCCGCCGGCGGAAAACAATCATCCCAATGTTGCACCACAAAGCTGCGTACGCCTTTTTTCCAAGCATCGAGTATAAAGCCATGTCCGTCTCTTTGGTCTCCTTTTAATGCCAAGAAGAGCGTTTCCGCAGGAAAAACCAGTTTTCGACTGTCATAGGCAATGTGTTGCAAAGTAGCCGAAGGGCAAGTTCCGTGGAAGGTTGCCTGTAACACGTGGGTTAATTCTTCGGGATTAAGATTGATGCCTTCCTGCATAGGGCGTAAATTTAGACCGAATGGAAGCCGAAATCAAATCGCTGTACCTGAGAAAAGCTGCGGATTATTGTGCAAGTAGGGAGCACTGCCAGTTTGAAGTGCTGAAAAAACTAAGAGAATGGGAAGTTAAAGAAGAAGTTGCGGATGAAATCCTGGTCACGCTTATTTCAATGGGTTTCGTGGACGACCAACGCTATGCTTCTGCTTATGTTAGAGGAAAACGAAGAATCAACGGCTGGGGAAGATTAAAAATCAGGAATGGATTATTACAAAGGCAGATTTCAGCACCCTGTATTCGGGAAGCCATGAAAGAAATAGATGAGGAAGAATACTTAGCAGATTTGAAAAATCAAATAGAAACACTTTGGAAGCAACATGCGCGCAAAAAAAGTGGGCTCAAATTGAAAGCTGCCGTGCTTAGCACGCTGCAACAGCGCGGATTTGAAACCCATTTTCTATATCCGCTACTAGAGCAGATGGCCAACTAAGTTTTTTGCTCTTTCTTCTTGGCTGCCGGGAACAGGATGTTGTTCAATATCAATCGGTAGCCCGGTGAGTTGGGGTAAAGATTCAAATCAGTAGGCGGCTCTTCTACCAAATGCTGGTAATCTTCCGGATCGTGGCCGCCGTAAAACGTCCAAGTTCCTTTTCCGAATTCGCCGTGAATGTATCGAGCCTCAGATTTAGGCTTGTATTCACCCATCACTAAGACATTCGGTTTGAGCAAGTTCTTTTTAAAAGAAGTAGTCTGACCCATAAATCCTTTGATCACCTGCTCATGGGACTGACACAACATTGAAGGAATAGGATCCCATTTAGCAGAAAAATCGAACAAAGTGAAGAAGTCATTTTTTTCCGTTACACCCATGCGTTGATTGGTCATGTCGATATCGGAATACTCATATTCGTAGGGATTTCGGCTTAAACGAAAGTTATGAAACGCAAAGCAGTTATTGAAGTTCAGCTTGCTTTGTGCCTGAGGATCAGAACCGTCTCCATCGAACATGCTTTCACAAATATCCACTCCATCCGCAGCTAAAGCGATATCGTAAGTGTCAGTAGCCGAGCACATGGCGAAGAGAAAACCACCACCAGATACGAATTCACGAATACGTTTCACTACCGCCAACTTGAGCTGGGAAACCTTAGCGAAACCATGTTTCTTAGCCGTGCTTTCAGCTTCTTTAACCTCGTTGCGGTACCAAGCAGCATTGGCAAATGAAGCCCAGAATTTTCCGTATTGACCAGAAAAATCTTCATGGTGCAAGTGCAACCAATCATAAAGGGCAAGCTTGTTCTGCAACACTTCATCATCGAAAACAACCTCATAGGGAATTTCGGCATAGGTTAACACCAAGGTTACTGCATCGTCCCAAGGTTGCTTGGTTTTAGGAGAGTAAACCGCAATTTTAGGAGGCTTCTCTAGCTTCACGATATCCATATTGGCGGCAGGGTCGGCTATCTCCTCGCGAATGGCTTGGAATCTTGCATCGGGAAGCACTTCAAACCCAATTCCACGAATGCGACACTCGCGCTCAATCAGCACATTGTGGGTCATGGAAAAACTACCACCACGGTAATTCAGCATCCAGTTGACTTCCACTCCTTTGGTCAAAGCCCAATACGCCAATCCATAACTCTTAAGATGATTGGTTTGGGATTTATCCATCGGTATCAACAAAACGGCAGCCTGTACATCCACAGGCTGCCGCATGATTAAAATCAGAATAAATAGGAAACAGGCTTTAATACGCATTGTAAGCGAAGTTAAGGGTTGCTTCCTTAGGCTGTATGATTAAAGGCCAAAGCCATAATAAGCTTTTGAACCATTGGGGTAAACCCCCTCAATGAGCACGCCACCTGATTTGCTCTTGATAGCGTTAGCAAGATCTTTCGCAGAGCTGATGGCTACATCATCAAATTTGGTGATAATGAATCCTTCACGTACTCCAGCTTCACGTAATTTACCAGGATTCAACTTCTTAACTTTCAAGCCATTATTGAGTTTCAAGCTCTTTAATTCTTTGGAAGAAAGGCTTTCAAATTCTCCACCTAAAACGTTTACAGTTTCAACAGATTCTTTCTTCGTGATTCCAGTTTTGCCTTCGCCATCGCGGAGGGTTACCATGAAAGTTTTCATGCTTCCATCACGATTTACTTTAATTTCTACCTTATCACCCGGACGTTTGCGGCCAATGATTTCCTGCAATTCTGGCGTGGATTTCACTTCTTTTCCTGAGACGCCCACAATCACATCGCCCTTTTTGATGCCTGCTTCTTCAGCAGCACTGTTCGGGGAGTAATCTTGAACAAACACCCCGGAAATGGTTTTCAAACCTTCCTTTTCGGCTAAATCGGAATTAACATCCATAATTTGTACACCCAAGAATCCACGCTGCACATTGCCATAAGTCATTAAATCCTCAACTACTTTTTTCGCAAGGTTGATAGGTACTGCAAAAGAATATCCGGCGAAAGAACCAGTTTGAGAAGCAATGGCAGTATTGATGCCTACCAATTCACCAGTCACGCTTACTAAAGCGCCACCTGAGTTCCCGGGGTTTACAGCTGCATCGGTTTGAATAAAGGACTCCACATTGGCGCCCCCACGGAAAATTCCAATGTTTCTTGCCTTAGCACTTACAATTCCGGCTGTTACGGTTGAAGTAAGGTTGAAAGGATTCCCAACAGCGAGTACCCATTCTCCAACTTGAACGTTGTCGGAATTGCCGTATTTCACAGTAGGAAGATTGTCTTCTTCAATTTTAATTAAAGCAATATCAGTGGATTTGTCCGTTCCAACTAAAGTAGCGTTGTAAGAGCGTTTGTCGTTGAGGACGACTTCAATTTTATCTGCACCTTCAATCACGTGGTTGTTGGTAATGATATAACCATCACTTTTGATGATCACCCCAGAGCCGGAACCTTCTTGTGGACCACGTCGAAACATATCTCCACCGCCAAAGAAATCCTTGAATGGATCAAAAGAGCGGCTTTCCTCATCGGAAGATTGACCACCTGAAGATTTGGTTTTAATGTGAACTACTGCAGGGGTTACCTGAGCAGAAGTAGTCACGAAATTGGGGTGTTCCATGATGTTGCTCGGAAAACTTGTCAGACTAAGTGGCTGACCCGTTTCATTAACAACTACGGTTTTTCCACCAGTAAAAAAGCTCACAAGGCCAGCGCCTGCGGCACCTCCGGCCAAAGCCAGGAGAAAAATCCCAATGTTCTTCTTCATGCTAAGTGTTTTGATGTTTTGCATTTTTCAAAAAGAATGCCGTTTAGAAAGACTGTAAATTTGTCACACAAGGCTAACGCAAGCATTGCAATTTTGGTTGACCGATTTTAACATTTAAGGACTTCTTAACGCAGATGAATTTCAATTTTACCAAATCCCATGGAACTGGAAACGATTTTATCCTGATTGACAATCGTGATAAAAAGCTTCCACATCATGCCCCTGAGCCATACAAGAAGCTATGTGACCGTCATTATGGAATAGGAGCTGATGGACTGATTCTCATCCAAAATCATGAAGCTTATGAGTTCGAAATGGTGTATTACAACTCCGACGGAAAAATTGGCAGTATGTGCGGCAATGGTGGACGTTGTGCCTTGGCTTTCACCCGCGAACTTGGCATCTGGACCGGCGATTCAGTAACATTTTTAGCACCTGATGGTCCTCATGTTGGGGCCTTAGAACCTGACGGAGAATTTCGCATTTTAATGAAAGAAGTGAAGGAAATCAGTCGAATCGACGGAGGTATTTTTCTAGACACCGGAAGTCCACACTTCATCCTGCAAGTAGAAGACTTAGACCGTTTTGAGGTTTATCAACAAGGAAAAGCCATTCGATACAATGCGCGATTCAAAGAAAAAGGCACCAATGTTAATTTCATTCAACCTATTGAACCCAATCGGGTGAAAGTACGGACCTATGAGCGAGGTGTAGAAAATGAAACCGAAAGTTGCGGAACCGGAGTCACCGCAGTAGCCATAGCCTTATCCTGGAAAAAAGAACAAACAGGACCCCAACATTGGGTAATTGACACACTCGGCGGCCAATTGGAAGTTCACTTTATCGCAGAAAGTTCCGGACATTTTCATGATGTTTGGCTGAAAGGTCCGGTTGAAACGGTCTTTCAAGGTTCAATCTCTCTCTAAAACAGTATGTCGGTAAAAGAAAAAATTGAAGCACTTACCAAAAGTATCAATGAACATAATCATCGCTATTATGTGTTGAATGAGCCAGTTATATCTGATCAGGATTTTGATTTACTATTGAAAGAACTAGAATCTTTAGAAGCTCTTCACCCTGAATTAGTACTTTCTTATTCTCCAACCAAGCGCGTTGGAGAAGTTCCTATCGACAAGTTCAACTCCTTTCCCCATACTTACCCACTTTACAGTTTGGGCAACACCTATTCCGAAGGAGAATTGCTCGAATTCGACCAGCGAGTAAAAAAAACGTTAGGGAAAGAGTCCGTTTTGTACACCGCTGAACTCAAGTTTGATGGAGCAGCAGTAAGCTTGAGTTACCGAAATGGACAGCTTGAGCGTGCACTCACCAGAGGAGATGGAGTGCAAGGTGATGACATCACTGCCAATATTAAAACCATTCCAACCGTCCCACTCCAGCTACAGGGCGAAGGATGGCCGGAATTCTTTGAAATTCGGGGAGAAGTTTTCGCTGCAAGAGCAGATTTCGATTCTGTGAATGAACAGCGACGAGCCAACAACGAAGCGCCCTTTGCTAATCCAAGAAACTTCGCCTCGGGAAGTTTAAAGCTTTTAGATTCCAGAGAAGTGGCCAAGAGAAAGTTGTCAATAGTGTTTTATGGCATTGCTTCCGCAAAACCTGTCGCAGAAAGCCACTATGAAAGTTTGAAACTTGCCGCACAATGGGGCTTTATCACTTCCAGCAATACCATGAAGCCAGGAACTATCTTGGAAGTGCTTGATTTTATTAAGAAAATAGAAGAAAGTCGTGAAAGCCTAGGATTTGATATTGATGGAGCCGTAATCAAAGTGGATAAACTTGCTGACCAGCAAGAAGCAGGATTCACTGCAAAAATTCCTCGTTGGGCCATTGCCTACAAATACCCCGCTCAAACCGCTTTTACCCGAATTGCAGGCATTACCTATCAAGTTGGAAGGACAGGAGCAGTTACCCCGGTTGCCAACCTGGAACCCGTGCTTTTGGCAGGTACCACGGTAAAAAGAGCCAGTTTATATAATGAAGATGAAGTGCTCCGACTTGATTTGCATGAGTTAGATACCGTGTCCATTGAGAAAGGCGGAGAAATTATTCCAAAAATTACCGGCGTTGTTCAAGAAAAACGTATTGCAAACGCTCCAAAACTCACCTTTCCGTCCAATTGTCCGGAATGCAGCCAACCTTTATTTAGGAAAGAAGGCGAAGCCATTACCTACTGCTTGAATCAAGACCATTGTCCACCCCAACTGTTGGGAAAGCTTGAGCATTACGTAGGCCGCAAGGCCATGGACATCGAAAGTCTTGGTCGGGAAACCTTAGACTTGCTCATAAAAGCAGAATTGGTGCGGGACGTTGCTGATTTGTATGACCTTCAAATAGAGCAAATTCTCCAGTTAGACCGAATGGCTCCAAAGTCTGCCACCAACTTAGTCCAAGGTATTGAAGCTTCCAGGCAGCAGCCCTTTCACCGCTTATTGTTCGCTCTCGGCATCAGAATGGTGGGCGAAACCGTGGCTAAGAAGTTAGTAAAGCATTTCAAATCGATGGATGAACTAGCCACTGCAAGCATAGAAGCACTCACTGCGGTTGATGAAGTAGGAGAAAAAATTGCAGAACAAGTGGTACAATGGTTTTCGAAAGAAGAACATCGTCAACTGATTGAACGCCTTAGAAAATCTGGATTACAGTTGGTTGAAGAAAGCACTGGCAATGAAATCATTTCCAATGCTTTGAATGGAAAGAAATTCGTGGTGAGTGGCGTTTTTATTCGTTATGAACGCGAACAACTCAAAGCCTTGATAGAGCAACATGGCGGAGTAGTTTTATCCGGAATAAGCAGCAAAACCGACTATTTAATTGCCGGTGATAATATGGGCCCTTCTAAATTGGAGAAGGCTCAAAAGTTGCAAGTGCCGATTATCAGTGAAGACGACTTTGAACGAATGATTCATGGCTAAACTCAAGGAAAATTTCAATCTACTTTGGAAGCGAATTAGAAAGAAGTATCCGCTGTTTGTAAAAACAGAGCGGAAGTTCATGAACCTTAACGACGCCAAAGAAATCGGAATTATTTACCCTTGGTCAAGCATACATGAGGCCAGCATCAATCAGTTCATAGCACAGTTGAGGCAAGAAGGGAAAACCGTTCAGGAAGTAGGTTACATCAATCTGCCTAAATTACCGCCAACCGGAGTACCTGAGAAAACACCTAGTCGTATTATCCTCTGCAAGAAAGACTTAAATATCTTGAAACATCCGCACGGCGACTACATCGATGATTTCCTCTCGAATGAGTTTGACCTGTTGCTCAATCTTGACGCCGATTACCTAGCACCTCTACAATACCTATCTGCCATGTCGCATGCAAGGTGTAGAGCCGGCGTTTGGCATAAAAAAGCAGAAGAACGCTTTGAAATCATGCTTTCCAATCCGGAAAGTCGGATGGAAGACCTAATTTTACAATTCGACCATTACCTCAGAAAAATTGGACATGCCGGAAAATAACACGTTCAGAGGCGCAGGCGTAGCCCTGGTTACCCCTTTCAATGACGACAATCAAGTTGACATTCAGGCACTTCAACGTATTACTGAACATGTGATTCAAGGCGGAATCGATTACCTGGTTGCACTGGGGACAACCGCAGAAACCTCTACCCTCACAGCTGCTGAAAAAAAGCTAGTGCTCGAAGTAGTACTCGAGGTTTGCCACAATAAAGTGCCGGTAGTCGCAGGCTTAGGTGGAAACAACACTGTCGAGCTAGTTCAATCTATTCGTCAATTGCCCCAAGAAGTTTCCGCAGTACTTTCAGTTTCTCCTTACTACAATCGTCCTACCCAGGAAGGACTCTACCAACATTATGCAGCCTTGGCCGAGGCCAGCCCGCTTCCAATAATCTTGTACAACGTTCCATCGAGAACAGCATCGAACCTTTCAGCGGCTACCACCCTTAGAATTGCAAGAGATTTTAAAAACGTAATTGGAATAAAAGAGGCATCCGGAGATTTAGTTCAATCCATGCACTTGATTCAAGAACGTCAGGATGGATTTTTAGTAATTTCAGGCGATGACCTCCTTACCCTCCCACTTCTCGCCATTGGCGCTGACGGACTGATATCCGTAATGGCGAATGCCATGCCTGGGGCGGTAAAAAACTTAGTTCAAGCAGGACTTGACGGAAATTTTCATGTAGCTTCCACTCAACATTATCGTTTATTAAAACTGATAGAAGCACTATTTGAAGAAGGAAATCCTGCCGGAATTAAAATGTTGATGAAGATTCTTGGCATCTGCGGTTCCGATTGCCGCCTTCCTCTGCTCCAAGCTTCTCCTTCTCTCCAACAAAAGCTTGAAAAGTTAGTCGCAGTTTACTGAGCTAGTAAGGATTAGGCTTTATCCTATCAATATCCTGACATTTTGTCACAACCCCTCATTTTATTTGTAATTTCGCTGCCTGATTATGAGCAGCAATCAATTTTCCGGAAACGTATTCAGTAAAATTCACGACGAAGAGCGTCAAGGTGAAGTTTTACTTCAACCAGAAATCAAAGAAACAGGCAAGAAGCTCTATTTAGAGAGCTATGGCTGTCAGATGAATTTCTCAGACAGCGAGATTGTAGCCTCCATCATGACAGACATGGGCTTCGCTACCACCCCTCAGTTGGAAGACGCTGATGTGGTTTTCATCAATACCTGTTCAATTCGAGATAACGCCGAACAAAAAGTACGCGGAAGACTAAGTGTCTTCAGGCAAGCTAAAGCCAAAAACCCCAACATGGTCATTGGCGTACTCGGCTGTATGGCAGAACGCCTGAAAGCCAAGCTGCTTGATGAGGAAAAGTTAGTGGACATGGTGGTTGGACCGGATGCCTACAAAGACATTCCCAACTTGCTGGAGCAGACCGGAGGCGGACAGAAAGCGGTAAACGTTTTACTATCCAGAGAAGAAACCTACGCGGATATTTCGCCTGTTCGGTTGGGCGGAAATGGTGTGCTTGCTTTTGTTACCATCATGCGCGGCTGCGACAATATGTGCTCGTTCTGCGTGGTTCCCTTTACCAGAGGCAGAGAAAGAAGTCGTGATCCACGAACTATTGTTAGAGAAATCCAGGATTTGGTGAACCAAGGCTACAAAGAAGTAACCCTCCTTGGCCAAAACGTGGATAGTTTCCACTGGGAGGAAGAAGGTTCAGCACCCGTGAACTTTGCTAATCTATTGGAAATGTGCGCCAGAATAGAGCCTTCGCTTCGTATTCGCTTCTCCACTTCTCACCCAAAAGACATCACCGACGAGGTACTTCATACCATGGCTCGCTTCCCGAATATTTGCAAGTGTATTCACTTGCCCGTTCAGGCAGGAAACACGGAAGTACTTCGTCGAATGAACCGTACTTATACCCGTGAATGGTATATGGATAAAATCAGAAGTATCAGAACCATTCTTCCTGATTGCGCCATCACCTCAGACATCATCGCGGGTTTCTGCGGCGAAACAGAAGCACAACATCAGGATACCTTAAGCATCATGGAGTTTTCGCAATACGATTTTTCCTATATGTTCAAGTACAGCGAGCGTCCGGGAACTTTAGCAGCCCGCAAGTATGAAGACGATATTCCGGAAGACGTGAAAAGCCGTCGCTTGTCAGAAATCATCGAAGTACAGCATCGTTTATCATTGGCCAGCAACCAAAAAGATGTGGGAAAAGTCTTCGAAGTACTCGTAGAAGGACCAAGTAAAAAGACAGCTGAAGACCATTGTGGCAGAAATAGTCAAAACAAAATGGTTGTCTTCCCCAAAGGCAATTCCAAAAAAGGCGATTACGTACAAGTATTAGTTGAATCCTGCACCCAGGCTACACTGATTGGCAGAATCGTATAATGGATATTTCGAGCGTTAAACAACGTTTTGGCATTATTGGGCATTCCAGTGCCCTCAACAGAGCCATCAGCACAGCCATCCAGGTTGCGCCAACGGATATTTCTGTCCTCATTTGGGGCGAAAGCGGTGTAGGTAAGGAAGTGTTTTCTCAAATCATCCACCAGCTAAGCTCTCGCAAGCACAACAAATTTATAGCAGTAAACTGCGGAGCTATTCCGGAAGGCACCATCGACTCAGAGCTTTTTGGACATGAAAAAGGCTCCTTTACCGGTGCTCACGACGCACGAAAAGGCTATTTCGAAACAGTAAACGGAGGCACCATCTTCCTGGATGAAGTAGGTGAAATGCCCGTCGGTACCCAAGCTCGCTTGCTAAGATTACTCGAAACCGGCGAATACATTCGTGTAGGTTCTTCACAAGTCCATAAATCAGATGTGCGAGTAATTGCCGCTACCAACGCAGACTTGCATACCGCCATTTCAAAAAACAAGTTTAGAGAAGACCTTTATTACAGACTCAATACCGTTACGATTATCATTCCACCGTTACGTGAAAGGAAAGAGGATATCTACCTGCTTTTCAGGAAATTCTCTAATGACTTTGCTGAAAAATATCGCACTCAGCCACTCACCTTGGACGATGACGCACGACATTTTCTTACTGAATATCCTTGGCCCGGAAACATCCGCCAGCTAAGAAATGTAACCGAACAAATGTCGGTGTTAGAAACCAGCCGGCACATTGCCGGTACTGCCATCCTGAATTACCTACCTAAAATTCCCAGAAGAATGCCCATGGCTCTTCATACAGAAGAGGATAATGTGTTCGAAAGTCAGGACATTAACCTCATGAAAGAGGCCATTCTTAAGCTGAAAGTGGAGATGGAAAACTTGAAAGAGGTAGTCGGAGGGCTTATTAATGGAATAACAGTTCCAGTAAAAAGTGAAAATCCTTCATTAATCCTGCGTGACCGACATACAGAAAACAAACCATTAGCGTTGGAATCCGGAGGCTATCCCGTTACTCAAGCCTTAACTACCTACAGCATTCAACCAGCTTCTAACCATAGTGAACAAATACAAGAAGTAGATGAAAACCTTTCTCTTGATGAGGTAGAAAAGAGAATGATTCTTTCAGCTTTGCAAAAACACGGAGGCAGAAGAAAACAAGCCTCGCTAGAATTAGGAATCTCGGAGCGCACCCTTTACCGTAAAATCAAAGAGTATGGCTTGGATTAAAGTATGCATTCTGGGAGTTCTTGCTTTTTTATTGAATTCTTGTGGCATATACAGTTTAAGTGGTGCTTCAATTTCTCCGGAAATGAAAACCTTTTCGGTGATTCAATTCCCCAACAATGCCGAATTTGTAGCACCACAGCTGGCTCAAGTGCTTTCTGATAAGATGAGAAATAAAATCTTGACAGAGACCAGGTTATCGATGGTTCCTAATGCAGGAGATGCTCATTTCGAAGGCGCCATTGTGGGTTACACCGTAGCGCCATCGTCTGTAGTGGCGGGAGAAAGAACCTCTGTTAACCGACTGACTATCAGGGTTAAAGTCAGCTTTGTTAATGCCAAAGATCCAAAACAAAATTACGAACAAGAATTCAGCAGATTCGCTGACTTTACACGACCTACCCTGGCAGAAGTAGAAAACCAGCTCATCGACGAAATCACCAAGCAACTCGTTGACGATATCTTTAACCGCACCTTCATCAACTGGTAAGATGCAACAGCAAGAATTGAAATACTGGTTGAGTCATCCAAAGGAGGTAAATCCGGAACAGGTGATATTGCTACAACAATTGGCAGCAACTTACCCCGCATTTACTGCTTTGCAGGTTTGTTTATGGAGGATTTACAAACATAACAAACACCTTCTTTTAGACGCACAGCAACGAAAAGTGGTGGCTTTAGCACCTGAAGAATTGTTTTTATGGGATGATCTTGCTGCAATTTCTGATCCGTTACCCATGGAAAATGAGCATGCTAGTATTTCCAATGTTGTCCATGAAATCGCTATTAACCAAGATAGCGAGGTGGAAAAAATCATTCAATCTGAACAAGAACTGGCTATTAATCAATCAGTTGAAGAGTATGCTTCGAGTGAAGTAGAGAACGTTATTGAGCCTGAACCTGAACTAACGATTGATCATCCAATTGCAGAATCAGCTTCGAGTGAAGTAGAGAACGTTATTGAGGCTGAACCTGAACTGGAGATTTTCGAAGAAATTACTAAGTCCGCATCTAATACAATTGAAGCGGAGATTCAACTTGAACCTGGATTAACCATTGTCCACGAAGTTGCTATCGAGCAAATTGGTGAAGAAGAAGAACCCGATCAAGTTGGAACTAATCAGGCAGAAAATCAAGAAAACACAAACTTTAGAAGCCTAGAAGCAGAGGAGCAGATTGAATCTGGAGTTGAGGTTAAATTAGAAGAATTTCAGACTCATCATCCAGATAATGACATCGCATCAGTTGAGCACGATGTAACTTCAGAAGAAGCACCAATTACCGAAAAAGACCAAATAACCCTCCTGGAAGAACCAATAGGGAGCAATCCTGAAATGACTTTCGCCCAATGGTTGAGTTGGATTCAGGAGAGAAGAACACAAGTAATTGACCAATCTTCGGAAGCGGATGCTAATATTCAAGAAGCCGTAACAGCTCCGGAACAGGCCATTAACGCCAATGACCCATTGGAAAAGTTGTATCAGGAGCACATGAATGCAGAATATTTAAAGCTGGATGAAACGGCCGGCCCTAGTCTGCAAAAAGAGGCACTTGACAGGGTTAAAAAAGCCGAAAGTGGAGAGAAAAACAGCTTTAATCTGCAGCAAATCGCGAAAGATAGCTTAGACGAAAACCTCATACCAGTCTCTGAAACACTCGCTAAAATTTACGAAAGTCAGGAAGAATGGAAGCGAGCATTAGCAGTTTATGAAAAGTTGCTTTTGCAGTTTCCTGACAAAACGCTTTTATTTGCCGCCAAAATCCAAGAACTGAAAACCAAAATCTGATGCTAACCTTCATTACCATACTCATCGCCATCGTTTGTGTTCTCCTGATCCTAGTTGTTTTGATACAGAAACCTAAAGGAGGCGGATTAGCCTCGAACTTTAGCGGTGGAAGTCAAATCATGGGTGTCAAAAAAACCAACGACTTGGTTGAACGCATGACATGGACACTCGCTATTGTATTATTTGTGTTGTCAATGGCCATCAACATCTGGATTCCAAGAGATGAAGCCACAGAAGCAGGTACTACTCGCTCCAAACTACAAGAGAAGATCCAAGATCTACCTGCGGTTCCAGCACCGGCAGCTCAACAGCCGGCAGCTCAGCAGCCGGCATCCTCAACGCCTGCACCTGCCGATTCATCCAAATAATCACCAAAACAACCATAAAAGCCTACTCCTCAGAGTGGGCTTTTTTTATTTGTAGCGTGGTTAAAACTTATAGCAGGCTTCAGCTAATCCTTCCTTCAGAAAGCTTATAAAACCATGATTTTCAAATAGGTTGGATTTGAAAATAATTCCTTTACCTTTGCAGCCGCCCGAACAAGGGTAAGAAAGGAAATTTATGAATGTCTGAAAAAAACGAAAAAAACTCAGGTAAGGCGATTCAGTTCGCAACTCCCGACCCCAGTGCTTTTAACTGGGATGACACTGGCCGTGGCAACATCTACAGTGCTGCAGAGCGCGAGCAGATGGCTGCTATGTATGACACTACCATGACCTCACCAACTTCCAACGAGATCATCTCTGGAACTGTAGTAGGGATCACTGACCGTGATGTAGTGTTGAACATCGGATTCAAATCTGATGGAATGGTACCTCTTAGCGAATTCCGTGACACTCCGGATTTGAAATTAGGAGACGAAGTAGAAGTATTAATTATTAGCCGTGAAGATAAAAACGGGCAGTTAGTACTTTCTCGTAAGAGTGCCAAGTTATTGGGAGCCTGGGAAAAAATCATTCAGGCACACAACGACGACCTTATCATTCAAGGTCGGGTTAAATCTCGTACTAAAGGTGGATTAGTAGTGGATTATGAAGGAATCGAAACCTTCCTTCCTGGTTCACAAATCGACGTTAAGCAGGTGCGTGACTACGACCAATATGTAGGCCGCATGATGGAGTTTAAAGTTGTGAAAATCAACCATGCACTTCGCAATGCGGTTGTTTCACACAAAATCCTTATTGAAAGCGATCTCGAAGCTCAAAAACTGGATATTATCTCCAAACTTGAGCGTGGTCAGGTACTAGAAGGTACCATCAAAAACATGACTGACTTCGGTGTGTTTATTGACCTTGGCGGTGTTGATGGATTACTCCACATCACTGATATTTCTTGGGGTCGTATCAGCCACCCAAGTGACGTTCTTAAACTGGACGACAAAGTTCAAGTGGTGGTTCTTGATTTCGACGACAAGAAGAGCCGTATCTCTCTCGGCATGAAGCAACTTCAAGCTCATCCATGGGATTCTATGACTTCAGGTCTGAATGTAGGTGATAAAGTAAAAGGAAAAATCGTAACAGTTGCAGATTACGGTGCATTCCTCGAAATCGCTCCAGGTGTTGAAGGCTTGATCCACGTTTCTGAAATGTCTTGGAGCCAGCATTTACGCAACCCAAGCGATTTCCACAAACCTGGTGACGAAGTTGAAGCGGTTATCCTTGGCATCGATCGTGAAGAGCGCAAGATGTCTCTCGGAACCAAGCAACTTACTCCAGATCCATGGATCAACATCATCGAGCGATTCCCAGTGGGCTCACGTCACACCGGAACCGTTCGTAACCTTACCAACTATGGTCTTTTCGTAGAACTTGGCGAAGGAGTTGATGGTCTTGCGCACGTGTCCGACTTAAGCTGGACTAAGAAAATCAATCACCCATCTGAATTCATTAAGAAGGATGAGAAAATTGAAGTGGTTGTTCTCGAGATCGATACTGAAAACCGTCGCTTAAGCCTCGGCCATAAACAACTCGAAGAAAACCCATGGGATACTTTCGAAACCATCTTCATGGAGAACTCCTTGCACCAAGGAACTGTTACCGCGGTAGAAGATAAAGGTTGCATCATTCAACTTCCTTATGGTGTTGAAGCTTTCTGTCCGAAGAAGCAGAGCCAAATGGAAGACAACAAGAACCTCAAAGCAGAAGACATTGTTGATTTCATGGTCATCGAATTCAGCAAAGAAAACCGCCGTATCGTAGTTAGCCATACTCGTACTTGGAAAGACAAGAAAGATGCTGAAAAGGTAGCTGAGTCTAAAAACACAGAAGAAACCCTCAAAAAACTTTCTACCAAGTCTAAGAAGGAAAGTGCAGAGAAGTCCACTTTAGGTGAACTAGATGTACTCGCTGACTTGAAAGAGCAAATTCTAGCTTCTGAGCAAAAAGCTCAAAAAGAAGCGATGAAGAAGCTTGACGAAAAAACTAAGAAAGACGAAGAGTAATTCTTCCATCCTTACAAAAAAGGCCACCAATTGGTGGCCTTTTTTATTTTCAATCTACCTCATCCATTGATAAGTAAATTGCATCCTCGAAGTTCGGCATGGTCCATTCTGCCTAATACTTCGAAGCTTCCATCGTGATGCTTTCTTCCTAAATCGGAAGTTTCTATAAAGGCACAAGAGTGTTGATTGTTTAAATCAATCAGGTTTATAGCGCCCAATTTCCCCTGTGATAACAGTGTAAATGGATCACGAGGATCGCGAATAAACACTTTCAATGATTCCGGTGGATAAAAAAATCCTTCTTTCTTGGAATAGGCCTGAGACATTAACTCGGTCATTCCGTATTCAGAATGCACTTCTGAACAGCCAAAATTTCTGCGAATAATTGAATGAACTTGTGAACGAGTTAATTCTTCACCGCGTCCTTTCATTCCACCCGTTTCCATCACAATCAAATGTGAGCGGTTTCTTTGACTTAATTGAGTACTGATAAGTGCAAAAGTGACGCCTATCAAAATGGTAGGAACTTGCTCATTAAGCAATTGAGCTAAGGCAATATGATCTTCCTTCAACCAATAACCGCTTCCAGGTAAACCATCACGAATAAAATGGTCCACCATATAGATTAAGGAAGAATCACCATTTTCCAAATAAGACGGCAAGAGTGCAATCCAGCGAAAATTTCGATAATCTCCATAAGCCTCATTGAAACAACTGACGAAGGCATGTTGATAATGAGCTAACGATGCCACATAATGTTGAGACCTTCCCGAAAAGCCGGTTCCGGAACTAAGAAACACTTTCTCCTCCTTTAATCCAGGCAATAAGAGGCGTTCTGTTTTAAAAAACTGTATCGGAAGAAATAAGCAATCCTCCGGACGCTCTGCCTTGGCAGGGTCGCGCTTTAACAAACGATGATATTCCCTGAAAACCACTAGCTCTGTGGCTTGTTGCTGATAAAGCGTGTACCAATCTGACATGTAAAAAGAAGCCGAACAAACGTTGTGACTCAAAAATCCGTTATTGATGCAAAGTAAGTACTTTTGAATATGCGCCTCGGACTCGGATTAATCGCTTTACTCATTTTTGCCACTGGTTGCATCAAGCTTAAGACCTTCCCACCTACACCTGTTATTACATTTAAATCGTTGAGCGTCAATGAAGTTAAGCAGGGTGTAACGCCCATAAAAATCATTTTCACCTTCACAGATGGCGATGGTGATATCGGCTTAACCCAACAAGACACCAGTAAAGATGTTTTAATTTTAGATGTACGCAAAGGTTTACCATCCTTCCCTCCCTTGCAATATGATTACCGAATGCCTTACGTAACACCAGAAGGCAACAACAAATCCATATCAGGTGAGGTGGAAATAGACATTCCCAATACATTTTGCCGACCTGGACTTGCAACTGATACATTGAAATATACTGTACAAATAAAAGATAGAGCCGGAAACAAAAGCAACACCTTAGAAACCCCCATGATAATTGTCAGACAATAGTCAGACGTGCTCATAACAATCAAAATTTCTTGCTTTTAAGTTAAAAACTGCTTTATTTTCAACCTCTTAGCCCTAGGTTTGTTAAACAGGTGAATCGAACAACAATGACAAAAACTATACGCTCTTTACTGGTCATGATGAGCATGACATTAGGTGTGCAAGGACAAGCACTTGATGGAGGATGTGGAACTCCTCCTGCGCCCCCTCAGAACCTTCAATGGATTGAAAATTTAATGGCTCAGCAAAACGTTTGGGGAATAGAAACCAATGATACCTTGATAAGAGTGCCGATAAAGGCGCACTTTGTAACCGACATCAATGGTAGAACATTCTCTCACAAGGATTTGCTTGATGTGGTATGCGAGTTAAATGCCAAGTATAAACCAGCTAACATATACTTTTACCTACGACCTAATATCAATATCATTAGGATGCCGGTTTATAATCCCTTGGCCAACTTTGCAGCTGGTAATCAATTGATGTTAGACAATAACATCAACCGTGCGGTAAATGTCCATTTCACCAATTTAGGACAGATGGGGCTTTGCGGTTATGCCACCTACCCGGGAAGCGGCCCAGGAAGTACCATGCGGCAGGGAGGAATGGTTATGGGGACCAACGGAAATTGCTCCAGTCCGGGAAATACGACCTTCGCCCATGAAATGGGACACTATTTATCCCTACCACATCCCTTCGATGAAACAGAAAATGACCCGGACAACGCAGCCACTGCTGAACGAGTTACCAGAAATAACAATGAAGTTCTTCCTCGATTAAGAGCAAATTGTGCTACAGCTGGAGACCGTTTTTGCGACACTCCCGCAGATTTTATAGGGACCAGATGGAATTGCGCGGGTCCGGTTCCTACCCAACTTGACATCAACGGAGATCAATTTCAGCCTGATCCAACACTTTATATGTCCTACTCCTTGGACTTTTGCCAAAATCGATTCTCACCCTCTCAGATAACAGCAATGCGAGCTACTATTCCTGGACTTCGCGGTTATTTATTGCAACCCACCATGCCAACGCTTGATTCTGTTAAAGTTGCCCCCGCTATGATTCAGCCTGTCCAAAATGACACTAACGTGGTGAGCAACTTCGCATTTTTTAAATGGCAATCTGTTCCTGGTGCTACGCACTATTGCATTCAAATTGCCCGCAGTGCCAATTTTTCTGATGCTATTGTGGACACCTTTGTCACCGATACCCAATTCCTTTACACTGCCAACCGCATGGTGCCTAATGCTACCTATCGTTGGAGAGTAAAAGCGTTTAACTGGCAATATACCTGCGCCCCAATTTCTGCCTCTTGGACCTTCCGCTCGGGCGCTCCATTTGGTGTTCAAGCTTCTCAGCTTTCTGCTGATGAAGTGGAACTCTTCCCTTCAGTTGTTGAGGCAGGAGCTCCAATTAGAGTTCGGTTTACAGAACCATCCGCACAGTCATTTCAATTATCGATCCTCGATTTACACGGAAAACTGGTAAAATCTTTCAGTTCTAACCCTGCAGACCAAGAAGGAACCGTGAGTTTAGATGGCATGAACAGCGGCATGTACTTGGTTCAAATTACAAGAGAAGGCAGAAGCATGAATAAGAAAATCATTGTTCGCTAGTATGCGTAGGTTTCTGACTTTACTCGGTTTAATTACCAGTCTCTCTACTTTTGCCCAAAATCAAGGTGGTTGTGGAACCGCAGCCCCAGATAGTGCACACTTCGCCTTTTTAGAATCGCTTGGCCTAAACAACCTTGCTTTTAATCCCGAAAACGACACCGTCATTCGGGTACCGATGAAGGCCCATTTTCTTTTGAACAGTAGCAATTACTGCATGCCATTCAGTTATTTAATGACAGCAGTTTGTGAGCTGAACAGAAAATATGAACCCTCCGGAATCTTCTTCTACCTGATACCCGAAATCAACTATATCCCTTTCCAAACTGGAAACAATCCTTTAGGAGGATATTCCGATGGAAGTAGAGTTATGTCGCAATACAATTTGGATAGTGTAGTCAATGTATATTTCTCTGATTTAGCGCCAATTGGCCTTTGTGGTTATGCCTTCTATCCCAATTCAGGCCCAGGATCTGGTGCAAGAAGAGGTGGTATAATGATGGGAACAGGATGTTCAGGTCCGAGTAATACCACTTTTGCTCATGAAATGGGTCATTACCTTTCCCTACCTCACCCATTTGACCGAACTGCATCCAATCCCCTTCATCCTACTAATGCAGAACTAGTAACACGAAGCGCAAATGAACCTGCACCACGCAGGTCTCGAAACTGTGCAACTGCAGGCGACCGGTTTTGCGACACCCCCTCCGATTACATTGATGACCGCTGGAATTGTAACGTTCCTCAAGTTGTAACCGTTGACTTAAACGGTGATACCATCAGACCCGACGCTACTTTGTATATGTCGTATTCTAATGATGTCTGTGCCAATAGGTTTTCTCCTCAGCAAATGATGGCCATGCGCGCAACTTTTAACAGCGGTCGTTCCTATTTGAGGAGAACCACAATCCCCGCCATTGATTCAAACTTTAACCGCGTTTCTCAAATTTCTCCCGCTGAAGGAGATACCATTCCGGCCAATTTTGCCTATTTCCAATGGAATGCCGTACAAGGAGCAGATCGTTATATCCTGGAAGTGAGTCGTTCTCCTATGTTCAACCTACCTCTCGTTGATACCATTTTGCAAGACACCACCTTCCTCTACAACCTTAACAGAATGCTTCCAGGTGTTACTTATCGCTGGAGAGTAAGGCCCATTAACTGGAGATACACATGCAGTGGAACTGATACTATACGAACTTTCCGTGCCGGAATGCCGTTAGGAGCTTCAATCCTTTCTCCCGAAGATTTTGGAGCAAGCGTTTATCCAACTGTACTCTCCAACAACGAATTGTTGAATGTTAACCTGAGCGAGGAAGGACAAGTGTTTTATCGCATCCTTGCGACAGATGGAAAAGTAGTTACTTCAGGTAATCTTAATCAAGGCCCACAAACTGTGGGACTAGCAGGATTCAGAAGCGGCGTTTATCTGATTCAGTTAGAAAGAAACGGAAGCTTAACCCGACAAAAATTTATCGTTCGATGAACATCGAAACATTCCGGGAATGGTGCCTAACCTTCCCGGAATGTGAAGAAACCCTTCCTTTTGATGAATGCACATTATGCTTCAAAACAGCAGGGAAAATCTTCGCAATCATAGACCTCAATAATCCGGAATCTGTAAACCTAAAGGCAGAACCGGAACAAGCCATTGAATGGCGGGAAACCTACAGTGATGCCGTTTTTCCTGGCTATCACATGAATAAAACCCATTGGAATACGCTTTATTTTGACCGTAGTGTTCCAGACAGCTTGGTAAAAACCATGCTGATTCATTCCTGGAAGCAAGTTGTAGCAGGAATGACTAAAAAGAAAAGAGAGGCTCTGCTCCAACAATGGTCGGAACAGTAGCATCACCCTCGCCCCTCAACCCTATCTTTGCCGCGTGAAAACCGGAGACAAACATTACAACAATTATGGCGGCTGGCTGCGTCAGAAATTTGACGGACAACAGGTTTTCAAAGTCACCGTTGACGCCGGCTTTACTTGCCCTAACCGCGATGGTAGCAAGGGTTTCGGTGGTTGTACCTACTGCAACGTGGACTCCTTTACACCAGCACTGACCCGTCAACATGAAACTATCCGGGAACAAGTGGAAAAATCCATGGAACGCGCCCGAAAGGTTTATCGTGCAGAGAAGTTTATCGTCTATTTTCAGCCTAATACCAATACATACTCGGACGTTGATACGCTTCGCAAACTTTATGATGAAGCATTGGCTGTCAATCCTTCTGAAACGGTAGGATTAAGCGTTGGTACTCGTGCCGACTGTCTCGACGATGAAAAACTAGCCATGTTTGATGAATACGCCGATAAACTGGCCATTGACCTGGAAATTGGCATGGAATCCATGTACGACACCAGTTTACAGTCTTTAAATCGAGGGCATACCCATCAGGAATTTTTGGATTTGATGGATAAATGCCACAATCGAAAGTTCGACCTGTGCGTACATACCATCTTCGGACTACCGGGTGAAACGCATGAAATGATGTTGGCTGTAGCCGATGAACTGAACCGTTTGCCCATTCGATTCGCGAAACTACACCATTTATATATCGTAAAGGGCTCTGTAATGGGGGTACGTTATCGAAGAGATCCTGACAGCATCCCGCTTTTCACACTTGAAGGCTATACCGATTTTCTCTGCGAGTTTATCCCAAAACTTCGTCCTGACTTAGTCATTCAAAGACTATTTGGTATTTCAGACCGAGAATATCATTTAGCTCCTCATTGGCAAAAAAGCAAACGAGATATTCAACTTCACTTGGAACGCGCCTTCAAAGAACGCGGCATTTTCCAAGGTGCTGAATATGCCATTCCTCAACCTCTTTAAGCATGTCAAGACCCCTCATACTTGTAACCAATGACGACGGTGTTACCGCGTCTGGCATTCGCAACCTTGTTGAAGCCGTTGAATCCTTTGGCGATGTCGTCATAGTTGCTCCAGATAAAGCACAATCAGGAATGGGACATGCCGTAACCATCGGTTTTCCATTGAGGATTCAGGAAGTGACAGGATTATTTGGTTCACACAAAGCCTGGCAAACCAGTGGAACACCTGTTGACTGTGTCAAGCTGGCAGTGGATAAAATTCTGCACCGCAAGCCTGATTTACTCGTTTCAGGCATTAACCACGGTTCAAACGCCTCTATCAACGTAATTTATTCCGGCACCATGTCAGCAGCTGTTGAAGGTGCTATTGAAGGCATTCCCTCCATAGGATTTTCATTGTGCGATTATTCTCCTTACGCTGACTTTTCACTGGCTAAAGAAGTAGTGAAGGAAGTGGTTGGGGCGTGGTTTAAAAAACCGCAGCACGAGTTACTGCTCAATGTCAACATTCCAAAAATAGAACGAGCTGAGTATCGTGGATTGAAGGTTTGCAGACAAGCACACAGTAAGTGGAGTGAGAACTTTGATGAACGTAAAGACCCTAATGGCCGCCCTTATTTCTGGATGAAGGGAGAGTTTATTGTGATGGATCAAAGTGAGGATACCGACGATGCTGCTTTGAAGCAAGGATTTGCCACCGTAGTTCCGGTGCAATTCGATATGACGGCCCACCACAAGAAAGCCGCGATTGCGGATATGTTGCAGCTCTAAGCTGCATCTTTTAATCAAGTATCTAGCCTGCTGACCTTTAAGACCCCCTTAACGGTCAGCAGTTTTTTCATCAGACTTTCCAAATGTCGGGTATCATGAACATAAACCATGAGCTTACCCTCGAACATGCCATCGTTGGAGATGACCGAAATGGAACGCATGTTCACCTTCAGGTCGTTGGAAATAACCTGAGAGATTCCTGAAATAATCCCAATATCATCGATTCCTTCTATGCGAATTCCTGCGAGGAAAGAAACCTCTTGCTGACCGGTCCATTTCGCTTTAACCACCCGGTAGCCATACTTCGACAATAAATCTACTGCATTGGGGCAGTTTACCCGATGGATTTTAATGCCTTCACTCACCGTAATAAACCCGAAAATATCATCTCCCGGGATGGGCGTGCAACAATTCGCGAGTGAATAATCGATACGATCTATCTTATCATCAATCACCAACCATTCGTCATTCTTTCCGGATCGTGATTTAACCACACTCTCGAAATTCGATTCGTTGATGCGGTTTTCTCTTTTTTCAGGAATTCCATCTTCTGAAAGCACTTGTTTGATGGTCACCCAATCGATTTTCTCGATGGCGATCATGTAATACAAATCGTGCGCATACTGAAGACGGAAATGTTTCAGGAGTTTATTGATTACATCGCCATTAATCTCCAAACGAGCATTGCGCATCTTGCGTTCGAAGATTTCCTTCCCATGTTCAGCTTCCTTCCGGCGATTTTCCTTGAGCAGCTGTTTGATTTTGGACTTGGCTTTCGCGGTAATCACAAACTTGAGCCAGTCCGGATTAGGCTTTTGGATGTTAGAAGTGATAATTTCTACCTGGTCTCCATTCTGAAGTTCGTAGCTGAGGGGAACAATCTTATGGTTTACCTTCGCTCCTATACACTTTGCTCCTAAATCTGAGTGAATTTCAAAAGCAAAATCCAAGGCCGTTGAGCCACCGGGAAGCTTGATTAAATCACCTTTAGGCGTGAAAATGAAGATTTCCTTGGCGTATAACTGAAGTTTGAAATCATCGATGAACTCTAACGCATTCGGCTCCGGATTTTCAAGCGCCTCTCTGATTTTTTCCAACCATTCATCGAGTCCACTATCGGCGGTATTGGTTTTATACTTCCAGTGAGCCGCAAGTCCTTTCTCCGCCAGTTCATCCATTCTTCGGGTTCGAATTTGAACTTCCACCCATTTGCCGGAAGGACTCATCACTGTGGTATGCAACGATTCATATCCATTCGCCTTTGGCGTTGAAATCCAGTCTCTTAAGCGATTCGGATTCGGTGGATAATAATCCGTTACGATGGAGTAAACACGCCAGCAGTCCTGCTTTTCCTGCTCACCTTCACTGTCCAAAATGACCCGAATTGCAAATAAATCATAGACCTCCTCGAAAGAGATGTTCTGCTTTTTGATTTTATTCCCAATAGAGAAAATAGACTTGGGTCTTCCTTTAATCTCAAATTGAAAGCCTTGAGACTCCAGCTCTTTCTTCAGCGGAGTGATGAAATCCCGAATGAATTTGTCGCGCTTGGCTTTGGTTTCCCTCAGCTTGCGTGCAATCATTTTATACAAATCCGGTTCGAGGTATTTCATCGCCAAATCTTCCAACTCCGACTTAATGGCGTAAAGTCCCAGGCGGTGTGCTAGAGGCGCATAGAGATACTGCGTTTCAGAGGCAATTTTGAGCTGCTTTTCCTTCGCCATGGAATCCAGCGTACGCATGTTATGCAGCCGGTCGGCGAGTTTCACCAAGATTACCCGAACGTCATCGGTGAGGGTGAGCAACATCTTACGGAAATTCTCCGCCTGCTGAGAGGAAGATTTATTGTGCAACCCGGAAAGCTTGGTTAAACCGTCGATGATCTTAGCAACGGTTTTTCCGAACTCCCGCTCCACATCCTGTAATGTGATGTCGGTGTCTTCTACCGTATCATGGAGCAAAGCGCAGATGATAGAAGTAGTGCCGAGGCCTATTTCTTCTGCAACAATTTGAGCAACAGCGATGGGATGATAGATGTACGGTTCGCCTGATTTCCGGCGCATCTCCTTATGTGCCTCTACTGCCATTTCAAAAGCGGCACGAATGAGCTTTCGATCACCTTTGCGCATGAAGGGTTTGCCTGCCCTCAATAGCGCCATGTACTGATTCAGGATGGTCTTTCGCTCTTCTTCGAGTTGCTCAGGGGAAATAACGATGGGGGATGCAGTGCTGGCCATAAAATATCTTGAACCTCAAGTTCGGGAATTACCGACGTAAATGGAAGGTGTGATGGATGTATTCCTTGAAGTTTCTTTCTGATTGACTTCGTTAAATGGCTTAGACTATTGACTGATTTCAATCCCTATTAAGTTTAACTACTTAATAAACAGGAATAATTGAAAAACAGACAGGCGCTTTAGTCAATAAGAGGTTGGGAGATAAGAAGCGAATTTGGCTTGGACCATATCGGATTACTTGAATTAATTCATGATTTTTTTTTAGCCCATTGGGAGTCCTAATCTGGTGCGCTTTGCTCCCTTTTGCATTTTAAATTAAAGGGAGATACGTGATTGCTCCGTGACCAGTTCGCCCGCTTATGGGACATGTAGGTGGGGAATGACGGTGTTCTATGAACATTCGACCCTTTCAAAGGCGTGTAACTGCTTGTGCTATGATTCCAAGTATGTCACCCTTTCTCCTCGCTCAGCCTCACTTAATTTCCTTCAAGTCGTCCTTAATTTCTACCCAATTGACTCTACGATTATTCAAGTCGCCCTTATTCTTTTCCCAAGTGACCTTACTTTTTTCCTTATTGATTTAACTCAAATCCAAGTCGCCCTTATTCTTTTCCCAAGTGACCTTACTTTCTTCCAAGTCGCCTTTAATTTATTCCCAATCGACTACACTTTTTTCCTTATCGATTTAACTCAAATCCAGGTTGCCCTTAATCTATTCCAAATCGACCTTAATCTATTGAAGGATGCCCTTATTTTATTCAAGATTGCTCTTACTCCATTCTCAATCGAAATTGCTTCCTAGGATTTTCCCTTTTATGTGAAATACTTTCTTTAAAGTCCTCACTGATTTTAAAGACTTCTGAAAACTTGCATCAGTTGAGGACATTATGATTGCATAAGCACAAAAAAAATCAGCTTAACTGAGGCTAAAATGCCTCAATTAAGCTGATTGATATTGAAATAGAAGGAGGGCTTAGCCTTCTTGTTGCTGGCTGAACCGATCTACCAACGCCTGACTCACACCAGTGAAGGAGAATCCGCCATCGTGGAAGAGGTTCTGCATGGTTACATAGCGGGTGAGGTCAGAGAACAAACTCACTACATAATCAGCACAAGCACCTGCATCTGCATTACCCAATGGCGACATCATGTCTGCATAGTCGAAGAAGGAATCAAAGCCTTTAACACCGGTTCCGGCAGTCGTTTTGGTTGGAGACTGAGAGATGGTATTGACGCGAATCTTCTTCTGTACCCCTAAATGATAACCGAAACTGCGAGTGATAGACTCTAACAAGGCTTTAGCATCGGCCATATCGTTATAATCCGGGAATACACGCTGGGCTGCGATATAAGTTAATGCAACAACAGAACCCCAATCGCTGATGGCATCCAGCTTGTGCGCAGCCGCTAGTGTACGGTGAAGCGACATAGCTGAAATATCCAGGGTTTTGTGATAGAAATCGTAATCAACGCCGGTGTAATGCTTCCCCTTACGAACATTGGGAGACATTCCGATAGAGTGTAGCACGAAGTCCACCTTTCCGCCCATGACTTCCATAGACTGGGTGAACAGTTTCTCCAGATCCTCGTTGTTGGTAGCATCAGCACCAATGAGTGTAGCGCCACATTTTTCGGCTAACTCATTGATTTTACCCATTCTAAGTGCAATAGGTGCATTGGTCAGTACAAACTGAGCGCCTTCTTCATGGGCTTTCTCAGCCACATGCCAGGCGATAGAGTTAGGATCCAAAGCACCGAAAATGATTCCCTTTTTACCTTTCAGTAGTCCGTAAGACATAAGTTTAGTTTAGTTTGACAAAGGTAGAAGATTATCTTCCTTTAAGCAGTTCGCGAGCGGTTTGAAGGGCTGCTTCTCCCCTATTTTCTCCTGATAATATCCGTGCAATGGCTTCAACGCGCTCTTCCTCCGATAAAATCCGAATGTTGGTAAGCGTTTCAGCACCTAATTTTTCCTTATACACCAACCAGTGCGCTTCTCCCCGACTGGCAATCTGCGGCAAATGCGTGATAGCGATAATTTGCTGACTTCCACTCATCGTCTCCATCAGTTGGCCCACTTTTCGAGCAACTTCCCCACTGATTCCAGTGTCAATTTCATCAAACAATATGGTGGGCGTACCAACTTGACCAGCTACAACCTGCTTAATGGCAAGCATAATACGCGACATTTCACCTCCAGATGCGGCTTGCTTGACAGGTAGAAGCGAGCGTCCTTCAGTAGCGCTGAAACGTGCTTCCACCAAGGTGAAAGCAGCGCGTCCGCCAACCGGAACTTCACGCTGCTGAACCTCCAACTCAAAGCGGGCTTCCGGCATTCCTAATCCATGAAGAATGGCTGTAACCTCTGAAGAAAGCTTGTTTTTAGCGGATTGGCGCGCATCGTGTAGCAGCTGAGCCGCTTTCCAAGCGTGTTGCTTCGCCGATTCTACCTCCTGACGAAGGACTTCCAAATCGGTGGAACCGCGCTCCACTGCCTGTAACTGACTATCTAACTCATCTCTCAACGCCATCAGCTCTTCCAGCGTGCGAAGACGGTGCTTTTGAAGCAACCTGTAAAGATGAGAACGCCGTGCTTCTGCCTCTTCCAAACGCTGTGGATCATGCTCTAAGTGAGCAAGTTCGTCCTGGATACTGTCAGTCCAATCGCGGAATTCGAGTTGTAAATCCCGAAGTCGATTATACTTCTGGTCAAGATCGCTCGAATAGCTTTTCACGGATTGCAGCAATTGAACCACCGAAGCCAACTGACCGAGTGTATTGAACTCTCCGTCGCGCGAAATCTCCAACATCTGACTGAGTTTCATTTCCAACTCGCCAGCGTTTGAAAGCAATGGAATTTCCTTCTCCAGCTTATCTAATTCATCGGGTTCTAGCAAGCTAGACTGAGCCAATTCATCAAACAAGTACTGGGTGTAATCTTGGTCAGCTTGAAGTTTGGCAATACGTTCTTCCTCTTCTCGCAGCTTTTTATCGAGCGATTGATAATTTTTCCATGCTTGAGACCAATTTTCCAAAGCGTCACGATTTCCTGCAAGTGCATCCAGAATCTCTAACTGAAAATGCTCCTCGGTAAGCTTGAGCGTTTGGAACTGGGAGTTAAAATCGACCAGAAAATCACCTAAGGTTTTCAAGTCTGTTAATGAAACCGGACTGTCTTGGATGAATGAGCGGCTTTTCCCATTAGGAAGCAATTCACGACGCACAATAAGCGGGTTGCCGACTTCCCAATCGAACTGAGACAACCTGGATTCTAACTCAGGTGTAAGCGCAAACTCCCCTTCGATGATGCACTTCTTTTCCGGATTACGCTGCAAACCAGACTCTGCACGACTCCCTAAAAGAAGCGAAAGTGCACCAATAAAAATGGATTTTCCGGCACCAGTTTCTCCGGTAACTACCGTTAATCCGGGTTGAAACGGCATTTCCAGCCGGTTGATTAGAATGTAATTATCGATGAGCAGCCGAAGCAGCATTAGTTCTGATTAATGTTCTGATAGAGCAGACCGTTGATGGTATCAATCTGCTGAAGAATTTCGATGGCCTTGAGTTTTTCTTGTCCGGTAGCATCGGCGAAAATGCTTACCAATTCATCTTTTTTAGCATTCATATACACTTGCTGAAACATGGTTCCGGGTTTTTCTTTGTGCGTCACCCGAATCAGTTCCAGCGCATTCATGATTTCCTTTCTCGCTGCTTCCAAGGTTTTATTGTCGTGAAAACGATCGAGCCCCAGGCGGTGGTAAGTGTAAACCGATTGACGAATGTTCTTGCAGCCCGGCGATAAAATGGAGGAAATCAACCAGTAACGGTTGCGCAAACTTTCGCTCTGCTTCCAGCCTTTTTGAGGGGCGTTTTGTGCATTACTCAACACCATTTGTGCCTTTTGAAAATAAGGGGTGCCGCCTTCTGCTTCGAAGGAATCGTAATCAAATCCCAAAATCATGTACGCATAATACGCCAACATAGAGGTGAGATTGGAAGTGAAAGTTGCGTCATTGAAGTCCAATGGCTGAAACTCTGTGTATTCGAAGGTCCAGTCTGGGTCGCTGTAATTGAACAAGACCGAATTATACCCACTTTTATAAACCGGCCTGACACACTGAATTTGAGCGGTTGCTTTGAATTCATTGGTAGAAATACGCTGTTCAATCAGCAAGGTAAGGTTGCAATTGATCTTCTCTTGTTGGGTAAAAGCGTCGTTCGTCCACTTTCGGGTATTCATGAACTCGATGATCTGTTGCTGCATGGTTTGGAACAACTGTCGGTCGGCGGCATTGTTCACATTCTGTGAATTCACCACCACTTGGCAGTTCAACTCCTGGGCTGCTGCATTCACACTAAAGCCAACCAGCAACAAGATTAACCAGCTACTAAACTTGTTTTTCATCCTTGATTTCAATTATTGCCTGAACGATAGATTCCGCGATATGGTCTTTTGACGCGAGAGGAAGTTCCCGAACACGACCGACTTCCACCAGCCATACATGGTTGGTATCGGTGCCGAAGCCTGACCCATCCTTGCGCATCGAATTTAAAACAATAAGGTCAGCCTGTTTAGCATGAAGTTTCCCTTGCGCATTTTCCAACTCATTCGTTGTTTCCAAAGCAAAGCCAATAACAACCTGATGCGGCTTCTTGGCATGGCCTAAAGTTTTGAGAATGTCCGGATTTTTAACCAGATTAAGCTGAAGGGTGTCTCCTTTTTTCTTGATTTTCTCCTCCTGAATCACTTCGGGCCGGTAGTCGGCTACTGCTGCTGAGCAAATGGTAATAGCCATATTGGGAAACAAAAGTTCGCATTGTGCGAACATCTCCTGAGCAGAACGAATTGAATAAACCTTAATCTGAGGATGCTGTGGAACCGGAATGGAGACCGGCCCATGAACCAAATGCACCTCAGCACCCTGTGCTGCACATGCTTTAGCTAAGGCGAAGCCCATCTTCCCGGAAGAATGATTGCCGATAAATCGTACCGGGTCAAGGGCTTCATACGTTGGGCCAGCGGTGATAAGCACTTTTTGTCCGGATAAAGACTGACTCTTGCTGAAGAAATTTTGAATCCATTCAAACTGCTCTTCCGGTTCAGCCATACGGCCTTCACCAAACAGACCACTCGCCAACTCACCTGTAGCAGGAGGAATAACATAAACGCCATCCTGTTCTAACAACTGCATATTGCGGCGCGTAGTGGCGTGCTTCCACATGTCTAAGTCCATGGCTGGAGCCACCACTACCGGACAACGAGCCGACAAGTACGTGGTCATCAGTAAATTGTCTGACAAGCCATGCACCATTTTCGACAAGGTGTTAGCAGTAAGCGGCGCGATCAGCATCAAGTCCGGCCATAAGCCCAATTCCACATGATTGGCCCACTCGCCTGTCTCAACCTTGAAATACTCAGAGATAACAGGGCGTTTAGATAAAGTCGCCAACGTGAGCGGGCTTACAAATGCCGAAGCCGAGGGCGTCATGATAACTTGCACCTCGGCTCCTGCCTTTACCAGCAACCTGACTAACAGGGCTGATTTGTAAGCTGCTATACCGCCGGTTATTCCTATGAGAACCTTCCTTCCGGCTAGCATGAGCTTAAATTTTTTCTTTCTTCTCTTTGTACTGATTGCGATAATACACTTTACCCGTTACAAACTCATCATGCGCTTGAAGGGTAGGTTTCGGCATGCGTTCGTAAGCCTTTGAAATTTCAATTTGCTCACGGTTTTCAAACACTTCTTCTAGGTTGTCAGAAGAAGAGGAGAACTCTGACAACTTAGAGTTGAGTTCATCCTTGATTTTTACAGAAATCTGATTGGCACGTTTTGCCAGAATTACTACGGTTTCGTAGATGTTTCCGGTTTTGTCCAGGCCTTTAAGGTCTCTGGTTTCTGCTTGGGTGTTATTGGTCATGGGTTTGAATTCGTTTGTTGAGAAACTGGAGTGGAAGTCGATTGCTCGATTTTTATTAAGGCTTCGTTGGTGAGTTTGAGGTAATTCTCGGCTTCTCCCATCCAAGCACTTTTAGGAAATTCTTCCTTGAAGTTTTGATAGGAACGCACCACCTCTTCGTATCGGTCTTTCTTTTTGGATTCAATGCTGTTCTTAGCCAGTAAATAGTAAGATTTTACTACCAAGAAGGCAACTTCTTCACGCTCATCGATATCGGGATACTGAACCAATATATTCTTAAAAAGGATGGCAGAAGCCCGATAATCTTCCATTTTATAGTACAAGTTTGCGGAACGAAACGCTTTGATTTCCAACTTTCTACGCAGTCGGTCCATGGTTTCGTTACACTCTTTTACTTTTTCGCTTTCCGGATATCGGTTTACGAAATATTGCATGCTTTCGATGGCCTTTTCCGTGCTGGTTGGGTCCAAAGAATACTCAGGAGATTCCAATGAAAGTGCATAAGCACTCATGAATTCCGCCTCTTCCGTTTTCGCAGACCGAGGAAAACTTTGAGCAAAGTTTTTAAAATGATAAGATGCCGCTCCGTAGTTAGCTTGGTTTAACTCACAATAAGCGTAGTAGTAATAAACATCTTCCGCACGTTCAGTTCCGCGGTAAACACCGAGTAGTTCTTCTAAGAGCGGCTGAGCGCGGTAGTATTGGCCTTTATTGTAGTACTTCTTAGCCATTTCGTACTTGTAATTCAGGTCAGTGCTCTTCAGCACTTTGTTGTACGAATCACAACTACTTAAGCCGGTTGCCAGCCCAAGGGCAAGCAAAAACATAAGCAGACCAGAATTAAAAATGCGCATGGGTTGCAAAAGTACAAAAAAGCTTCATCGGTTGGTGGTGATTAGCTTTCAGGATTTACTGCTTTTGGTTTACGAATTTTATCTTTCTCAGAAAGTCCACTGAGTATTTCAATGTTGATGCCATCTGAAATTCCGGTTTTCAGAAAAACTTTCTTCACTTGATTGATGCCTTTTTCTACTTCTACATAAGGTTTATCGCCTTCAAATTGAATAAAAGCTTCGGGGATAGACCAAACAGCCACTTTCTTAGCCAGCACAATGTCTGCGTTCGCGCTATAACCTGCCCTTAGCACCGACTTACCTTTTGCGTTCAAGCGAATGGCCGCTTTAATCACAAACTTAATGGCTCCATCTTCTGTCACTCCTTTGGGTGCGATGTACTCCAACGCTGCCTGAAAGGTGTCTTTCTCTAAGGCTCCAACCCTAATTTCAAGCGGCATGCCCACTTTAATCTTACCAACTTCACTTTCATCTAATTTTCCTTCGAAGATCATATCGCCCATGTTGGCAACCGACGCGATGGTGGTTCCATCGTTGAAGGTATTCGACTCTATCACAAAGCCTCCTTCCTTTACTGGAACGTCGAGTAAAGTGCCCGTTACGGTCGACTTCACGATGTTCCACACTTTGCCGGATTTTTCAGAGGCTCCTTTCCGTATCAAGTCGAAGTTGTTTTCAGCCACTTCCAGCTCTTGTTTTCTTAACTCAAACTGTTGTTTAAAGGGCAGAAACTCTGCTTCAGGAATGATGCTTTGATCAAACAGTTTTTTCTGGCGTTCATATTCCCGCTTTGAGTTTTCATAATTGATTCCGGCTGTTTTCACTGAGTTCTCCGCATTGGAGAGCGTAACCGCATTGGGAATCAACTTGATTCTTGCTATCTCCTGTCCGGCTATCACTTGCTGGCCCGGAATGACGAATAGCTTTTCTACAATTCCGGAGACTTGTGATTTGATGTTAACTTCTTTACGAGGTACTACCGCGCCGGTAGCCACTGTTTTTCGAGCGATGGTTTGCTTACTGATGGTGGTCGTTTCTATCTGCTCCGGTACTGGTTGCGACTTTTGCCACAAATACCAGCCCATACCGGCTAACGAGCCGATAAACAACAGGAGTAGGAAGTAGGAAAAAAACTTTTTCATGATTATTCGTCTCTCAAGGCTTCAATGGGTTGAATGGAAGCGGCCATTCTAGCTGGAATTATTCCGGCTAAAACTCCGCCTATAACTAATACAGCGAACGACTGCAACGCCGCACTCATTTCAATTTCTGGTCTATCAAACATGTCTGGGGGTTGGCCTCCCTGTGCCAGCAACCACGAAACTCCTTCCATGATGCTAAATCCAAGAAATAAACCCACATAACCGGCGATGATGGTGATGATCAGCGATTCCATCACCACCATTCCAATAATGTGCGCGGGGGTTGCTCCCAACGATTTGCGAATCCCAAATTCCCGGGTTCGGTCTCTTACTGAAATCAACAAGATGTTGCTCACGCCGATAAGTCCGGCAAGCAAGGTACCGAGCCCGACCAACCAGTTAAACACCCTAATTCCGTCGAACATGCCGGTAACTCGCTTAAACTCTTTCTCAGAATTCCAAGAGCCAATGGCATTCTTATCTTCAGGGTGAATCAGGTGTCGTTCATTGAGCACTTTTCGGATTTTCCCTTCTACCAATGAAGCGGAAAAGCCTTTTTTAGGTGTAAAAGCAAACCAACCTACAAACTCTCCCATGTTGAATACCTGTTGGAAGGTTGCGAATGGGATATGGATGGTTTGCGTTTCTTCCAATGCTCGGTCGCCTTGGCGGGTCGATTCTCGAATACCGATTACTTGAAAGAATACTCCATTAATACGGATGTAATCGCCTATTGGATTTTCTTCTTTGGTAAACAATAAATCCCTCACCCTGCTGCCAATGACGGCCACCTTCCGGCGTTCCTTCATGTCCTTTTCATTCACAAATCGCCCTTCTTTGATGAGGATGTTTTGAATCTTTCGCAAATCGGGAATATCGCCACGCACTGCAAACGCTCCGGCTTTATTGCCACGCATCACATTATTCCCACCTCGGTAGCCGCCCAATTGATTTTGCTCCGCAACTACCGCCGCTTCGGGTATCTGAGCACGTAGGGCATTCATATCCGAAACGGTAAATCTAAACCAGCGATTGGGAACCATGCCTCTATAAGGCATCGTGGTTCGTTGCGTCCATACATAAACACTGTTGAACGCATCTCCACTGAAATCCTTCATCACGCCATTGCGGAGTCCATTGCTCGAACCCATCAACAACATCAACATCAGCAATCCCCAAAAAACACCGAACATGGTTAACACCGTGCGCAGTTTGTTCCGGCTGAGGGTATGCCGAATTTCAATCCAAGTGTCAAGGCTAAAGAGATTCATTCGCTTCTCAAGGCTTCTACCGGTTGAATCATGGCCGCTTTGCGTGCCGGAAAAAAGCCGGCCAATGCACCGGCTCCAATGAGTATTCCCAAAGCAGTGAGCGCTGTGCCTACTTCCACCTCCGGATTTCGGAACATGCCTGCACTATCGCCGCTTTGATTGAGGAAATAACTCACGGTTTCTAAGAGCGCCATTCCGGCAAACAATCCGGCATAGCCGGCAATGAAGGTAATGGCCACTGATTCTAACAAAACCAAACTGATGATGCTGACTGGTGTTGCGCCTAGTGCTTTGCGTATTCCTATTTCTCTGGTTCGCTCTTTTACCGAAATCAACATGATGTTGCCAATGCCTACCACTCCGGCTACAATCGTTCCCAATCCGATCATCCAAACAAACAAGCGGATATTGGCAAACAAGCTTTGGATTTTTTCAAACTCCTTGACGTTGTTCCAAACCATGGTGGCACGTGGGTCGGTGGGATCGAAATGATGACGGGCTGCCAAGTAGGCAGTAGCTTGTTGTAGCATCTTATCCGCCTCTTCTTTCTTGGCGTTTCCGGTGGTAAAAATGATGTGATCCACCCTATTCTGTCCGTTGAAAGTGAGTTGAGCCGTGCTGATAGGCATATAAATCATTTCCAACTCCCCATCTCCGCCCGCATCGGTGTAAGTTCCAATTACCAAGAAGGGAATGCCTTTAATCTGGACATATTCACCTACCGGATTCTTTCCTTTGAATAAAGCTTCTACAATTTTAGTCCCCAACACCACCACTTTGGCTTTGGACTGAAGATCACGGTGATTGAGGAAACGCCCTTTCAGTACCTCTGTTTTTTCAATCCAGGCATGGTCTGGGGTAACTGCCCGAATGGTGTAATTGCCGAATCGGTCTTTGTAGCGGGTTAGATTGTTGTCCCAAACATAAAAACGAGCTGTCATGCGTTCGATACCGGGTACTTCACGATAAAGTGCCACTAAGTCTTGGTTGTCGAAGCGGATGTTTTTCCCCGGCTTGCTGCCCATCCAAGCTTTGGTGGTGGTGCCGGGTTGAATCCAAATACTATTGGTAGCTGCATCACGAAATTGATATTCAACGCCATTGAGGAAACCATTTCCGGTTCCTAGCAGAATAACCAACATAAAAATGCCCCAGCTTACGCTGAAAGCAGTAAGAAACGTCCGCAACTTATTCTTGCGGATGGTCTTTCCGATTTCTCTCCAGAGGTCAAGACTAAACATCAATCGATGATTTGGCCATCACGCAAGCGAATGGTGCGTTGAGTTCTAGCAGCGACTTCCTGTTCATGGGTGACGATGACGACCGTCATGCCTTCTTGGTTAACCTCCGTAAACAAATCCATGATTTGGTCGGAAGTAGCAGAATCGAGTGCGCCGGTAGGTTCATCGGCGAGGATTAACGCTGGTCGGGTAATGAGCGCCCTTGCAATAGCCACGCGCTGCTTTTGTCCGCCGGAAAGCTCGGAGGGAAGGTGGTCTCCGCGATCTTCAAGCCCTACACGTTCCAGCATTTCACGAGCTAAAAGTTCCCGTTTCTTCCTGCTTACCCCCTGATAATAGAGCGGTAATGCCACATTTTCGACAGCAGATTTAAACCCAAGCAGATTAAACGATTGAAAGACAAAACCAATAAACTTGTTGCGGTATTGGGCAGCTTGTTTTTCGCTGAGATTTCGGATAAGCGTTCCATCCAGCAAATACTGACCTGCATCATAGGTATCCAGTATCCCAAGTATATTGAGAAGCGTAGATTTTCCCGAACCGGAGGAGCCCATGATAGACACAAACTCTGACTCACGGATGTCAACATCCAGACCCTTAAGGACTTCCAGCTTGCCCTGGCCCATGGTATAAGATTTCCGGATTCCTTCTAGACGGACGATGGATTTCACAAAGGGCAAAATGCGGAAAGTATGTGAAATGGTATGTTAATGAGAGTATAATTTTTTTGCAGAAATGAAAAAGCCGTGATCCAATCAAAAACTGATTGAATCACGGCAGTGAAAGCATCCATGATACTTTGGCTACTAATTACACCTTAGAGGAATCGATAAGAATTTGAACGAAATAAATTTTTGGAAATATTTTATCTGATCAACCTATTTCTTTTCTGACTTAGCCAAGCAAAAACGGTAGGTAGCAGAAACTCCCACGAAAGAGGCCAATGTTAAATCTTCCACCCCGTTTGATCCCTCCAGGAATTTGATAGGTTTGTAAATAAACAGACTTTCATGTCTGATTGCAAGATCTAAATGATTTTTGCCCAATGGAATTAAATAGCCAAGCTTTTTACCGAAAGTAAGAACCGTAGTGGTCGATGGGTATGCTTTCAAACCATAACGGTAACCAGGTGTTTGAGTTTCGCTCGGAATATATTTCCCGATTCCAAACTCTAATCCACCATACAATTGCTCGAAGTCCGGAAAGTGAAAATTAATGCCTAGTTTGGTGGTGAGGAAGTTCATATCAGCTTGACGTTCATCAACTCCGGAAAGTCCAAGATTGGGATACGCTACCGGAATAGTTTTACCCGGTAAGAAAAGATAATTAATCGATAAAGAATACTCCGTTAGACTTCGTTTTCTACCAAAATGTATGGCCATTCCAGTTTCGAATCCCGGATTGTTAAGCTGACTCAACTGCATTACCGGAATAGCAATATCTGCTTTCACAGAAAAACTTGGTTTTAATTGGGCTTTTGTAGAAGTAAAACTTCCAGCAATTAAAATCAATAATAGCGCAACTAATTGGTTGGCATTAAATGAATGAATGTTGCCTAATTTATTGATAAAAGTCTTTAAAATACCATTGGAATTAAATTTTGAAAATGGTAAAGAAAGATTGAAAAGGGCGAAACTGCTCATTGAATTTAGTTTCATGGTTGGTTGTTTTTAGAGGGACATGGTGGTGTCATTTTTTGAAAAATACGCCATACAGACACTGAGATATGACGTATGAATTTCGGTGCTGGATCCAACGCTCACCAGCGCTCCCCGAATAGGATGATCAGCTTCTTGATCCGCTAAGCTTTTCATCGGAGCTCCTATTGCTCATGCATTCTTTCAAACGGTATTTCTCGGTGCAACGAACCGCTTAAATGCTTGAGAATAAAAGAAAATGCGGAGGAGGACGTCCCTGCTTCGTAAATAAATATTACCTGTAGAACTGCACGTCAGGCAGTACCCTAAATGGTCTCTAAACCGGTATTTAAAAAAATTATTCCGGAGAAGAGAGAGGGCGTTGATTTACGTCCTCCCTCTTTAGACGAGGAAGGTGGTAATCGGTTTGATGGTTTTTCGAATGCAATGCGCCAGACTCACATCAGCTCGCCCTGCTTTGCTGCAATCGGGGCTGCTGAGTTGAATGTTACAATTTCTGGCGTTCATAATTCGAATTTATAATGCGGAATTTTATCCACCAAAAATTTCTCAAAAAAATAATTAAAACTCACGCAGCCTTCTACGAATTACCTTAACTGCTACCCAAGATATCCGTAAAAACCGGTAGCGTTTTTCCTTCTTTTTACCTCCCACTCCTATTCTATACCTACTACCAGACCTCCATGAACCGTCGGCCTTCTTCACACTCCTCAATTCTATCTTCCCAATCCTCATGTATTAACCTATTTTTGCGACACAATCAGAATCCATGCAAACGGTTGCTCCTTACCAGCCCAAGAATCATATCCGCATCGTTACCGCCGCCTCCTTGTTCGACGGCCACGACGCTGCCATCAACATCATGCGCAGAATCCTGCAAAGCAGTGGTGCCGAGGTAATTCACCTGGGGCATAACCGCTCCGCCGCAGAAATCGTCAACTGCGCCATTCAAGAAGATGCTCAAGCCATTGCCATCACCTCTTACCAAGGCGGCCATATAGAGTTCTTCAAATACATCTACGACCTCCTCCGGGAAAAAGGAGCTCCACAAATCAAAATCTTCGGTGGCGGTGGCGGCACCATTCTTCCTACCGAAATCGAAGAACTTCATGCTTACGGCATAGACCGCATCTACTCCCCCGATGATGGTCGTTCCATGGGTCTGCAAGGCATGATCAACGACCTGCTCCAACGCAGCGACTTCCCCACCGGCGAACACCTCACCAACGAAGTAGAACAACTCGTTGAAAAAGACCCGGCCGTTCTCGCCCGCCTCATCTCCGCTGCCGAGAACTTCCCCCAAAACTTCGACGCTTATCGCCCACTTATCCAGCAGAAAATCGAGCAGCTGGAACGCAAAGCGCCAGTTCTCGGAATTACCGGTACCGGTGGTGCAGGAAAGTCATCCTTAGTAGATGAGCTGATTCGCCGCTTCCTGCTCGACTTCCCGGATAAAAAGATGGCCGTGATCTCCGTAGATCCTTCTAAACGGAAAACCGGCGGTGCCCTCCTCGGCGACCGCATCCGCATGAATGCCATCAGCCCGGAAATCTCCAATGGACGGGTGTACATGCGCTCCCTGGCCACCCGCCAAAGCAACCTTGCCCTGAGTAAATACGTTCAAGATGCCGTGGACATCGTGAAAGCCGCCGCCTTCGACCTCATTGTCCTCGAAACTTCCGGCATCGGCCAAAGTGATACCGAAATCATCGAACACAGCGACATCAGCCTGTACGTGATGACGCCAGAGTACGGCGCCGCCACCCAACTCGAGAAAATCGACATGCTCGACTTCGCTGACCTCATCGCCCTCAACAAATTCGACAAACGCGGCGCCCTCGACGCCCTTCGCGACGTCCGCAAACAATACCAACGCAACCACCAGCTCTGGGAACAACCACTAGACGATATGCCCGTACACGGCACCATCGCCAGCCAGTTCAACGACCCCGGCATGAACCGCCTCTACCGCGCCATCATGGACCGCCTCGTAGAGAAAACCGGCGCCGCCCTCTCCAGCAGCTTCGCCTTCAACGGAGAGATGTCAGAGAAAATCTACATCATCCCGCCACACCGCACCCGCTACCTCAGCGAAATCACCGAGTCGGCACGAGGCTATGGACAATGGGTGGACAAACAAGTAGAAGTAGCCCAAAACCTCTACAGCGTTCACACTACCCTGAAAATTACCCAGGACGAAAACCTCAAGCGACTACTCGAAGCCGAATTCGACCGCCTCAAACTCGACCTCGATCCACGCAACTGGAAGCTCATCGAAGAGTGGCCCGCGAAACGTAAGGCTTATCAAGACCCGGTATTCACCTATTATGTAAGAGGAAAAGCCATTCAGGTGGACACCCACACCGAAAGCCTTTCCCACCTGCAAATTCCTAAAGTGGCCATGCCACGCTATACCGCCTGGGGCGACATCCTTCGCTGGAGTTTGCAAGAAAACGTACCGGGTGAATATCCTTACACCTCGGGCGTATTTCCCTTCAAACGCGAAGGCGAAGACCCCACCCGAATGTTTGCCGGTGAAGGCGGACCAGAGCGAACCAACAAACGCTTTCACTACGTCTCACTGGGCATGCCCGCTAAGCGACTATCCACCGCCTTCGACTCCGTAACCTTATACGGCAACGATCCCGACTATCGCCCGGACATCTATGGCAAAATCGGCAACTCCGGCGTCAGCATCTGCTGCCTCGACGATGCCAAGAAACTCTATTCCGGCTTCGACCTCTGCGATCCTGCCACCTCCGTTTCCATGACCATCAACGGTCCGGCGCCGATGCTGCTTGCGTTCTTCATGAATGCCGCCATCGACCAGCAATGCGAGAAATACATTCGCGCCAACAACCTGGAGTCGCTGGTAGAAGAAAAGCTGAAAGCCCTCTACGATGACCGTGGCCTTCCAAGACCCGCCTACCGCAACGCCGAAGGCGGCAGCGAACTACCGGAAGGCAACAACGGCCTTGGCCTGCTCCTCCTTGGCATCACCGGCGACCAAGTGCTACCAGCCGACGTTTATGCCGAAATCAAAAAGAAAACCCTGAGCTCCGTTCGCGGAACCGTACAAGCCGACATCCTCAAAGAAGACCAAGCCCAAAACACCTGCATCTTCTCCACCGAATTTGCCCTCCGCCTCATGGGCGACGTACAGTCGTACTTCATTGACCACAACGTCCGCAACTTCTACTCCGTCTCCATCTCCGGCTACCACATCGCCGAAGCAGGCGCGAACCCCATCACCCAGCTCGCACTCACCCTGGCCAATGGATTCACCTTCGTAGAATACTACGTCAGTCGCGGCATGGACATCAACGCCTTTGCCCCCAACCTCAGCTTCTTCTTCTCCAACGGCACCGACCCGGAATACGCCGTGATTGGACGCGTAGCACGCCGTATTTGGGCGAAAGCGATGAAGAATAAATACAACGCCGACGAACGCTCCCAGATGTTGAAATACCACATCCAGACCTCCGGCCGCTCCTTGCACGCCCAGGAAATCGACTTCAACGACATCCGCACCACCTTACAGGCGCTCTACGCCATCTATGACAACTGCAACTCCCTCCACACCAACGCCTACGACGAAGCCATCACCACGCCTACCGAAGAAAGCGTACGCCGAGCGATGGCCATTCAGTTGATCATCAACCGCGAGTTAGGCTTAGCGAAAAACCAGAATCCGCTACAAGGCGCCTTCATCATTGAAGAGCTGACGGACCTCGTAGAAGAAGCCGTTTACACCGAGTTTGACCGCATCACCGAGCGCGGAGGCGTATTAGGCGCGATGGAGACCATGTACCAGCGAAACAAAATCCAGGAAGAAAGCCTTTACTACGAGATGAAGAAACACACCGGCGAGCTCCCCATCATCGGCGTGAACACCTTCCTCAGCAGCAAAGGCTCACCCACCGTAATCCCGCAAGAAGTTATCAGGGCCACCGAAGAAGAGAAAGTAGGGCAGATCAACATGCTCAACTCCCTGCATCAAGCCCAGGCCGACCGCACCCCTACCCTGTTGCGCCAGCTCCAAGAAACCGCCATCCGCAACGAGAACCTCTTCAGCACCCTGATGGAAGTAGCCAAATACTGCTCCCTCGGCCAGTGCACCGCCGCCCTCTACGCCGTAGGCGGGCAATACCGTAGAAATATGTAAACCGCGCCACCCGGCACAACACCATGAAATTAAAAAGGGGCCAACGGCCCCTTTTTTTGTGGGGGAGGGGTGAAAGGTAAAAATGAATTTTTCCGACGCTTCGCATCATCGATTCGACACTTCACGAAGTCGTTCCGACACTTCGCAGAATCGATTCGACACCTCACGAAGTCGTTCCGACACTCCGCATAATCGATTCGACACCTCACGAAGTCGTTCCGACGCTCCGCATAATCGATTCGACACTTCACGAAGTCGTTCCGACGCTTCGCATAATCAATTCGACACTTCACGAAGTCGTTCCGACACTCCGCATAATCGATTCGACACTTCACGAAGTCGTTCCGACGCTTCGCATAATCGATTCGACACTTCACGAAGTCGTTCCGACGCTTCGCATAATCGATTCGATTT
>JAIXUI010000101.1 GCA_027484125.1 Bacteroidota bacterium | reverse complement strand
TGGTGAATGCGGCCGGATGCGATTCGGTCATCACATTGACCTTGGTGGTAAATGCAATTCCGCCTAAGCCAACTATTAGTAGAATAGCCAACGTGTTAAACTCCAGTGCGTCGGGTGGAAATCAGTGGCATCGATTAGGCTTAGGGCCGATTGCTGGTGCGAATCAAGCGACCTATACCCCGACCGACAGTGGCAAGTACTTCGTGATAGTCACTTTAAATACCTGTGTTTCACCTTCGTCGGATACCATATTGTTCTATGGGACTGCCACCACGAATACTGCAATCATGGAGTTAAAGGTTTACCCCAATCCATCAGACGGTCTTTTTTGGGTTAGTTTTGAAGCTAAAGAAGCGGAGCAGATGCAGCTAATCTTAACAGATCAAATGGGCAGGTTGGTCAAGCGAGAGTTTTTCGAGGTAGTTCCGGGACCTAACAAACATTCGGTGAATGTAGAAGGTCAAGGAACGGGCATTTATCATTTGCAAATCCTAGGAAAACATAGGCTAAGCACCATTCCTTTGATTTTGAAAGGACATTAAACAGCATGCTAATTCCATGAGGTAGTTTTTTAGTATTTATGTTCCCCGCGGAATAGTTATGTTAATTAGGTTTGATTTATAAAATCTAAATAAAGTAATCACTAATCTGCGGGGAATTTAAATTAGAGCCAAAATATTATTAGTTAAGGTAATCAATGATTCAGTAGAGCGAGTTGATGTTTGTAATAAATAATCTTGTTTATTATAAATAATTCAATTAATTTATCATTAAATAAAAATTTATTATCTCATTTTATTGATTTTTACAATCCTTTTTGATGGATGTATTAGTTTTAATAGCCATTCAGAGTTGATGCTTTAGAAAGTTCTAATTCTTGGATTAAAAAGTTGTTTGCAGGGTTAAATTCAAGCATTGGAACTTATAAGAGTAGGTCGTTATAGTAGGCTTAGACAAGTCGCTGGTGATGATCGTAAGCGCTGAATAGCTTGAAAAGTCAATGATTATGAAGAAAATCTTCAAATTGTTTTGTGGGGCATTGTTAGTGTTCAATATTACTCAAGCCCAACAATTGCCCCGATATGAAATAGGAATCAATGCCGGTGTTTTATCCGGAATAGAGATCAGGTATAGCGTTTCAACGCAGTGGGGGTTGGGAATTCAAGCCGGAGGAGTCCAATTGAATCTTGAGAATATCCGCCAAACTTTAGCAGAACAACCTACTTTGATTGGACTGCAAGCAAGGTGGTTGAGTGCAGGAATCACAGTTGATCGAGCCTTGGGAACGCCAAAGGTTCGGCTAAAAACGGGGCTTTTTTATTGTTTGAAGGGAGAATTTGAATATGAAATTGTTCCAGATCGAAGTTTTACAGTAGCTGGAACCACCTATCAGTCAGCAGATTTAGGTTCAGTTACTATGGCGTTTTCTCCTACACAGTTACAACCGTATTTGGGTTTAGATTTTCGCTTTCCAATAGCTCGAAAGTTACTATTGGGAGGTTCTGTTGGAGCTTGGTATTTACATCATTTTACGCCCACACTCTCTTCTAATGGATTTCTAAGTTTTCGTGCAGATGCCTTACCTAATCTTCAAAGAAACTTAGATACCTACAAAGTATTTCCTCAGTTGGCGCTAGGCCTCCACATTCAATTGTAAAACTTAATCATGAAAAAGACACTCTTTTTTTTATGGCTTTTTTTGCCTTGTTGTTTGATTTCATGCCGGGAATTGTCTGAAGATGTGGTGGTTGAATTTGCGCCTCCTGCAGCTTTTGAAGCACAGTTAAGCATCCATTTAGCATCAACAGATACCATTTTCAAAAACTTCAATTCACTTGAAGTAAATCTAGTTGAAGATGAGCAAAAGGCTGTTTTTGATGGATTTGGACGAGCAGGATTTAAAGTTTGGAAGGGCAATTTGGAAATAGGTATACGTAAGGGGGTGAACATTTCTCCGATTAATCCTTATTCATTTTCCTTAGAACTAAAACTCCCCAATCATTTAAGCAGAATTGTTAGGTTTAATTTAACACAGCAAGGAACCTCTTTCGATACCATAAGATTGGTTTCACTTAATAAGAACATGCCAGGTTTAGCCAAGGGTAGTTTTTCATTGGCCATGAATGCGCAGGGAACGGTTGGGGTAATTGCGAATGAGCTTAACGCAACTCGAACTGATATGGCGCCACCTAAAGTAACCATTTTGCCTGGGACACATTTTGTGACCGAAAATGGGCAACTTCCGACTTCTGGCGTAAGCAATGAAATGGTTTATATCGATGGAAGCCAACAGCCAGATTTGTTGAATAGTGCTTTTCAAGCAGGAATAGGAGTTCCAGTTCAACTTGGAAGAATAGCAGGAAGTAGAAGAATGATGAATAATCCTGAACGAGCGTTTGAAATTCCATTAAGCTTCATGAGCAGTATTATTCGAACTACAACCAATGGGTGGCCTGACACAGCAGTTATTTTTAGCCAGCCGGTAAAAGTTGAAATTCCCATTGTTCCAGATTTGTTGAATCCCAACACTAACGCGATTATTGCTCCAGGAGATGAAATAAACGTTAGCACATACCGGCCTGGAATCTTAAAAAAAACAATCTCTAGAACAGTTTTTAAAGTGCTAGAGGGGCAATTTGATACCATTAGAAGTGTATTGGATAGCATGGCATATGAGGTAAAATTAGATACCATATTCAGGGATATATTCAATATTAATACTGGTGCTTGGTGTAAGATGATGATTGTTAATTCTGAAAAAATTAAAAAGCCCATTTATAAGGATACCCTTATCGTCAAGCCAGTAGTGGTAGGAGTTGACGTTACGGATACTTTTATAACTACTACTTCCACTTTAGAAGGGCAGAAATTGGCAAAAATAGAGTTGAATGCTTCAGGTAAGCCTGTTGCGGTAATCTATGACATTCGACCAGGAGAATATAGAACCAGCTGGTTGGTTAAATACACTAAAAAGCAAGTTAGGTTCAAGTTTTCTGGATATTTCGATGCCAACTCTTTGATGAATGAAGAAGAAAAAGCCTCTGGTCCAATACCACCTGAGCGAATCAGTATCAAAATTTTGCCTGATAAAATCGCTCAGTACACCTTTGGGATGAATCCTCCTTTTGTAAACCAATACATGATTAGGTATATAAAAGACCACCCAGTTTTTCCAATAGCTTCCTTTTACATCTACCATAATTCTCCTTCAGAAGTCTCGACAGATTTGGTTGAAGTCCCTGATTTACCCAATTTATATCCTCATAATTCTTACCGGATTCCGGGAGCAAACATTGTTAAATCCTCTCTTCCCGGGGATCCAATGGAAATGGAATACGATTTAACCAATGTGATTTTAACACGAGTTGGTTGTAAAATTCAATGTAGCAATGGACTAGAGGTGAAATCTGACGGGATGGGGTATGTTTTTGAAGTGCAAAACTCTGCCCCTCAACCCGGGCCGTTGCTTGTTAGAAATGGATATTACGCAGGGGTAATAAAGCTTGAAAAAGGAGTGGCGTGCACCTTCGCTTTACGTCCGAATAGCTATTACGAAAACTGGTCAAATTATAATGGAGTTAACCTTTATTACCATTACCAAATAACGCCTCCTAATGGAGTGTCTCCTATTCAAACCAACGCCAATAACAATGTTGGAGGGGTTGCTTCAGTCAAGCTCCGAGCCGTTACTCCCCGCTTTTACAGCATGCAATACACCATCAATGGAGTCAACAATGACTTATGCAAATAACTTCGATAAAGCCATGAAGCGTAACTTTTGCATTCATGTGATTATAGCTACTTTCTATTTAATTGCTTGGCTAGCTAAGTTCCATTTCATACCAGGTGGTGATTGGTTAATTAGAATTTCTACCATAGCTTGGTGTATTTTGTTTTTACATCCACTCTTCGTTATTAAAGAGAAAACACTGAAACAACTTTATAGTGTAAATTCAATTGGTTTAGTTCTGGCACTACTTGGCATCATGTTCAAAGTATCCCATGTATTTGCGTTTCAATTATACAAGGACATTCCATTAGACTTATTTGGTTTTCCAGCAATGTTGGTAGCCCTTGTTTATAATTTTAGCCAAATTGACAAGATATGTGGACTTTCTTGGGAGTCCAAGAATCTCGCAGCCAAGCTCATTTTGTTTCCATGGATGATGCTTTTACTTTCCCTGATATGGTATAGCCTCTATTCATCCATGCTTGCTCGCTGATTGAAATGATAAGAAGGGTGTTCTGCCAATTTGTTTTACATAACAAAGGTTGACATCCAAAAGAATTAGCTACATCTAATTGTTGGACAGAGAATTATAATTCTTTAATTTTCTTGTTCTAAAACTAAAGAGATGCTAAAAAAGTTACAGTTCTGCCTACTTTTTTGCCTTTTTTCCTTCCAATCCTCGGTTTGGGCACAGGAAAACGCGGTTTCTCAAGTGCTTCAAGCTACCAATCAATTCAGGCTTAGAGAGCTTGGCTTAGAATGGCAGCAACGTAACTTGCTCAAGCGCAATCTTGCACTCGAACAGGCGAGCAAAAAAGGCTGGCCTTTACGGTGGGAAAACAGCAAAGGCGAACTGGTAGAGCTTGATCGTTTAACTGATTGGGGCGAACCTTTATACCGAGTTACAGACAACCGCATTGCGGCGAGGACGATTTCGGCCAATCGGGTTTATCCAGGAGGTTCTGCAGGTTTGAGCCTGACAGGGTCAGGGTTAAACATCGGAATTTGGGACGGAGGAGCCGTTAGAGGGACACACCAGGAGCTAACAGGCAGAGTAACACAGGTTGATGGGGCCACTTCTTTGAGTGCGCACGCCACCCATGTTGCCGGTACATTAATGGCTTCAGGAGTGGATACCAATGCACGAGGAATGGCTTATCAGGCCAATTTGCGTGCCCACGACTGGAACAATGACGAAGTCGAAATGGCTACTGCCGCCGCTGCCGGTCTTTTGATTTCTAACCATAGTTATGGATGGGTTTCGGGATGGTTTTCCGGCAGTGCTGCCAACGGAACTTCCAATTATTGGTACGGTTGGGAGCCTTATAGCAGAACAGAAGACTATAAGTTTGGCTATTATGATGAGCAGGCCCGTGATTGGGACCAGATCATCAACAATGCGCCCTTTTATTTGATTGTAAAATCGGCTGGTAACGACCGTGGAGAATCCAGAACAGCAGGCACAAGCCATAATGTGCAGGATTCCGTTTCTCCCTTTGGCTGGAGGCTTTCAACTACAACAAGGAATGCTGACGGAAATACAACAGGTTACGATTGTATCACCGGTGGAGGAGTAGGTAAAAATGTGATGACAGTTGGCGCGGTTAACGGCATCACGAATGGTTACACCAATCCTGAAGGGGTAGTAATGTCTTCTTTTAGCGGTTGGGGCCCCACGGATGATGGTCGCATAAAACCCGATGTTGTAGCAAAAGGAGTTGGAACTTATTCCTCAACTAGTTCCAGTAATACGGCTTATTCTACTTTGAATGGAACCTCTATGTCATCTCCCTCAGTGGCTGGTGGTTTGTTGCTTTTGCAGCAGCATTTCAATAATACCAAGAGCAGGTTTATGCGTTCTTCAACGCTTAAAGCGCTGGCTATTCATACCGCTGATGAGGCAGGTAGTAATCCCGGCCCGGATTATCGGTTTGGATGGGGGTTGCTGAATGTCCAGAAAGCAGCACAGACAATAACATTAGATGGGGTTACCGAACATATCGTAGAGGATACGCTCAGGCCTTCTCAAACATGGACGTTGAACGTTTACTCAGATGGAACCACCTCCTTGAGGGCCACCTTAGGCTGGAATGATCCAGCTGCAACTTTGGTAGCTCATCCTAATTTAACCAATAATCCATCTGCAAGACTTATCAATGATCTAGATGTTCGGTTGATTAGACAGAGTGACAATACCACTTTTCAACCTTGGATTTTAAACCCAGCATTGCCAGCCAATGCAGCAACCACCGGAGACAACATTCGAGATAACATAGAACAGATTCTTTTATCTGCTCCATCTGCCGGATGGTACACCATTCGAATAACCCACAAAGGCAGCTTGAGCAACAATCAGCAGCAGTTGATGTCGCTAATCATTAGTGGAGCACGCAGAACACTTCCTCCACAAATTAGCTCATTTACCCCAACCACTGCGGGTTCCGGAACTACCGTTACAGTTCGAGGCGTCAACTTATCCGGAGCTAGTGCTGTAAGTTTTGGCGGAGTTGCGGCAGCATCATTTAATGTTCAAAATGATACTACCATTCAAGCCGTAGTGGGTAATGGCGCTACAGGAGCGGTTCAGGTGGTTACTTCACAAGGTAGTGGATCACTTGGCGGATTTTCTTTCATTCCGGCCCCAAGCCTTCAATCATTTACTCCTACAACTGCCGGTGCCGGAACGTCGGTTACCATTAGAGGAACTGCCCTTCAAACTACCCAGTCGGTTACGTTTGGAGGAACATCTGCAAGCTCCTTTAACGTACTCAGCGATACCTCAGTGGTCGCCATTGTGGGTAATGGAAATTCTGGGTTAGTTTCATTAACTACATCAGGAGGTTCAGCAAGTTTAAGTGGATTTACTTTTGTGCCTGCTCCACAAATTAGCTCATTCCAACCAACTTCGGCGGTAGCAGGAGCCACTATCCAAGTGCGTGGTTTAGGATTGAGCGCTGTAACGGCCATTACTTTTGGAGGAGTTTCAGCAACCAGCTTTCAAATTCTCAGCGATACCTCACTTACGGCGGTAGTTGGGGTGGGTAGTTCAGGCTCCGTGTCAGCAGTTTCTCCGGGTGGAAGCGCCTCTCTGGCCGGGTTTACCTATTTGGTAGCGCCAACCATTCGCTCGGTACAGCCACGATCGGCCAATTATGGTGAGTTGGTCACTATTTATGGAAGTAACTTCAGCGGTGTTACCTCGGTACTGATGGGCCAGGTTTCGGTTTCGGGATTTACTGTAGTAAACGATTCCGTCATTACAACTCAAGCTTTGAATGCCATACCGGCAGGTAATGGGCGTATCAGCGTAACCTCATTGGCAGGTACTGCTCATAAAACCGGATTCTTTATTCTTACCCCTGCCACACCAGGCACAACAGCGATACGCGGAGATATCACCACCAACACTACCTGGACCAAAAACAACACTTATGTGTTGAAGGGAGTGGTAGTAGTTAAAAATGGGGCCACCCTGACTATAGAAGCCGGAACCCAAATTCGAGGTGAAGTCGGATGGGACTCAACTGCCGGGGTTCCAATGGCAGCCGGAGGATTGATGATTGCCCGTGATGGACATCTTCAAGCGTTAGGAAGTGCATGCGAGCCTATTGTATTTGCTCCACATGCTACAGGCAGCCGTGTAGTTCCCGGCACTTGGTTAGGAGTTGTAGTGCTGGGCGAAGCTCCTGTGAATGTTCCTGGTGGTGCTGCGCTTTTTGAGTCAGGATATTTTGGAGAAGACGGCAGATTTGGTGGTGCCAATGAAGCCGATAGTAGTGGTGTTTTGCAGTTTGTTCGCATCGAATATGCAGGAGGTACTTATGATTTGACGAACAGATGGAGTGGATTAACCCTTGCGGGGGTAGGCAGTAAGACCCTTGTTCGAAATATTCAAGTGTCTTTCAGCGGTGAAAACGGATTTGAGTGGTTAGGTGGAAATGTCCATGCATCGAGGTTGATTTCTTACCGAAATACGAAGGAGGATTTGAGCAGCAGTTTAGGTTATAAAGGAAAAGTTCAATTTGTATATGCACTGCGGGATCCTGCGCTTGCCGCCGCTTCAGGAAGCTCAGGTTTTCAATCTATCAATGATACATTGGGTAGTGGAAACACACCTCAAACGGCAGGCAGTTTCTCTAATTTAACGATCATAGGTCCGAGAGAACAAGCAGGGATAACGGCGAATGCCGGTTATCGCGAAGCGATGAATTTTAGCAGCAACGCAGCAAGCTCGGTTTATAATTCCGTTTTTGTAGGATTTAGTACCGGACTTAATTTCGCCGATAACTTAACTGCACAGAATTATTCCACAGGACTTATTCAACTGACCCATAACGTTATGGCTAATATGGGGGCTAATTTTTCTGGTGGTGTGTCGGGCGCAAATCAAGCCCAGTTTGATGGTGCTAACCAACGCTTTGCATCGACTTCCTCATTGGGGTTTGTTACCGGCTATAATCAATTGAATACGCCGAGTTTGCTTCCAACCGGAGGCTCTTTGTTGCAATCGGGAGCAGATTTTACCAATCCTCGCTTACAGGGTGGCTTTTTTGAGCCAGTCACCTTTAGAGGAGCATTTGGTACACAAGACTGGACTTTAGGCTGGGCAAGATGGGATTTAAACAACGCCTCTTTCCACGCACTTCAGCCTACTAACGCTACTTACCAGGTTCAACCCAATGGTACCTCACTCAACATCAGTTTTAGAGCAGGTACAGGTACTTCATTAACTTACTTTGTTCAATATAAATTGGAACAAGCCACTACTTGGACAACCTCCAGTATGTACAATGGTATAATGGTATCCTCTGGAACGATGGTGATTAATCGTCAGCTTTCGCTTAATCCAGGTTTATATCAATTTAGAATAGGCATACGTTCGGGCAGTGGTACCATCAATTGGGGGTGTGTGAGTACGGTGAATTTAGTTTGTAATCGGGATGTCTTGCTTTTTCCATCACATGTGTTTTGTGCATATGGAAATGATGGAAGAATCACCTCGTCCTATGTCAATTTCCGGGCTCCTTATACCGTATCCTGGCGAAATTCAAGTAATACTCAAATTGGTACAGGTTCATCTGTAGCATCCTTGAGGGCAGGCGTTTACAGCATTATTGTTACTGATAATATGGGCTGCTCAGTCACCAAATCCGTAACGATTAATCAGCCGGATACCACTAACGTACCTAGAAATCTGTTGGTAACCGGTTCTACCTTGTCGAGAAGAGTGGTCTTTAATCGAGTTCCCGGAGCCTTGCGTTACCAGTACATTGGTTTTCGTGCTGATGGGGTATTGTTAACAGCAAGAACGATTGGTAGCGGAACGGCCAATGATACAGTACTACAACTAGCTGCGAACCCTGTTTATCAAGCGGGAGGAGCTGGTACCGTAAGAGCCAGAATTCGGGCGGTAATGCCGTCATCGAGTAGTTCTTACACCTGTGAGGTTTTTGGAAGTATTGCACTGCCCACCAGAATCATTGGGGAAGAAGGGCCAGGCGAAATAACGTCTCAGTCAGGTTTATTGGCTTACCCGAATCCTGCCACGCATCAACTAAACATCCAGTACACTTTCAAGAAGTCAGGTTCGGCCATGATGAGTGTTTACGCGATGAATGGAGCACTAGTTACTAGAAAGATGCTGAATGCTCAGCAGGGGTTGGCTCATGAGATTTTAGAAGTAGGCCATCTAAGCCAAGGATTGTATCTGCTTCAAATTGTAGAAGGAGATGAAATGGAAACAGCCAGGGTTATACTTGGAAATCCATAGCAGGTGAGTCGTTTTGAGCTATTGAACGTGATTTTGCCAAACCTGTTCGAACGATGTTAAGATGGAAGCCTTAAAACAGATAATTTGGTAAATTTGTAAGGTGACCTCACGTACTTTTTTTTCAATGAAAAACACCTTAAGAATCATATTGATAGCCTGTCTTTTGACAGGCTTTTTTAGTGCCATTCACGCTCAACCGCTGTCGTATGACTACCTCAAAGAGGAGTCGGCTCGTCAGAAAGAGGCAGCCATTAAGTTAGCCAAGGAAAAAGGATGGCCCATCAAAGGGGTACTTCCTAATGGACGTGAGTATAGCCTTATCAAGTTGAATGAAGAGGGAAAGCCGCAATATTTTTCGACTTCTAACCTCAATGCAGCAAGAACAATTTCTACCAACCGTGTTTGGAGCGGAGGGAACTTAGGGTTGAATTTAAATGGGCAAGGTATGCCTGCCGGTTCCTTAGGAGAGTGGGATGGAGGTGCGGTAAGAACAACACACCAAGAGTTTGGTACTAGGGTTTCTCAAATGGATGGAGCAACCACGCTGAGCGAACATGCTACGCATGTGGCCGGCACGATGGTAGCCGGAGGTGTGGGAAGTATCAACTACAAAGGAATGGCTCATCAAGCTACCCTTCAAGCTTACGACTGGGATAATGATGTTGGGGAGATGAGCACCGCCGGAGTGAGCGGCATGTTGGTTTCGAACCATAGCTATGGTTTGCTTACCGGATTTCAATGGGGAGATTGGTCAGGAACTCAAGGCTGGCATTGGTGGGGTGATCCATCCATAAGTGCAACTACAGACTATAGATATGGTTTTTATGACAATGAAGCTCGGGATTGGGACATCGTTGCACGATCGTTTCCAAATTACCTTTTGGTTAAAGCAGCCGGGAATGACCGTGGAGATGGTCCTGCACCAGGAAGCCAGCACTTTGTGTTTTCCGGCGGAAGCTGGATCTCTAGTACTGCTGTAAGAAATGTGAATGGTGGGAGTACAGGATATGACTGTATGTCAGGAAGCGCAATCTCCAAGAATGTACTTACAGTTGGAGCAGTTAATGATATCGTAAATGGCTACACTACGGCTTCTGGGGTTGTTATGTCGAGTTTCAGTGGTTGGGGGCCTACCGATGATGGACGCATTAAACCTGACGTAGTGGGAAATGGGGTTAGTCTTACCTCTTCAAGTTCTACTTCTAATACCAGCTATGCAACCATGAGTGGTACTTCTATGGCCAGTCCAAATGTTTCGGGTTCCTTGCTTCTGCTGCAACAGCGTTACCGGGAGCTTAATGGTAGTCAGCCAATGCGAGCTGCTACACTTCGTGGTTTGGTGATTCATACCGCTGACGAAGCAGGTCCTGCTACAGGTCCAGATTATATGTTTGGATGGGGCTTGATGAATACCGCAAAAGCAGCAGTGCTTATTGGTCAAAATGGTACCACTCAGCACATCATTCAAGGGACTTTGGTGCCCGGTCAGCCATTCAATCTTGCGATTACGCCAACTTTGGCTCCGCTTAGAATTACGCTTTGCTGGACAGATTTGCCCGGAACCGTGAGCGCTGCATCGCTGAATAGCCCCACATCCAAGCTTGTCAATGACCTCGACCTCCGCATTTCAAACAGTCCAATGGGCGTGAGGTTTCCTTATGTCCTCAACCCATTTAGTCCAACCGCAGCCGCAACTACCGGTGATAACACCCGCGATAACGTAGAACAAATCTATGTGGCTTCACCAACGGCTGGAACTTATACCCTAACAGTATCCAACAAGGCTGGAATGACGGCCAATCAGCCATTTTCTATAATAATTTCTGGTGCCAACTTAGCACTTACCCCGCCGGTAGTTGATTTTTCTGCTTCCAACACAGGGGTTTGTCCAGGCGGCAGTGTCACATTTACGCCAATTGTTAATGGAAATGTAAATACTTACAATTGGAGTTTCCCTGGTGGAAGTCCTTCTTTCTCATCTCAAACATCTCCTACCGTTACTTATAATACCCCAGGACAATACCAAGTTCAATTAATTGTATTCGGTCCTACCGGCAGCGATACCATGATTAAAACCCAGTTTATTCAGGTTGGGGGAAGCTCACTGCCGTTTAATGAGAGCTTCACAGATGGAATGGGTAAATGGACTGTTTTGAATCCTGATCCGGGTAGTATCTCTTGGGCACTCGACTCTATAGCAACTTTTACTGGCACCTCCAACAAGAGCGCATGGATGAATTTTTATTCCTATCAGGCTTCCGGCCATCGCGATGAATTGATTTCTCCACCCTTGAATTTAACCAATGTGTCCAATGGAGTTTTGTCGTTTAAACATGCATATACCCGCTATGGCACTCAACCTTCTGACACGTTGATGGTCCAAGTCTCAACCGGATGTTCGAGCAATTGGCAAACGGTGGCAGTTTTGGCTGAAAACGGAAGTGGGAATTTTGCTACAACTGGTACTGGCTTCACACTCAATTCTTCTTTTGTACCATTGTCTGCTTCTTCATGGTGTGGAAGTGGCACTGGAGCCTCTTGTAATTCTATAAGTTTGAACAATTATGCTGGTCAAAATGGTGTAAGAGTTAGGTTTTTGTCGGTGAATAATTATGGCAACAACTTGTACCTTGATGATATCAGTGTTACATCGGCCAACTCTGTTCTAGCACCGGTTGCACGTTTTGGCGCCCTTACCCCAAGAACTATTTGTGCAGGAGGGAGTGTAACCTTCAGAGACTCCTCATTAAATAATCCTTCCAGCCGTAGCTGGACTTTCCCAGGGGGCAGTCCAGCTACATTTGCCGGGATAAGCCCAACTGTTACCTATGCCAATCCAGGTACTTATGAGGTAAAGTTGCGAGTATCCAATGTGTCAGGTACAGATTCTTTGGTGAGAACCGGGTACATAACCGTGGTGGGAGGCCAGGCTTTACCCTTGATAGAAGGTTTTGAAACCATGATCAACGGTACCATTGGCTCGCCATGGACCGTTACCAATATTGATAATGCCACTACTTGGGGAACGGCACCAACAGCAGGATTAACTACCGGGAGCCGATCGGCATGGATTAACTTCTTTAATTACCAAAATGCAATTGGCCAGAGAGATGGTTTAGAAACCCCGCTTTTGGACTTTCGTAATCGAACTAATCTCAACCTTTCCTTCAAACATGCCTACACCCGCTATAACTCAAGCGCAACAGATAGTTTAATTGTATTGGTTTCTACTGGTTGCTCATCCAATTGGACGAGGCTGGCAGCTTTCGGAGAAAATGGTACGGGAGTTTTTGCCACCACTACTTCGCCCTACACCAACAATGTAGCCTTTTCACCAGCATCCGCCGCTGATTGGTGCGGGACCACCCCCGGCGCTAATTGTGTGAATATTCCATTAAACACTTACGCCGGTCAAGGCGCTGTAAGAATTAGGTTAGAAGCGGTAAACAACTATGGCAACAACCTCTTTATAGATGACATCGCCGTTACTGGAACCTCAACGCTACAACCTCCTTCAGTGGCGTTTGGAGCTATCACCTCTAGGACTATTTGCGCGCCTAACTCGGTGAGCTTCCGTGATTCTTCGCTTCAAAATCCAACATCCTGGAGCTGGAGCTTTCCCGGAGGAACTCCGGCAACATCCTCTTTGCAACATCCAACCGTTACCTACAACACTCCGGGCGTTTATGCAGTAACGCTTACAGCCTCCAATGCAAGCGGCAGCACCTCCCTCACTCGCTCTGCTTTTATCACAGTTAACCCTGCATTGCAGGTTTCTTGGAATGGCCCTTCTCCTCTTATTTGTGTGAATGCTGGCCCTGTAACGTTAATCCCAGGAACTCCTCAGAATGGGTTGTTCAGCGGCCCAGGAGTAGTTGGTACGGTGTTTAATCCATTGTCGGCAGGTGTAGGAACTCACCAATTGGTTTATACCGTGGTGCAGAATGGTTGTGTTGGTCGAGATACCGTTTCGGTGACCGTCACTTCAAGTCCAAGTGCATCAATTGCTCCTATTTCTTCTGTATGTGCGAATGATACAGGGTTCCAACTTACGGGAGGAAATCCGGCAGGGGGCATTTTCAGTGGTACCGGCGTTGTAAATAACCGATTTATTCCTTCTCTAGCAGGGCCTGGGACTCACACCATAACTTATGTGGTAGGTACACCTGGTTGTCAGGGGCAAGCTTCTGTGAATATCACCGTTCGTGCCGTTCCAAGTGTTACCCTTGATCCCATTAATCCGGTTTGCGACAATGCTAACCCGGTTACCTTAAATGGAACACCAGCTGGTGGCGTTTATGCCGGTGCCGGTGTTAGCGGTAATAATTTTAATCCTTCAGTTGCCGGTGTTGGCAGCCATTGGTTGAAGTATTTCGTTACACAAAATGGCTGTACAGCAGCAGATAGTTTACCTGTTCAGGTTTTGGCTTCTCCTATGGTTTCTTTATTGCCTTTAACGCCAGTTTGTATCAATGCGCCATCCTTTACCTTGACCGGAGCAACCCCTGCGGGTGGAATCTTTTCAGGTTCAGGCGTGAGCAATGGAACGTTCAATCCGGCCATAAGTGGAGTTGGCAGCATCCCAGTTTTTTATACTTATGCAGCTCCAAATGGTTGTATAAGTGTTGCAACCCAAAACCAGGTTGTTAATGCGTTGCCAAACATCATCTTTCCAGCTCTTTTACCGGCCTGTTCACGAGATACTTTTTACAGCTTAAACATGGTTTTGCCAAGCGGCGGTGTTTTCACTGGAACCGGTGTGGTTGGAAACAACTTCAATCCTCAAATGGCCGGCCCGGGCATTCATAGCATTACCTATTTCATCGCTTTGAATGGCTGTTTAAATTCCAGTTCACAGCCCATTGTAGTAAACCCACGTCCTGCAACACCAACACTAACTTCCCAAGGTGCCAATGCTATAAGATCATCCAGCCCAATTGGAAACCGCTGGTTTTTAGGGAATACTTTATTGAGCGATACTACTCAAGTCATGGTACCTACTTCTAATGGTCTTTATCGTGCTATGGTGGTGTTGGATGATTGTCCTTCTGATACTTCTCAGGCTTTTGCATTTACTACAGTTAATGCTTCCTTCTTGGAATTTAATCGTTTCACAGCTTATCCAAATCCGGCAACAAACCAGCTTTGGATGGAAGGAATTCCGGAAGGAAAAGTGATGATTAATCTTGCAGATGTTCGTGGAACTAGGGTTTTGTCGATGAGGGTTTCAGGTGGCGACAAACAAATGCTCGAACTTGACGCCATACCCTCCGGTGTTTATTTGCTGCATTTGGTACACGATACTGCGGGAACAAAAACCGTGAAACTGGTGATTAGCAAATAAGTGCATTTTCAGAGGAATCAATGAGAGTAGCTGATGTTGCAGCAGTAATTCCTTTACTTGAAAATATCATACAGGAAGCCGACCGGACCAAGCGTCTGGCCGGCTTCCTGCGTTTGTGGGCTTCCTATCCATGGTTTTCAGGGGAAGATAACCAAGCAAATGCCCGAGCAGCTTTGGCAAGTATTGACGAAAACTTGCCGTTGTTAGCTTCCAAGCTTAGGATTGATGTGCGAGAGTTGCTGTTGGAAACCGATGCTCGTTCTTTATTAACCGAAACGGGTATTCCCTCTAATGATGGGTTTCTTACAGAAACTTTCCGGATTATTCGTCACCGATGGATTCCGCCTTTGCCACAAATTCACACGCTCAAAGATCAGTTAGGGCTTATTTTTCATGCTGAAGCAGGCAGAAGCTGGTGGGAAATGCAACATGGTTCCGAACAGTTAGTCCTGTTGATTAATTGGCTTTTCCCCTCAGGACTTCCAGAAGATGTGCTGATTCATTTGAGAAAATCGGTTTTCCAATCGCTCGACTTGTTGACGCTCCGGTTAGTGACGCTTTCAGTTGAGCCGGTTTTGCTTGCTCAGGTTTCAGATTGGGCCACTAATGCCAATCCTTTTCATTCACTCCGGTATAGCCTTCGGCATTGTTGGGAAGATGAAGTGGTTGATTTGCCTGAATTTGATGCGTTAAAATCGTTATTAGTACGTGGTCAGACAATGCTAAGTTTATTGAGAGAAAAGCGTTTTCAGCAAGGTACAAGTGTCCAGCTTTCCAACTTGATATATCGGATTGAGTGCAATTTGTCCAGAACAAAACAACTGTTGGAGTTACTAAATCCGAATGTTCCAGCCGGGAAAGCGTGGCATTTTTTTGATACGCTACTACGGATGCATCATCACCGCTATCGCCTACGTAAGCACCTGAATAGCAACTTAGGGATGCTCGCTTTTCAGATTACCGAACATGCGGGGCAAACAGGCGAACATTACATCAGTCATAACAAGCAGGAATGGTGGAAAATGGGGGTTGCTGCGGCAAAAGGTGGATTGATAGTTGGTTTTTTAAGTGTTTTTAAAGCGTTTTTGCACCGCTTGCCGCTTTCTTTATTAGGAACTGCTTCTGTTTACAGCCTCAATTACGCTTTTGGGTTTATCGCAATTCTGTTGAGTGGCGGCACTTTGGCCACTAAGCAGCCAGCCATGACTGCCACCCACATGGCTTCTTTACTGGAAGAAAGTAGGGGAAGTGAGAAGCAGTTGCAAGCATTAAGTTTTTTGATTGTCAAGCTGATTCGCACTCAACTTATCGCGTTGGCTGGCAATGTGCTGGTGGCATTTCCCATCGCTTTCCTGCTTGGAGCGGCGTGGATGCAGTGGAGTGGTGAGCCGTTTTTGTCGCAACAGGAAGCCGAACACATGATGCATGATTTGCATCCGGTTAAGAGTTTAGCGCTGCTTCATGCGGCTATTGCCGGAGTTTGGCTGTTTTTTTCCGGACTCATTTCCGGATATTATGATAATCGATTGAAGTATAGCCAGTTGCAGCACCGCATTGTAAGACTGCCCATTTTAAGAGGGTTAAGTGATGCCCGAAAAGTTGCATTATCGCACTATTTAGAGCACCATTTCGGGAGCTTGGTGGGGAATGCCATTTTAGGGTTGATGTTGGGCTCAACCGGAATTGTTGGACAGATTATGGGTTTGCCACTCGACATTCGGCATGTTACTTTTTCAGCTGCCAACTTAGGATTGGTTCTTTCTGGTTATGGCTGGGTTTTAACCTTTAACGCAGTTTGGCCAGCGCTTGCAGGTTTTGTGGGCATTGGGTTGGTCAACTTGTTGGTAAGTTTCAGTCTTGCACTTACCGTGGCCATGCGTTCGCGAAGGGTGAGCTTCGCAGAAAGAAGAAAGTTACTGGGGCTTGTTTGGAATCACTTCAAAAATCACCCTTTCGACTTTATCTATCCTTCTAAGAAAAACGAACGGTCCGCGGATTTGCGTTCGGGCGGGATTTTTAGCACTACACTCGATACGAAGCACCACAGTTCAAATATAGAAAAAAGTGTCAGACGAAGCACTGAACCCCGCCTGACGCAAAACCGCTTTTAGACGTTCGTTGTTTTTACTTCGTCTTTCGTTTCTTTGATGATTTAGCAACTTTGTTATAGTCAAGGCATAAGTTTAAGAAAAATTCAAAGTCTTTTCTGTCTTTAAACCCGTTAGGATTTATATAGCAGTAACCTTTGTATTCCTTGCCTTTCATCAACATTGTCTCGTAGCCATCTTTTTCGTAAAGCTCTTCTTGTCGGCTTGGGTCAAAACGTAACATCAATTTTCCATCGCTTACACAAACACAAGTCTTTCCGTTTACCATAAAGTTTAGAACATTGAACATTAGTTTTTCTTCAACGTCTATTTCCGGTATTTCGGCAAGAAATC
>JAIXUI010000040.1 GCA_027484125.1 Bacteroidota bacterium | reverse complement strand
TGTTTTTCGGTTTCTCGCAAAGTCGCAAAGTCGCTAAGGTTTTTTTTCTGCACTTTGCGTCTTAGCGTCTTGGCGAGATGGTTTTTTCACGCAGAGGGTGCAGAGGTTTCGCGGAGGGGGCAATGTTTTTTGGTTTCTCGCACAGTCGCGAAGTCGCCAAGGTTTTTTTTCTGCACTGAGCGTCTTAGCGTCTTGGCGTCTTGGCGAGAAACATGATCAAGCACACCAGGAATTAATAAAAAACTTGGTGTACCCTGTGAAACCCTTTGAGAACTTGGTGATAACCCCGCGTACGAGGTATCATAAAGGCGAGAGTTTATTATTTTTACCAACACATGCAGCATCTAGCTTTACTGCGCTGTCTAATGAGCAAAACCCAAACAACATGAAAAGACCTCGTTTTTTGATTGTCTTAATGGCCTTATTTGCTGCCATATCGGTGATGCTTTCGGCTTGTACCAAGGATGAAATTCCTCCGAAGACACCTCAACTGAATGTGGGTGGTGGGCTTTATGCTTGTTCAGACTCCGGAACGGTTGTGCCCATTTTGTGTGGTGCAAGTGTATTGGGCGGCTATTACATTGAACTAGACAATGGTTTATTGTTGCAACCTTGTGAAGTGCTTACCAATCTGAATGTTCCGGTTATTGATGCAGGTACACGGGTTAAAGTGGCTTATCAGCTGTTACAAGGCCCCACCGCTTGCGATTCAATGATTATTTGTGCCGCAATTGATCCACGAGCTCACCTCGCGAAGAAGGTTAAGCTGATGTGTATAGAGCGCATTTACTCTTTAGATGAGTGCAACGAAACTGGAATCGTACGCTACAATCCCACTTGCCAGCTCCGCTACATCCAAATGCCGGATTCTACTTACTTAGAGCCGGTGAATCAATCCGCTATGCTTGGCTATAACGATGGTGATGCTATCGATTTTAGCAAAGATTTCGTTTGCACATTGGTGGCCACCTGTACCGGTTTCCTCGGTGTTGAAGTGAAGTGTATCCGCCGAAAGGTTGTCTTAGATTAAGTAAACTATTCCCCTTTTAAATAGCAAAGGCTGATTCGCGAGAATCAGCCTTTTGTTGTGTTTAGGGGTTTAGTGCCTGCTTTTTATGCTTTGCCGTAGCCGTACCAATCTACCTTGCGGGATAGGTACATTACGGCGGCGAGCATACAAAACATGCCAATGCTGCCAATCAGTAGCGCTAAGTCTTCCAGTTGGAGTATAACAAAAATAAAGGTGTAAAGCAGGGCCAGTATGGAAGTGATAAAGGTAGCCATGCTTCCGGATTGTAGAATGGCTTTCACATATCCACCAATCAAGCCCAAAGTAGCCAAGGTGGCAATGCCATAAGCCATATTGAAGGATACGTATTCTGAAAAAGACAGTAGCAAGGTAAAAAACAGCAAAAGCGCAAAGCCTACAAGCAAATACTGAAGTGGATGCACTTGCATATTGCGCAATACTTCTGTGAAAAAGAAAATGAGAAAGGTGAATCCGATAAAAAGCAGGGCGTAGTTCAATGCCCGATAGATTTTCTGGTAGTTGCCGGCAGTGCTGAGCAAGTCAAGTCCAAAGGCGCTTTCATCGAGGTTGTAGCGGGCTGTGGTCCATGATTGGGGGAAGTTGCGATTTAGATGTAGAATGGTCCAATCGGCTTTAAAGCCTTGATCGGTAACGGTCCGATTGTCGGGAAGAAAGCTGCCATTGAAACTGGGTGCAGGCCAGGAAGATTGAATCCTCACGTCAGTTTTGCGGCCCATAGGCACGAATTTGATACTTTGGCTGCCGTTCAACGCCAGGTTTATCTCGAAGGTTTGTTGAATGTCTTCTTCACTTTTTAAGGAGAAATTGGTGTGAACCCCGCTTGCCACGGTTTCGCTGTTGTTTACACCGGCTTTAAAATCGAGGATAGTGTTGCCCAATTTCACCTTGGGTTCTTCTTTTATGCCTCTTAAGTCTGAAATACCCATCACCAATTCGGCTTCATTCAGGTGAATTTGAGAGATTGGAACGTCTGGCAGTTTGATGTCTTGCCGGCTGAATTTTCCTTGAATTTTCAATTCCGACTGGTAAACCGTCACATCGAAGATGCCCCTGTGGCGTTTTTCCGGTTTGATGACGCCATTGATTTTTAATTCTTCCGGAAGAATTTGCCAGTATTCAGTAATTGCTTCTGTTTTATGGGGCTTTCCGGCTCCTTGTTCTACGAGCCGGTAGCGGGTGTATGGAATGCTTAAAAAAGGGCCGGTAAGCTGTTGGGTGCCTGCCCATTTTGAAGCAATATCTACAGCAGCTTGTTCTTTTTGGCTTTCCCGATCCTGAACTAGACCGGAAATAAGAAAGGAGGGGATAAGCAGGAGAAGGGCTAAAGCCGCAAGCACCACGAGCTTAAACGTTAGGCTGTTTTTTAGTTTGGAGGTGTTGATCATAGGGTTGATGATGAACTAACAGATTTTAAACTGGAATATTTCTCAGAATTACCTAAAAGATAACCTTTCATCCTAACCTATATTCGCTTTGGTTGCTAGTGTTTGTTTGGGTGATATGGTATGCAAAGCAAAAACTTAGCAGGAATCGGTTTTGCTGTTGCAAGGATATCACCATGGTCAATGACCTACTTCGAAACAGGCTTTCTGCGGATTAAAATAAGCTTTTCGGGGACTTTGCTACGCCAATCAGCGCCGATTGGCGTTGTAAACAGCGTGAATCCCCAAGAAAAGAGCAGTTTAGAAAGCTTTTACAATGAACGTTGCTTCACTATTTTCAAAAAGGTATTTCCTACTTGAGAATTGGGTTGCAAAATCAGGTAAGTGGATTTGTTCTTAGGTGTATAGGGCTTTCAAAGACCCTCGGAATAGTCTGAAAATAGTATAGTTTTTTATTTATAAAACCGCAATTATTCTTTTTATGTTGTAGTAACAATGGCAATATATCTAATCTCAGGGGGAAGTGGCCACATTGGCCGGGCGTTGGCAGCACGATTGAATGCAATGGGGCATGAAGTGCGGATACTTGCAAGAAAGCGCCGTGGCATTCCCGGGGTTAAGGAGTATGTGTGGGCACCTGAGAAGGGAAGGATAGAAGTAGAGGCGTTTCTGGATGTTGATTTCGTTGTCAATCTTGCAGGAGCGGGTATTGCCGATCAAAAATGGACGGAGGCTTACAGAAAAGAACTGGTGGATAGCCGCATCATGGCGACCCGCATGGTTGTGGCTCAGATGAAAGCTCTTTGTCCTCAAGCGTATTTATTATCGGCCTCTGCAGTGGGCTATTATGGGCCATGCGGCGATGAATGGGTGCAGGAAACCAAGAATCCGGCTCATACATTCATGGCCAAGCTGTGCTTAAGATGGGAAGACGAGACTCGGTCTTTCGGCACGTTTGGAGGGAAGGTAGGAATACTTCGTATTGGAGTGGTCCTTGATCCTAAAAGTGGTGCTTTGCCTAAACTTGCGGCTCCTTGTAAATGGGGCTTTGGCGCTGCTTTAGGCACGGGTAAGCAGTATATCCCTTGGATTCATCAGCACGATTTGGTTGCTATGATGGTTTATGCATGCAACAATCGGTTGACAGGCGTGTATAACGCTTCAGCGCCGGAACCGGTAACCAACAAAGAGATGACGGCTACCATCAGCAAGGTGTTGGGTCGGCCGTATTTTCTTCCCAATGTTCCGTCCTTTATTCTTAAAGCAGCCTTGGGTGATATGAGCGCGGTGGTGCTGGAAGGGCAGCGTTGTAGCAGCAATGAAATCCTGAAGGCAGGCTTTCAGTTCAAGTTTGAAAAGCTTAGTGAAGCGCTAAGCGATTTGTTTCGCTAAGCCAGTAGCGTGCTTTCCTATGGCAATTAGAGAGAAGAGATAATTGTAGAAATCCCTTCTCATTTAAACCACCTATTTGCCGGTTAAGAACCGCTCAACTTTTCCTTCTGATGCTCGATACGTCAACCATAAGTAAGGCGCGAAGAAAACAATGCCGAGTATCATGGCGCTAACGCCAAGCGCTATTCCTTTGGCTGAGAAGCTATTGCGATACATCACCCACCACCCCGAAAGGACTAAGTATGCACTAAAGTCGAGATTGAATTGGCCACTCCAATTGATGGCGGTAAGGTTTTGAAAAAAGGGAGTGAATAAGTCGAAGCCTTCGGTTTGCATGACTTGAAAAGTGTAAACAGCGGTGGCCAAAAACAGGGCGAAAACGGTTAAAGCGAAGAGTTTGTTTCTCATGAATTGGGGGTTAATGAAGCTTTTTTGTAAAGAGGTCCAATGGCCAGCACCAGCACCAGGAGGTTGAAGAATACATTGGAGTTTGCACCGGCCAATACCGAGCCTGTACTATCGGCGATGCACCAGGCCATAATGCCGGCGACAACGGTTTTGCGAACACCTTCCGGATTAAAGTCGAACACCCATTGCCTTAATCCCGCGATGGTTATCCCCCAACCAAGTAGGAATCCGCCAGTTAATGCACTCAGGAAACGGGTGGTTGGTTCGTGAAAATGCTGGACCTTGTCGAGGGGGAAGTTTAACAAATCGAGGGTGAATTGGGCGGGTAAACTGGTGCTTTCCCAAGCTCCCAGGCTGAAAACCGGCCCAAAGGAACCAATTACTAGTGCAGTAATTAGAAGATAGTTTTTTTGGACTCGTGGGGTAATGGTCACTTGTATCGTTTTATTTAGATGCAAGCTTACCACAGTTGAGTATGATTGTTTGTACGCTTCCGTACAGGCTTATAGTATTTGTTTAATAGTGCCTTTTAATTCCTTGAAATAATGAGTGAGCCATTCGTGTGATAAGGTGGTTTCATTGATTTGTAGAAAGAAGTTTTCCAGGGCTAATCCGTAGAGCTGTTCTAATTTGTAAAGGCCGGTTGCTAATCCTAATTCTCGTGCGAGTAGAAGCACAAACTCATTTCCGAATAATTCGTCTCCTTTTTTCAAAACGTCGGCATATGCGCTTATATGACGACAGAATCTTAGCTGACGATTAAATAGTAAATCTGTTTTGAATTCTAGTATTACCTGGATAAGCTGGGGGTCAATATTCTCCAGGTGCTTTTCTTTTTCCGCTAACAGGCTAATTCGTTCTAAATGATGGCGTAGCAAGTGTTCCATAAACACTTCACTGTCTATAAAATGATGATAAAAAGAAGATTTACTAATGCCGATTTCCCGGGCTAAAGACTCAATCTTTAGCCCGGAATCACCGTTTTTAGCAAAAGTGTGATAGCCTGCCAGGATCCACCTTTCAGCATTGTTCATGGTAGTGATTCTAGGTTGGATTATGGCAAAGCCAAAAACTTGCGATAAACCAACTTCTGACTGTCATTAGGGTTGGGTATGGTGGAGGAAGTATAGCGAATCAATGGATTGGCTACGAGGTTTACAGGTATTTCTACAAGTTGATCTTCTCTGATGATGCTAAATACAACCTTTTCTCCGGCGGCAAATCGAAGCGGGAGCTCACTGTTGAGGTCAGTGATTTTGCGCTTGTTGGCAGCGATAATTTCGTCATTAACGTTTAATCCGTCGTTCCAAGCCGGACTGTCTCTTTTGATGGTGGTGATTACCGGTTTTCCATTGGTAATGCGGTATTGAGCGCCGAGGTATGGCTCCTGGGTTCCTTCATTCAGGTTTTTGAGTTGAACGCCCAATTTCTGAAAGTGCCCAACATGGTCGATGGGTTTAGTTCCAAATACATGGTCTTTGAAGAAGCTTCTCAAGCTTTCACCACCCACTTTCACCACTTCATCTTCGAATTCTTTGTCGGTAAATCCACGCTTGAGCTGTATGGCATAGCGTTCGTAAAGGTTTTTCAATACATCGTCAAGTCTTTTCTTTCCTTGTGTTAGTCGGAGTATTTCTGTGTCGAGCCAGAAGGCGAGATAACCACCTTTGGTGTAATAAGAAACGCTGTTGTTCTGGCTATTCTCAGTCGTTCTGTAGTACTTAATCCACGCATCGAAGCTGGATTCTGCGGCAGACTGAATGCGGTCGCCGGGGAGGTTGATAAGGTAGGTGGCATCGCTCACGACAGAAGCTAGCATTTGGCTCTCGGTCATCAGCCCGGCACGGCGAAGCAGCAAATTGTCGTAATAGCTGGTAAATCCTTCTGAAATCCAAAGACCGTGGGTGTAGTTTTCTTGACCGTAATCGAAGGGGCCTAAAGCGATAGGGCGCAGGCGTTTTACGTTCCATAAGTGGAAATATTCGTGCGCTACCAGCCCTAAAAATCCCCTATAGCCAGATTCGGACAGGTAGGCTTCCGGATTCGTTTGCAGGGTGGTAGAATTCAGGTGTTCTAGTCCGCCGCCGCCATTAGGAATATGATGGACAATAAAGAGGTAGTATTTGCAAGGGTGTGAGCCGAAGACTTTAGTTGCTTCTTCTACGATTTTGGTAACATCTCGCTTCAGTTTGGCTTCGTCCCAGTAGGCTTCTCCGTACATCGCAAACTCATGCTCAACCCCGGCGGCCTGGAATTTAAAAGTCTGATGATTGCCGATTTCGATGGGACTATCTGCAAAAACATCGTAATCAGGCGCGGTATAGCGTCCGTCGTTGGTTTTTTCCAAAGAGGTGCTGATGGTTTTGAAGGAGTCTGGTTTGCGAATACTCAGGCTGATGTTTTCTTTCACACGGCCTTTTACCAGCATAAAAACGGAAGTGCCGTTGATGTAAGCATGGCGACTATCCAAAAAGGAGCTTCGCACACTTAACTCAAAAGCATACACGCGGTAGTTAGCCTTAACTTGGCCGGTTCCGCTGAATTGCCAAGTGCTTTTATCGGTTTTTCTTACGGCTACCTCTTGGCCATTCACCGTTACTTGAACTTCTTCTACAAAACGAGCAAACTCACGGACCAGGTATGAACCCGGCGCCCAAACCGGCATTTGGATTTCGGTGGTTTTTGTTTTGGAGTCAAACTGCATTTCCACCTCATAATAATGGGTATGAGGCTGCGGCATCGAAAGGGTATAACGGATTTCTGCTTGAGCCATCAAACAGGCCATGCTGAGCACCAACAGGGACAACGCTTTTTTCAACATGGGTTAAAAATAAGCATCGTTAACGGACCTGCTTCCCTCTTTATGATTTATGTGAAGGAAGTGTTAGTGGGCCAGTACTTCGCGATGAAAGCTCAGTAGGCCAATTTAGACACTCAAGAAAGTGACTTGCGCGTTATTCAGTCGCTTGGTTAAGTGGATTTTCTGTTAAAGAAATATCGGTTCGCCTATTGGTTACTGGTGGTTTGAATTGTTTGGCGGCAGGGCGTTTTTGCCTAAATAAAGGGTGAACTTGGCGCCTTCTCCCGGCTTACTCCATACTTCAATATGGCCACCCATGCTTTTTAGTTGGCTATTGACGATGAATAATCCGAGACCTTTACCTTCTACTTCTGAATTGAAACGTTGGTAAAGTCCGAAAAGCCGGTCTTGGTAACGTTCCGCATCGAAACCTTGTCCATTGTCTGAAAAGTTAAGCACCGGCTCCTGGTTATGAATTTCCATCGAGATGGTAATACGTAAAGATTCTGTAAGTTTTCGGTATTTGATGGAGTTAGATAACAGGTTTTGAAGGACGCTGTAGAGGTAGTTTTTATTCCAAAGCAAGTAAGGGCAATGCTCGAAATGGACGTCAATGATAGCGTTTGATTCGACGAGCTGATTGGTGAACAAACGCTTTACATGTTCCCATGCTTCTTGCATAGATAAAATCGTCTTAGCTTTTTCGCCTTCAGTTTTGTGGTGCAGCGATTCTACTAAATCTTGTAAGGTGCTGTTGAGGGTGTTAGCCGATTCGAATAAATTATCAAGCACAAACTTGTCTTCCTGGGTTGGCAAATGACTTCTATCGAAAAGGTTTAATAGACCTAAGATATTGGCAAGGGGAGCACGTAGATTATGAGAGGTTATGTAGGAAAATCGAAGAAGTTCCTGATTTTGCCTGGTTAATTCGCGCAGCAAATGCTTTTGTTGTTGTTCGATGTTTTTTTCATGGGTAACATCCGACTCTATAGAGATGAATTTTTCCACTTTTCCTTGTTCATCGAGAACGGGAGTTATAGTAAGTTCAATCCAATAAGGGGTCCCGTTTTTATGGTAATTCAGGATAGTTTCCGTAAGGGGTTCTTTTTTAGAGAGCTTCTCTGAAATTCTTTTTATAGCCTCAGGGTCAGTGTCTTTTCCTTGTAGCAATTTAGGGTTTTTACCCATTACCTCTTCAAAAGTAAACCCGGTCATTTTTTCAAAACTTTCGTTTACCCATTCTATTTCCTGTTTGTTATTGGTGATGATAACCGCATTGTGTGTTTTACTGGCTACTAATGATAGTTTTTTAAGTTCTAGTTCAGAGATTTTCTTATCCGTTATATCTTGAACTGTTCCAATAATCTTTCGAACGTGACCATTAACCACAAACGGTTTGGCCACTATGTGAAGCCACGTTTCTTGATTATTTTTTTCAATTAATAAAAGGTCTTCCTCTAAGATAATTAAACCATTAAAAAGCGCTTGAAGTTGCTTATTGAAAATAAGTTGGCTTTCAGGGGCCAACCAGCGGATGGCTTGCTCCATGGAAAGCTCCTCCAATGGCATGTTGGGAAGGATTCTTTTTACTTCATCCGTGATTTCGAATTTTCCTGTTCTTAAGTCATATTCCCAACCGCCAACGTGTGCTGCGGCTTGTGTATCTTCCAATAGATTGAGATATCGGATTTTGTCAGAAATGTCAAGAATAGAGATCACCTGCATGCTCAATCCTTCATGAAGGCTAATGGTTCGATTGGTTGCTTGCACCAATTTATAAACTCCATTGCCAAGACTTAACTCATACAAGTTTTGGGTGCTTTCATTGTGTTTGAAATAAGTGTTGTGAAGAGGTTGAAGATGGAGTAAGTCACTGGATTTCTTACCTATGATTTCAATTAAATCAAGCTCGATAATTTTGGTTACGGCCTCGTTGCACGTTAAGATAATTCCTTGATGATCGATTACCACCAAGCCAACATCTACTACTTTAAATACAGATTCAATGAGCTGATTCCGATCTTCCAGTTCTTCTTTAATTTCATTGAGGTCTGAAAAGTCTAAGAAATTGTAGAGAATATGCTCTACCTCCTCTGATTCATTCACTAAAGGAGAAGCAGTAAAGTAAAAATGCCTTTTCCGATTTTTATTATCTGTAAGTTTAAATTCTCCTCTTTCTACCACACCTTTGGCAGCACTATGGAAAAAGCGAAGGAAGCTTTCCAAGTTTTGAGTACTTAACTCATGTAAAAGAGACTTTCCGATTTCAAGTTGAATATTGGCGCAATCTCTGAATACTTCTGCTGCCATGCTGTTAAATAATTCTACTTCATACCGCATGTTGAGCTGTAAATAGGGTTGAAATGAATTAGTGATTAGATTTTGAAGCCTTGAATGAGCGGATTCAAGTTTTTGATCTTTACTCTCTAATTCTGAATAAATAATTTTTAATTCTTGATAAGCCACTTTAAGTTCCTCGTTAGAACTTTCAAGTTCTTCCTTTGAACTCGCTAACTGCTCAACCGTTTGCTGCAATTGTTGATTTGCGAGCTGAAGTTCTGTATTAAGATCCTGCTGAATCTTCCCGGATAGTTTTAGCTCTTCTAAAGAGTTTTCAAGCCGATATTTTAAGGATTCCAATTCGCTTTTTTGACTGTGCTGTTCTATGGCACCAAGGTTATCGGATATTCCGGGAAGCTCCATGATTTCTTCCTCAGGAATCAAATCGAAAGCTATTAAATACCCTGTTAGTTCGCCTTCGCCGCTATGGTAAAACGCTGTTCTTACTTTTATGAAGTAATAGCGCTGATCGAAAAACTTAAGCCGCCTAAAGGTACTTCTGGCGCGTAGGTGATGGTTTTTTAAAGCTGTAATCCTAGCTTTGACCTCTGTTTCCAGTTGTATGTCGAGGAAATGAAATAAGTTCTGATTAATAGGCCCATTAGGAAGGTTAAGAATGGGTTGAAGGCCATCAGAAAGGTGAATAATCTCAAAATTGAGATTGGTTATGATAAACTGCTTTTCTTGAATTTCAGAGGTATGAATATGCTGTGGTTCTTGCTTTTTGGCAACCATTTGATGCACATATTGACTAAACCATGTTGCCTTATTTTGTTTGGGAGTTTGAAATCGAATAGGTTTTAGGCCAATGGTAGAATCAAGTATAAAGAAACCAGGTAAATCTTTGTACGGAAGAAAAGGTCCAAAAGAAAAATCAATCCAGTGGGGGTCACAGGTAAGGAGTAAGCCATTTTTTTTAAGCGAAAACGCAAAAAGGTCTCTCAATTTATGCTTGCACTCTTGCGTAAGTCTAGTAAAGAAACTTCCGGCGGCTACCAGGTCTAAATGAAGGAAAGGCGGATCTGAGAATGGGCTATGACTGCTAAAAATAATGCGGGATTTAATTTCTTGAATAACTTCCAAGCTATCAGAACTTCGTGAATCTTGGAAATATTTCCAGTATTCAGAAGGAAGGTCTTGGGCGATGTCACTTTTTTTAAAGAGCCCTTTTCTAGCCTGTTCTATCTCAACGTCTTCAATGCCTGTTGCGAAAATCTGAACTAACTTGGATGGATACCCTTCGTCGTATAATTGCTGAATGCACAAAGAAATACTATAGGCAAATTCGCCACTTCCGGCAAACGGTACCCATGCTCGAAATGGGGTATTTTGTAATTGTGGCTTGAAATAAGGGATTAACCATTCTTTTATTCGGGCTATTTCTTTTAACCCATAAAAGAAGGTGTCATTAGACGCTAAGAAATAGGATTTAGCATAACTTTTAAGTTCGGATGGAAGCTCTTGAATGGGTATGGGCATGTTGCCCCATTTCTTATTGAGGTTGTCCCAAAATGCATATTGCCACTCAGGAAGAAACCAGTTGGTGTCAAGGTTCCATGCTTCCTGAAGATGATGGATTACAACATGTTTAACTTGGTCTGCGGCTGAGTAAGTTTGAGGCGGTGATGATAGGCTTGCATCGCAATTACGGATTTCAGCCATCATGTTCTTGATGGAAACAACCTGGGCAGTTGGGCAACTCCGTAAACAAGCTTCTGCCATTTGTGGGAATTGGGCTTCACTGAGCAGTTGGGTATATACACTTCCTCCGGCTTGAGCAATTGCTTGGGCACCCTTTGCGCCATCATGTCCTGTACCGGATAGTATAACGCCACAAGCACTGCCGCCAAAACACACCCCCATGGTGGTGAAAAGCCGATCGATAGAGGGCCCAGGCATGGATTTTTTTCCAGGCGTAAATCTGAATTGGCCATCTTGAATCCAAAGGTCATGTTGTGCTGGGCATAGGTAAACCTGCCCGCCTCGTACTTGGTCGCCGTCTTCTGCCCACTTGATGGGTAGTGCGGTTTCTGACGCTAGTATTTCTAGTAAGTGACTCTCAAACTGATTGTTTTGATGTATCACCAGAATGAAAGCCTTCGAATGATCTTCTTCTACATCTAACTGGCTCATGAACAGCCGTATGGGGTCAAGCCCACCGGCAGAAGCTCCAATTCCTATTACACGAGAAGTTGAATGGTTGGCGATATTTATCTTCTTCAACTTTTAAAAAAACTTTATCTAAAGTAGCTTATTAAAACATTAGTCTTTTCAGAATTTCATGTCTAGTTAGCAGTTTTTTCATCAGATATTCGTAGGAAGTTTGTTATTATTTGATAGTTTAACCTGTTAATATGGTTTGTAATTTCTATAGTTTGATGAATCCCTGTTTAATCCCTTAAATGCTAATTTTATGCAAAGAATAGGTTAAGGTTAGTGCTATTCTCCATTCATTTCATCACTTTTACAGTGGTTATCCAACGTATTTATGAGGTATTCGTCTCCTTTTTTGCTGTTTTCGGCTTCACTTGTAATTTTCATCCACTTTTCAACGATTGGTCAGCCTTCCGGTCCGTGGTCGTTTCGCCAATGTGTGGAGCATGCGCTGAAGGAAAACATCAGCGTAAAACAAGCCCTAATAAACTTGGAACAATCTGGTAATGATTTGAATACGTTGAGATTACAACGATTGCCGGCCATAAACTCCACCATCAATCAGAGTTTAAATACTGGTCGTGTGATCGACCCCTTCACCAATACCTTCAACGAACAAACCATCAACTCGGCTTCTTTCAACCTCAATGGTTCGGTCACGTTGTTCAATGGTTTTGCGCTTAACAATAGCATTCGTCAGCAGGCTCATGCCTTTATGGCTGGCCAATACGATTTGGAACTGACGAAGAATAACATGGTATTGAGCCTGGCCAATTTCTTCCTGCAAGTGCTTCAGCAAAAGGAGCTGGTTGGTATGGCCAAAGCTCAGCGTGAGAATGCCAAAGCTCAGGTTGAGAGAAATCAAAAGCTGTTCGAGGCAGGTGCGCTGCGTGCTGATATCCTCAATAGTTTGAAAGCGCAACTCGCCAACGATGAGCTTAATGTGGTGAATGCGGAAAATGCGTTGCAACTGGCTAAAGTGAATTTGCAGTTGCTCATGATGCTTAAAGTGTCTGATAATTTTGACGTTCAGGCTCCAAAACTTGGTGGTGAAAATTATGAGCGTGCACTTGCTGCCGGCATCGATGAACTCTTCAAAGAAAGTGTTAGCCGGAATCCACAAATCAAAGGAGCCGAGTTTCGTGAAAAAGCTGCTGAATATGGGCTTAAGGTGGCTCAGGCAGGTCATTATCCTCGCTTAAATTTGTTCGGTAATGTCAATACTCTTTGGTCTGATTCTAGAAAGTCGTCTATTCCCGGTTCTACTGTTTTTCAGGTTTTCCCCATTGGGTTTGTAGGCAACAGCCTCGATACAGTTTTTGGGGTACAAGGCGTACCCCGTTTCCGCACCACCGCTTTCGGAGATCAGCTTTCCGATAACCTTGGAACTACCGTAGGTCTTGGGCTTTCCATCCCTATTTTTTCACAAGGCCAGATTCGCAATAGCGTTAAAAGAGCCCAAACGGGAAAGGAATTAGCTCGACTTAATACAGAACAGCAGAAAAACACCCTTTACCAAGACATAGCACGAGCATACACAGACTTTAAAGCGGCCATGCTGCGCCATCAGGCTAATAAGGAAAATCTACGAGCACAAAAAGAAGCGCTTCAGTTTTCCTCAGCCAGATTTGAGCAAGGGTTACTCAATTCTGCCGATTTTCTCTTGGCGAGAAACAATGCTCAACGTGCTGAAGCAGCCCTCATTCAAAGTCAGTATGAATTGTTGTTTCGTGAGAAAATACTGGAATTTTATAGAGGTGGACAAGTCGAAATCAATGACTAAGTCCACAGGCATTTCCCTCTGCTTAATGAACAAATAATACCTTTGCAGCGTGAAGCGAAAACTAAAACCCCTTCACCTGCTGCTCATTGCGGTAGGTTTACTGCTGATAGCGGCTATAGTAGCGAAAAAAGCAGGCTGGATTGGAGGTGAGTCCCTGGAAAATGTAACCGTTGAAAAGGCCGAACTCCGAGATATCGTGGAAACAGTCATTGCCAATGGAAAGGTCCAGCCAGAAACAGAAGTCAAGATATCCTCTGAAATTTCAGGCGAAATCATTGGACTGTATGTAAAGGAAGGTGATTCTGTTAAGAAAGGCCAACTGCTTGTTAGAATTAATCCGCAAATAATCGAAGCGGCACTTGAACGGGCCGAAGCAGCGGTGAATAATGCCAAGGCTTCCAAAGCCAATGCGGCTGCGCGTTTGAAGCAAGCTGAAGCTAATTTCAAAAATATTAGCCTCAACTATAACAGAAACAAGAAACTCTTTGAGCAAAAGGTGATTTCTGATGCCGAGTTTGATGCGGCAAAAGCGCAGTATGAAACCAGTGTTCAGGAAATTGAGTCGGCTCGCCAGTCGGTTGCTGCTGCTGAGTTTACCATCAACAGTGCTTCTGCCGGGGTAAAGGAAACCAGAGAAAACTTACTCCGAACTACCATTTACAGCCCAATGGAAGGCATCGTCACCAAGTTGAATGTTGAGTTGGGTGAGAGAGTAGTAGGAACAGCCCAAATGGCAGGTACTGAGATGATGCGCGTAGCCAATCTCAACGCCATGATGGCAAAAGTGGATGTGTCAGAAGCGGATATTGTAAGAATTTCTGTCGGTGATACTGCCGATATCGAAGTAGATGCTTATCCTGGTCGCTTTTTTAAGGGAATCGTGACGGAAGTCTCCAACTCTGCTAATTCTTCCGGAGGAATTGCTGCTGCATCGGATCAAGTAACCAACTTCGCAGTTAAAATTCACTTACTCAACAGCTCCTACGAGGATTTGCTTAAAAAGAAAAAGGTGCCTTTCCGCCCGGGAATGTCAGCATCGGTTGAAATCCATACTGACCGTGTGAGCGGAATAGTGGCAGTGCCCATTCAAGCTGTCACCATTCGGTCTTTTAATAGCAAAGGAGAAATGAGTTTGCTCAAAAAGACAGAAGATTCAAGCGACGAAGAAACGGATTCAGAGTCGTCGGAATCTTCTAAATCTGGAGATAAATTGACCAATCACGAAGTGGTATTTGTGGTTGAAAATGGCATTTCCAAAGCGCAGAAGGTAACGGTGGGCATTCAGGATGACGCTTGGATCGCCATAACTTCTGGAATTAAGGCTGGTCAAGAGGTTATTTCCGGCCCTTATTCAAGCATTTCCAAAAAGCTGGATAACAAGACCAAGGTGAAAGTAGTATCGCGCAAGGCGCTTTATTCAAAAGAAAAGTAATGAAGCCCGTTTTTGCGGTAATTGGTGGCGGCAGTTGGGCAACAGCCTTGGTCAAAATTCTGACCGATGCTCGCCAGCCGGTGTACTGGTGGATGCGTGACCACGAAGCAGTGGAACATATACGAGCGTATGGCCACAATCCCCGTTACTTGAATACTGTAGAAGTTAAATTGCGCCGCGATCATGTGAGCACCAACCTCAAACGATTGGTAAGTAAAGCGGACATCTTGATTATGGCAGTTCCTGCTGCTTTTTTAAGGGCTGCTCTTCAGAGCCTCAAACCAGAAGAGCTTGTCGGTAAAAAAGTGGTCTCTGCTATCAAGGGTATGATACCGGGAGAGAATATCCTCATCGCCGACTACTTCCATCAGTTTTTCCAGGTGCCTGTTGAGAATCTGGCCGTTATTACAGGGCCATGTCATGCGGAGGAAGTGGCCATGGAAAAATTAAGTTACCTCACCATCGGTAGTGAGAATGCCGCATTAGCCCATCAGGTGGCTCAGGCTTTAGCTTGTAGATACATTCGTACCAACCCTTCAGATGACATCTGGGGAACGGAAATAGCTGCTGTAATGAAGAACATCTTCGCTATAGCCAGTGGGATTGCCCATGGATTAGGTTATGGAGATAATTTTCAAGCAGTGCTTATTTCCAATGCTATTCAGGAAATGGAGGCCTTTTTGCAGGTCTATCATCCTATCACTCGCGATATAAAAGGCTCTGCTTATTTAGGCGATTTGCTGGTTACGGCTTACTCGCAGTACAGCAGAAACCGCACTTTCGGCAATATGATTGGCCGTGGTTACTCAGTAAGAAATGCCCAAATTGAAATGAACATGATTGCGGAAGGCTATTATGCAGTGGTTTGCGTAGAAGCACTGCGGGAGAAATTTGCGGTTAGCCTCCCAATTACAGAGGCTGTTTATAACATCTTATATCGAAATGCGCCTCCACGTCCTGAAATGGAACGACTTACAAAAAAGATTAGCTAGCGGGAAGGCTCAAGCAAAAGGTACTCCCTTTTCCTTCTTGGCTACTGGCTTCTAGTTTTCCAGCATTTAATACTGCATAATCATAGCAGAGGCTTAATCCTAGTCCAGCTCCTTTTTCTCCGCTAGTGCCAAAGGTGCTGTGGTAAGAGTTTCTTTTGAATAGGGAATGCATCGCCTCTTCCGGAATACCTACACCAGTATCTCTCACTTCAATTTCAACTATTGAGTCCTTTTTCTTCGCACTTATCTGAACCATTGAGTTTGGATGTGAGAATTTTATGGCATTGCTGATAAGATTGCGAAGAATTAGCTGAAAATGATTCGAGTCGAAGGTGGCTGACAACTCCATGGGTATGGTAGAAGTAAGTTGAATATGTTTTCGCTTCGCTTGTCCTTGAAGTAAGGTCAATATTTGTTTTACTTCTTCCGCAATAGGGAGATTGACTGGTTTGGGTAAACTTTCTCCTTTAAACTGAAGCATGGACCATTGGAGCAGATTGTCAAGTAAAGTCATAGTTGCCCCCAATTGCGTTTTGACTTCCTCGAGGAAATAAGATTTTTCTTGTTCTGATAAATCATCCTGATTAAATAACTCAATCAATCCACTTAAGCTCGCCAACGGAGAACGCAAATCGTGAGAAATTACGGAGAACATCCTGTCTTTAAGCTGATTGAGTGATTCAAGTCGAGCGTTGGATTCTTGCTCCAGTTTGGTTTTCTTTCTTAAGTTGTAAATGAAGTAGGAGAGTGTTCCTAAAAAAACAACCATGACAAACAGCAATACACCATATAATTTGTTCAATGAGGCTTTTTGCTCTAAATCTGACTGAAGCAAACTCATTTCCTTGTCTCGGTACTTTTTCTCAAGCAGGTTGAATAACTCCGTAGAAAATCGCTTTTCTTCTAAGCTATCATGGCGGTGCTTGCTTTCATAGAAGAGCGATTGGTATTTCATCGCTTCTTGATAATTTCCGATATACCGATGCCAATCTGACCATTCAAAATAGATTTCATACCAGGTTCTTTCATGATTACCACCGTCAGGAAAAGCCAATTGGGCGTAATAGCTGGCACTATCCAAGCCCGATTTCCATTTCGAGTATTGTCCTCTTTTTTTGGCGATACGCGCTAATAGGGTCCAGGTATTGGCAATGCTGCTGTATGCTTTGAGTTTGGTGCCTGTTTCTAAGTCGATAGTTAAGTACTTAAGCGCTTGAATGGTGTCTTTTACTTGCAATAGCGCATTCCCAAGATTTCCGGAGGTAAGGGAAATCCAAATTGGAATTTGGTGTTTCAACGCGTAATCAAGGCCCTTTTTATGCCAGATCACGCTTTCTTTCCAAAGTTTAGCTTTGGTATAGAGTATGCCTACCAGGGTAAAGCCATTACAGGCATCACCGTGAGCGTTTATGGCTATGTGCCCTCGTAGAGATGATTTTGCAAACTTGATAGCATTGGGAAAATCCTTGGCGCGCTCAAAACTTTGACATTGCCAAAGGTCAATGATGGCATTGCATAGGGTGGAAGCTGGAGGGGCTATACGCTGAATAGCTTGATAAATTTGGTCAAAGTTCCTTCTTCCGAGATTGCCCTCATGAAAAGAGGCTAAAGCAGTGGCCAAAAACCGATAATGCCGCTCCGGAGTTGAAGATTCATTGGTGGTATTGGCGATTATTTGAATGCAATCGTTGAATTTCGATGGAGTTATACTTCTTACCTGCTCTTCAATTCGAAGAGATAAAGTAGCTATCGAGGTAGAGTCTTGGGCATAATCAATGCTATCAAGTTCGCGCCTGAGCAATGACAGGTCATCGAACTCGATCTTTTTTTGAGCGAAAAGACAAGTGGAGAATAAGGATAAACCGATAGCCAATAATAAACCTCGCATCGGTTCTAAGATAGAAAATAGGAAGTTGCTGAATGCTAACTTACCCGGATTTCTTCATTTGTTTTTTTACGGAGTCCTTGATGATTCTCAGCTCATTATCCACAGAACGGCGGTACTTTTTGAGCATAATCTGTTGGTCGGTGTCAAGTGATTCTCTGTAATAGCGCTTGGTGGCTATTTTATGAAGTTCGTCAAGTAAGTGATTGAGCTGGTCGATGCTGAGGTGAGCGTAAGCTTTGGTCCTCTTACTATCTTTTGAAGACTGTCTCAAAAGGATTTCTCGTTGCACCGAGATTTCACTGTCAATCTGTTTTATATCGTTTTTGTAAACAAACTGATAAAAGAGATAGGCAGTTGAGGCGAGTATAAGTGCCAAAAAGAATATTTCTACCAAGTCCATTGTGCCGCTAAGTAAACGCAAAACATATTTGTTAAAGCAAAATTTGTGATACGCTTGAGAGGCTTTCGATGAATTGGCTGTTTCTTACTTTGAATAATTTATTCGGGTGTTGAATATTTATTATATTTTGTCATAGTTGCTCCAATACCATGAATAGGTAAGTATTTGCAGAGTTCAACGGCTCTTTCAATCGATAATTGTACGGCATGAAGTTCCTCTTGTTCAAACGGGGCTAACACATAATCAGCTTGGTGCCCTTTAGCGAAGTTATTCCCTACACCAAATCTTAAACGAGGATATTGCTGGCTTTGAACCAGTGCATTGATGCTTTTAAGTCCATTGTGTCCGCCATCACTCCCTTGGGCACGGAGACGCAGGGTAGCGGTAGGCAAGGCTATATCGTCGGTGATGACCAGTACCCTTTCTAGCGGTACTTTTTCTTGCTCCATCCAATATCGGACGGCCTTGCCGGATAAGTTCATGAAAGTATTGGGTTTCAGGAGAACTAACAGCTTTCCGGCATATTTTACTTCGGTAAAGCTGCCATAACGGCCATCCCTGAAAACAGCACCGGACGCCCCAGCGAGGGCGTCCAGTACCATAAAGCCGATGTTGTGGCGGGTATCGGCATACTCCGGGCCTGGATTACCAAGGCCAACAATCAGGTATTTCACCCGAATTAAGGGGTTTAAGCGTTACCGCGAAGACCGCGTGGAACGTTGATGATACAAATTGGGTTGTTGGGAGCATCCAGAATCTGGTAGTTCTCAGCTTGAACTTCCTTCACACGGATAACTTTTCCAAGTTCAAGTTGGCTGATGTCGATGGTAATGCGCTCTGGAAGGTTAGCCAAAAGGCCTTTCACTTTCAAGCGACGCATGTTAGTCACCAATTTACCACCGGCGCGAACACCAGGAGAAGTGCCTATATAAGCAACCGGAAGCTGGGTTTTTACCGGCTTATCCTCAGTAACTTCCATGAAGTCAACGTGCATGATAGCATCAGAAACCGGGTGGAATTGTTTTTCTTGGATGATGGCCTTGCTTTTTTTGCCTTCTACTTCAACCTCCACTACATAAGTATCGGGGCTGTTGATGATTTGCTCGAGGTCGTAAGCCACGGCATAAAAATGCGTCTGGCCACTTCCTCCGTAAAGTACACAGGGAACGTAACCAGCGCTGCGGAGAACCGCTGCGTCCTTCTTCCCTACGTTCCGGCGAACGGAACCGCTCAATTGGACTGTTTTCATGTTATTTAATTATGGGTTTTGTCTTACTGAAATTTCGAACAGGTGACTGATGGAGGTGTTTTCAGTCACGCTTTGAATGGTTTTGGCGAAGATGTCGGCTACGCTGAGCACTTTAATCTTGCTTGATTCCTGTTTAAGCGGAATGGTATTAGTAACAACGAGCTCGGTGAGCGCGGAGTTTTCAATGTTTTGATAGGCTTTGCCTGAAAGAACCGGATGAGTACACATGGCTCTAACACTACGAGCGCCTTTTCTCATCATTTCATCCGCCACTTTGCAAATAGTTCCGGCGGTGTCAACTATGTCATCCACAATCACAACATCGCGGTCTTTCACATCTCCGATGAGTGTAATGCTTTCAATGACATTAGCGCGGGCTCGGGTTTTATCGCAAACCACCATATCGCAGCCTAGGTGTTTGGTGAACACCCTGGCTCTGGGCGCAGCGCCCATGTCGGGTGCCGCTATGGTGAGGTTTTCCAGCTTTAGCTGTTTGATATAAGGGATGAAAATGGTGGATGAGTCAAGGTGATCAACGGGAACACTAAAAAAGCCTTGAATTTGTGCGGCATGCAAATCCATCGTCATCACGCGATATACGCCGGCTTTGGAAATCATGTCTGCAACCAAGCGAGCGCCTATGGCTACACGGGGTTTGTCTTTTCGATCTTGACGGGCCAGCCCGAAATACGGGATAACCGCTGTGATGTAATGAGCTGAAGCGCGTTTTGCTGCATCAATCATAAGCAAAAGCTCCATCAAGTTGTCTTGTGGAGCGAAGGTAGATTGAATCAGGAAAACGTCGGCGCCTCTTACGGATTCATTGAAGCAGGGCTGAAACTCTCCGTCGCTGAATCGGCTCAACGACTTATCGCCCAGTGGGCTACCGTAAGCGCGTGCGATTTCTTCTGCTAAATATCGAGAGGATTCGCCCGCGAAAATCTTGGTAGGTCGGTCTGAAAAGTTGCCCATAAGTCCCGGAAAGTGCTGCAAAGGTAGAGAAATAATCCCTTTATTCAGAGTAATTTGCAGGGGTTGAAATCTTCACATTACTTGAAGTCTATCATTACTGGAAAATGGTCTGAAAAGTCAGGCTTAAGTTGATAATAGGCTTCCGCATTGAGCTTGGTATCATGAAGTAAATAGTCGATTCTGAATGTTGGCAATGGTCCGTTATAGGTTCCTCCTCTCCCTGATCCTGTAGTTACAAAGGGGTCATTTAACTGGTTTCTCAGTATTCGGTAAACATAACTGCTCGGTGGGTCGTTGAAATCGCCCATTACAATGGCAGGAAATGGGGATTGGCGAATGGCTGATGAAATACCGGCCGCTTGCTGACTGCGCTTGATGACTGCTTCCTTAATTTTTCTCAGTACACGAATGACGATCATCCTTTGTAGGTAGGAGTCTTCTTTTACCTCATTCATGTAGGAATACTCTTCTGTTTTTATCAGGTTGCTCTGTAGATGGAGGTTGTAAACGCGAAAGGTGTCTTGTGGAAGCACGATATCTGCATAGATGCAGCCGTTGAGTTTGGATATTTTTCGAAGCGAGATGCTGCCTTTTCCAATAATTGGAAACTTGCTAAAGATGGCCATGCCTTGTGCTTCGTTGTCGGTTTTTCTAATAATGGACACGTGGTAATAACGGTATCCACTATCGGCCAAGTTTTGTGTTAGTTTTTGTTGCCAACGTTTTCTTAGGTAGGTGGAGTATTCCTGAAAACAAATAACATCAGGCTGATACTTGAAGATAAAGTTTCGAATAGAATCGATGGTAGGTTGTGGGTTTTTGCTACTGCTATGACGGAATAGCTGCAAGTTGTAGGTTAGCATGCGCACGCTTCCCGGATTGCGATTTTGGGGATCATCAGAAAATCGCCACTGAAACATAGGGCTGAAATAAGGTGCTCCAATAAGCAAGCAAACCAAGGATATCAAGAGCCTCTGATAGCGCTTACTGCTAATCCACCATAGTAAAAAGCCGATATGGCCAACCAATAGTAGGTAAGAGCAATAGCTGAGGAAATGGACTGGCCAAAACAAAACCGGATTGACCCAACCGCTTAGGTAGCAACAAAGGCTGAATATCACCCAAAGGATATTCAGGCTAAATAGCGAGAACCGCAGTTGCTTGAGTACACCGATAATTTTCACTTTTATCTTTTTCCGCCAGCTCTGAAGAGCAATGCTTTTTCCTCCGCCGTTAGCGCATCATAGCCTTTTTCAGAGATTTTGTCCAAAATGGCATCTATCTCTGCTTGGGATGGTGATTTAGAGGAGTCGGGCCCAACGGTTGTTTTGGACAAGGGTGGCTTGGATACCGGGCTGGTTCTTTTTGCGGGTTTTGCTTTTCTGTCTGTGAGGGCCATCAATTGATTGAACCAAGCTCCTAAATCCCTGCCTTCTCTCAATTGCTTAATGTAAACAAACCCGAAAGCTGCACCTCCTAAGTGGGCAAATGCACCACCGGCATTTTCTCCGGCAACTGAAAGTACATCGAGTACAACCGATGCCAATGCCAAATATTTCAAAGGAACATCTCCGAAAAGCAATAGTCTGATGCGGTAATCGGGCAACAGGGTGGCTGCACCTACTACGATTGCCAGCACGCCGGCAGAAGCACCTACAGCGGTTGCAACATCCCTTATTGGGCTAAAAAGTGGAAATACGTTATAGGCAATGATGAATACCAGCGCGCCCACTAACCCACCGGTGAAATAGGCGGCCATGAGTTTTTTAGAACCTAGGTACTCTTGGAAAATCTGCCCGATCCAATAGAACCACAACATGTTGAATAGCAAATGGAAGAAACCTCTATGCAAAAACATGTAGGTGATTAGCGTCCATGGTTTATAAAGCAGTTCATTTAAAGAAGCTGGTACGCTCAACCACCGGAAGATGTCGAAGCTGAGTTGGCTGTTGAGTTGCAGCAATTTTATCGTAACGTCTACAAAACTGACGAGTACGAAAATGGCAACGTTGAGGATGATGAGCTTGGTAAGAGAATCGTCACGCCTCGAAAAAGTGCTTTTTATGTCTTCAAAAAGCGATTGTGCCATCAGTAAAAATGATTTCGGTTGGTTTGAAAGATGTATTTAACGGCAATAAATCCGAACAACATGCCTCCTAGGTGGGCAAAGTGGGCCACGTTATCGCCCGAATTAAGGGCCATCTGACTGAAGGCCGCGTAAAGCTCGTAAACCACATAGAAAATGGCCAAATACTTCGCCTTGATGGGGAAAAGAAAATAGAGGTATAGCAAGCTGTTAGGGAATAAATAAGCGAAGGCAATCCAAACGCCTGAAATACCGCCGGATGCGCCGATGATGTTGGGCGCTGAGAGTACTTGTGCCCGTTGGTCTTCTAAATACATCACTTCTGCCCCCGAAGCTGTCCTCAACTGCCCGTCGATGGCGTCTAAAATGGGGCGTATTTCTACTAGATAGGTTACCAGATAATGGATAAATGCAGCTCCAAGCCCTGATAGGAAGAAGAATAGGAGAAAACGTTTGGTTCCCCAGATGTTTTCTAAAGTGCTGCCAAACATCCAAAGTGTAAGCATATTGAAGAGCAAATGCCCAATGCCTGCATGCATAAAGAGATGAGTGATGGGCTGGTAGAAGGCAAATGCAGCGGATTGTGGCAAATGCAATCCTAAAATATCTCTTAGCTTGATGCCGTAGCCTTCAAGTACTTCTGTTCCAAAGAACAGAAGTCCGTTGATAATAAGCAGGTTTTTAATTCCTTCCGGAAGCAGCTGAAAGGGTTGCGGACGTATGTCGTTATACATGGATTAATACACTTTTAACCAAAGTCCTTTGAGGTATTCTCCTTCGGGATGGTAAATGTTGATGGGATGACAACTGGCTTGGGTTAAGGTTTTCACAATTCTCACTTCTCTCCCTGAATCTGCCGCGGCTGCGAATACCACTTTTCTGAATAAATCCGGGGTGATGTTTTGAGAACAGGAATAAGTTAACAAATCTCCGCCCGATTTTATTTTTCTCATGGCGGAGAGATTGAGGTCTTTGTAACCGCGGCACGCATTATCTACTGCTTTGGCGTTCTTGGCAAAAGCCGGTGGATCTAAAATCATGAGGTCGAAGTCTTCGTCGCAACTGCGTAAATATTGGAAGCAGTCTTGAGCTAAGCTTTGGTGTGGAATTTCAGTTCCAAAGTTGAGGCGAAAATTCTCTTCTCCTTGTGCAACAGCTTCTTTGGAGATATCCACTGAATGAACCTCTCGTGCTCCTCCGGCCCCTGCATAAAGACTGAATCCGCCGGTATAGCTGAAGGCATTGAGTACTTTTTTACCCGATGAAAGGGTTCTTACCAATTGTCGGTTGTCTCTTTGGTCTAGAAAGAATCCTGTTTTCTGCCCTTTTTCAATGTCAACGTGAAACTTCAATCCATTTTCTAAAACTTGGAGCGGCATAGGAAGAGCCTCGGCTTCGTTGAGCCAGCCTGCTTTTAAGGTTATTTTTTCAATTCTACCCGAACTGTCTTTGGTTTTCAGGTAAAAGCGCTTCAACCCGGTAACTTGGGTAATGGCCGCCGTAATCAAAGGTAGTCTTAGCTCTGTGCCTTTAATCAGCACTTGCAATACCACGGTTTCGCCGTAAACGTCGGCGATGATGCCCGGGAAAAAGTCGCCCTCGGCGTGTATCAGGCGGTAGCAATTGGTTTCACCTTCTACCCTGTTTAGTAATTCTTTTCGGTAGGCGAAAGCTTTTTCCAGCTTAGTAGCCCAATAGTCAACGGTTTCAAAGTCTTGCGCTTCGCCAAAATGAAACAACCTACAGAGAATCTGACTGCTTGGGCTGATAAATCCGTAGGCCAAAATTTCGCCTTGGTTGGTTCGAACTTCTGCTACTTCACCTTCTTTAGCTACCGGAAACTGTTTTACTGCTCCTGAAAAGAGCCAGGGATGGAAATGTTTGACTGATCGTTCCCGGCCTGATTTAAGTTCCAGAATAGGGAAGGGGCGGTTTTCTTTCACAGGACGAAGGTACTACCTTCCTTTTTGCCCTGAAAGAAAAAGGGGATACCCTTTTCAGTGTATCCCCATGTGCAAAAGAAAGTCGTGATTGATTAGTTCAGCTGAAGTTTATGAATAATTCGTGCTGTGTCGTATTGTACCACAACTAAATACATGCCCGGACTTAATCCCATAGTAGGCAAGAGGATTTCTTTTTGTCTTACTTCTTTCTCTATACTAGTGTTCAGAACGCGTCCTTGTAGGTCAGTAACTTGAATTTGCACCTCTGAATCTTGAACAAGATTTAATTTAAGTCTGCTTTCGCCCGATTTAGAAGGGTTGGGATACAAGATGATACGGTCTTTTGAATTCATCTCATTTGCCGAAACTGGGAAATCGAAGTTCACAATTAGGTTATGCGGCAAGCTAGCAATACGATTCAACCAGGATGTTCGAGCCCTTGTTGTCCATTTGAGCGGTACAGTTTGCCCGGGTGAAAAACCATTTACATTAAGAATTGAAACTAGGTTGGCATGAGTAAGGGTAAGGATGCTGTCTGAGCCTGAATTGTTAGCTGATAGCACAATGATTGGGTTAGTAAAATCTCCTGTTGGAAAATCTAATAGCCATTCATATCTAATTGATTGATTGCTTACCGTTTTTGTTCTTTGCCAAAGTACATCAATAGCTAAACCATTCCCTGCTGAAACGTTTATAGTTGAATTATTTGAAGGAGAAATTAAATTGAACTGTTGAATTGTATCTGAAACAGCTGGTCTTGTAAAGCTGATGAGAAAAGAACTACTTGCAAAGGTTTTTCTATTTCCGGAAGTGGCTTCCACCGTCCATTTAAGATTGGCAGATTGGCCATTTAAAATCCCATTATTGGCCAAGAAGTTTTCGATATCTGCCCAAGAAATAACCAAAAAGCTATCTAACCCATTATTGTTAGAGGGGATGCTGAAGATAGGATTGTTGAAGTTGCCATTGGCCGTTGCAAACAGTATTTTATAATTGACCACAGGGCCTTGAAGGGACCGAGTACTTTTTTGCCAATTGAAAGTATAAAAGGAAGGCTGAGCAGGAATATTTATGCTATTTCCATTCGCTGGCGCGAGTAAAGAAAAAGATTTCAACGTGTCGGTGGTATTAGAAATGACCAAAGAATCAATTGAAATATCTGACCCATAGCCACTTACAGCGTCAAGAGCAATGATTACATTGGGTTGATAGGCAAAAGAGTCTAATTTGAAGATGTATGTATCAAATGTTAGATTGTTTGGATGAGGAATTCTGTGCGGGCGAAATACTGAATCTATTTCGACAAAAGTTGCTCCATTATTAGTCGAAGCTAGAAGAATTACTCTATCAGGATACCGAAAACTTCCGTTTGGCAAGGTATCTCTGTAGCTGTTGTCTTTTGTCATTTTAAAAGACACTTGTGGAAATTGTAAATTACTGAAGTCAAATCCACATTTAAAAACTAACCTAGACCGGGTTTCCTCTCGAAATGAATAGGAGTCAAAGTGAAGAAATGGACTTCCAGGGTAAAATGGCACTGGAAATGTAATTGGTGTGGTTCTATAAACCCAATTTCCAGGAGAACCAGTTGATCCCAGAGCAATTTGTTCAATATTCCAACCGTTTGGGGAATTGAAGTTTTGTATGTAGGGAAATGTGCTATTCGGGCCAAATAACGGAAATCGACAGCCTGCAACATTATTTGTTGGGTCTGAATCATTCATAGTAGTTAACCAAAAACGTACAGAATCTCCAGAAGTGGAAGCTATCAATGGACTTTGAAATTCATAAGTGGTGTCTCTGTTAGAAGCAATGTTATTAATGACTTCAGTAATAATAGGCCCGCCTATTTTTTGATAATTGGCCACTATTCGATTAACAAGATAAGGGCCATTACACCTAAATTTTAATGATATTTTATGATTCATTGGAATATGGCTGCATGCTACAGGGGTTCCAATTAGTCCAAGGTTTATAACATCAACTGAAACTGCGTTGAAACTGAAAGTTTGTCCTACTGTAGGATTTACATTATTCCTGAAATTAAATGTATTGATAGAAACTTGTGCTGTAGCGCTGTTCCATGCACTTGTGGAAAATTTAAGAAGCGACACTAAATCGGAAAAAGTATTACCAATACCTTTAATTCCAACTGCGGCATAACGAGGCTGATCTGTAAAGGAGGTAGGGATAAAATTGCCATATACAAACTGGATATTATTACTTCCTTCAAAAAGCTTAATCTGAAATTCAAGGCTGCTATACTGTTTAAGGCTTCCTGCAACATTGCTAGGAACTTTATCAGATACACCTTTCCATTGAATGGTTAAAACTCTATTTCCAATCGTTCCTGTAGTGTGATAGCGAAAATCGGGAGTTACAACTGTAGAGGGCTCTAAATCAAACGCAAAAGGAAGAACTAAATTCGAGTCAGCTGCAGAAGGTGAGTTAAAAGGGCTAAAACCGAATTGTTGAGCTTGGTTGAGAAATAAATTAGGAGTGGATGGAAGACTTTTTCCGAGCTTAATAAAACCATTCGTGCCAAAAATGAAATGTGTGAATGTTTGCTGGTTAAAATGGAAGGTAAATCCAATAGGTAGAGAATCTGAAAGTCCGTTATCTAGGGAGTCGGTAACAATAGTGTTCCCTGTTGTGCTACTTAATGAGCTGTAAGTTCCTAAGAATTGGGTGGTGCCTGAACTAAAGTATCCAAGCTGTCCATAGGATAATTCACAACATAGAATTATAATAGCGATAAGAGTGTTTATTTTCCTCATGGTTTAATTTTTTTCAAATTTAGCAGGAGAAATTCAAAACTAATAGGGTAGATTGAGATTTATGGCCGTAGATGGGTTGTTGTTTGAGTAATGAGCGGATTCTTATTTAGAGAAAAAAGGCTTTATTTAAATAATCCCTTCTACCAGAAAGTCGCGTTCTCGATTAACGAATCTGTAGTTTTTTTACAATTCTGCCTGAATCACTCCGGATAATTACCAAATAACAACCCGGTAGAAGGCCTACTGTTGGTAGCGATAGGGTTGAAGAGGATATTCCCTGCTCTTGTAGGCGGTGTAAAATTCTGCCCTGTAAATCTGTTAACTGGATTTCTAGGTCAGCAGCTTGCTCAAGTTGGAGCCTTAACTGCGTCTGTCCCGGAGCAGATGGATTGGGATACAGCAATAGTTGACTGTCTAATTCTCGCTCCGCTGTTGCAGTAACGTTATTGTAGCTAAGGGCTAGGTTGTAGGTGGCTGAAGCGAATCTGGCTGCGGTTCCAGCAGAAGCTCTGATGGTCCATTTGGCTTGAAAAACGCTTCCCGGAGTGATGCCGTTGGTGCTTAGCAAGTTGGTGATTTGGCCATAAGTGAGGGTTAATACACTGTCTCTCCCGTTGTTGTCGGCTAAAATGGATGTAATTGGGTTAGCAAAACTTCCATTATTAGCAATAATGAGCCAAGTATAAGTAACTGGAAGGGTGTTTGGTAAACGAGTTCTTCCCCAGTTAAATTGGACAGTTTGTGTTGCGGATCCTGTTAGATTGAGTGAGGCATTGTTAGCAGGCGCTATCAAGCTAAAAACTGTTAGTGTATCGTTTATTCGAAAAATGTTGACATTGAAAATGTTGCTGGAGAATCTACTAAGTGTTCCGGAGGTGGCTTTTACAGTCCAGATGGCCGAGTAGGTTTGTCCTGGCAAGGCGCCGGTGGCATTCATAAGGCTGTTGAGTTGAGCGAAAGTTAAACTTAGCGCAGTGTCAGTGCCGGAGTTATTGGAGGGAAGGGTGATCAGTGGGCTGTTAAAGTTGCCACCAGCTGGGGCTACCATCCATTCGTAGGTCACCGGATTTCCGCTAACCGAGACCGAACTTCCCCAGTTAATGCCAATCGTTCCGGTTCCTGAAAGGGGGATATTTAACGTACTGTTGTTGGCAGGGGTGAGCAAACCAAAGGCGCTCAGTGTATCCGTAGTTATAGATTGATTGATGGAGGAAGTATTTCCAATGAGGGATTTGATCTGTAGTCTATTGCTGTCTGACTCTAGAAAGTTGGTAAAGGAGCCTTTAATGCTTTTGTCGGGTTGCATTTCAATATTCGAACACTCCTCGAGTCTATGGATAGGGGAGCTGTAGGATGGAGGACAGAAAGCTGCTGCCAAAAGCAATACTAGCGAGAAGAATAGTTGAAATTTTCTCATGATTAGCAGTAAAATTACTAATCAGGCGGACATATTTGTATTTGTTAACACTTTTAGGGCATTTAGCCCCTTCCAATCAAGGGTGGTTTATAGATGCTTGGAAGATAATCCTCCTACAAGGTTGCGTATTTTATCTTTCAACTCTGGCTTCGCTCCTTGGCAGCCGCAATGGTCTTTCACTATTTTTTTGAGTTGAAGCATGTTTTCGACTTCCTCACAGCAAGATTCACAAGCTGCAATGCGAGCTTTAATTTGCTCACAACCTGCTTCATCTAACTGGCCGTCAGCGTATTGCATCAATAGCTCGCGGAGTTCATCGCATTCCGCGGTACCACAATTACAAGGTGTTTTCATCGCGTTCATGATAGCCCATGGTTTTAGCATAATTCGCCAGAAGTGATTTGAGTTCATTTCTAGCTCTATGTAATCTGGAACGTACCGTTCCTATAGGGATGTCGAGGATTTTACTAATCTCTTCGTAAGTAAATTCTTCTACATCGCTGAGTAAGATGATGAGGCGGAAGTTCACATCTAAACGCTGTAGCGCGCCTGTAACTTCGTCGCCTAGTAAGTTTTTAAAGACTTCCACCCGAAGGTCAACAGGGGTGTAAACAAATTGGTCATCATCGCCGGCAGAAACGCGCTCATCAAGCTCACTAAAATCACTGGCATGAGGCTGTTTGCTCTTTTTTCTGAATTCGTTGATAAAGCTGTTCCTCAGAATTCTGAATAGCCAGGCTTTGGCGTTAGTGCCGCGTTGGTAGGATTCGATAAACCGCCAAGCCTTCAGAAATGTATCTTGAACCAAGTCGTCGGCATCGCTTTCTTGACCGCTAAGCCGCATAGCAAAGTTGTGAAGTGCATCCAAGTGAGGATAAAACTCACGCTCGAAGAGGCGTTCTCGCTCCTTATTGGTCATACTCTGCAAAGAAGTGATTTTTTATTCAAAACTTTGAGCGCATGGCCAATACTGCCTTATTATCTGTTGTGATTATTGCTTTCAATGAGGAGGCGAATATCGGGCGCTGTTTACAGGCAGCTTCGGCAGTAGCCGATGAGTTGCTGGTGGTTGATTCCGGCAGTACCGACCAAACGGTTGTAATTGCTGAATCTCTTGGAGCAAAAGTGCTTTTCCATCCTTTTGAAGGGCATATTCAACAGAAAAACTGGGCTAAAAATCAGGCTTTATACCAGTTTGTTTTATCATTAGATGCAGATGAAGTGCTTAGCCCTGAACTGACAGAGTCAATCTTAGCACAAAAAAAAGCCGGATTTCCTGCGCCTTGTATGATGAACCGGCTCACTTGGTATTGCGGTCGTTGGTTGTATCACGGAGGATTTAATCCTGACTGGAAATTGCGACTTTGGAATCGCACCTCAGGCGAATGGGCTGGTATCAATCCGCATGATTCGTTTCAACTCAATAAAAAGGAGAGTGTCGTAAAACTTCGTGGTAGGTTGCTGCATTATTCTATACCAGATTTAAATTGGCACCTCGCACAAGTGAACCGTTTTACTGAGATTGCAGCGATTGAACTTTATCAAAAAGGCATAAAGCCTACGTGGGTAAAGCTATATCTGGCTCCTGCCTTTACTTTCGTTCAACACTTTTTTTTAAAGGCAGGATTTCTTGATGGATTTCATGGATTTACTGCCGCAAAAATTTCTTCTCATTACGCCTACTTAAAATACGCCAAGCTTAAAATGTTATATCAAAATCGGTCTAATTCATGAGGGTGCTTCACTTTTCTACGCCTTTGAGCTGGAGAGGAGGTGAACAGCAGTTGGCCTACCTGGTGGAATGCATGCCCAAATCAGTACAAAGCTTGATTGTCTGCCCGGCCAAGTCGCTTTTGGCCCGTCATGCTAAGCGGAATGAACTTCCATTACGTCTTTTATCGAGTCGGCGTCCCTTTAATCCAAGCAGTTGGCGGGAATTCGGAAAAGCGGTTGCTGAGTTTAAGCCTACACTTATTCATTTGCATGATCCTGATGCTCAAGCTATCGCAGTTTTGTGGGCCACTTTCAGCCGGTCAAAGATTCCGATGATATTGAGTAGAAAGGTTGATTTTCCTATTAAAAACAGCTATTTTACTAGGTATAAATACAATTTCTCCAACATCAAACGAATCATCTGTGTGAGTGGGGCTGTACGCGAAATTGTAGCCTCTGCCATTGAAGATGTTTCGAAGCTGCGTCTGATTTACGATGCCATCGATTTGAATCGTTTCGGAAATGGACAAAAAAGAACGCTGCGGGATGGTTACCGCATCCCCGACGATCACTTGATTGTTGGAAACATCGGTGCGCTAGTGCCACATAAAGATTACGTCACTTTCATCAATACTGCCGATCGGCTGATTCATCTCGGGCTTAAAGCACGCTTTTTTATCATTGGAGAGGGGCCTGACAAGTCGAAGCTCATCAAGATGATCGAAGACCGAGGATTGGGTAAACAGTTTGTTGTTACAGGCTTCCGTCATGACATTGAAGATGTTTTCCCCGAGTTAGATATTTTTCTACATCCGTCAGAAACAGAAGGGTTAGGTTCCTCCATACTCGATGCGTTTGTATGCAAGGTTGCTGTTGTAGCCACTCGTGCCGGTGGTATTGTAGAAATTGTGAAGGAAGAAGAGACCGGCTTACTTGCTAATGTCAAAGACAGTGATGCCTTAGCCCAGCAAGTGATGAGGTTGGCCGAAAATCCTGAATTACGTCACCGTCTTGTAAGTCAGGCTTGGAGTTTTGTTCAAGATTTCAGCAAAGAAAGATTTGCCGAGCGCCACCTTCAGTTATACCGGGAAGTCTGTTCTTGATTCGACGAATGCGAATAAAGGCAGGACGAATATTGGTATCTTGAGGAAGGTTACAAGATGAAAGTTATTCAAAGATTCTCTGTTTCTACTTTCACCCTTTTCGCCTTCCTCATGGCTATGGCCATAGCCGAGGTAGGTTTGCGCTGGTTGGCCCCCCAAACCTTGGGTCATTCGCGCCGGGTGAAACACCCTGACTTTGGAGAGATGGCAGTTCCTTCACGCCAAGGGTTTATCCGTATTCCCGGAACCTTTGAGTTTGGTTATACCAACAATAGCCAAGGATTACGCGAAAAGCGTGAACCACATGAGTTTGCTCGTTATCGGCATCGCATACTAGCCTTGGGAGATAGTTTTACTTATGGCATTGGCGTGAATGACCATCAAACATGGGCTTACCGCCTTGAACAACTCATACACCATCCGGATGTGGCAGTCATCAATGCCGGTAATGAAGGGAGCGGCACTGATTATGCCCTTCGTTTCTTTGATTTGTATGCCTCTCGTTATCAGGCCAACCAATGTGTGGTCTTCTTCCATTTTTCTGACTTTGAAAACAACCTCAAAAGCCCCATCTATTTCATTGACAAGCAGGGGTCTCTTTCATTAAAACCTATCAAAATCAATCGCTGGAAGCAAGCGATCGCTCTTAACCCAATATATAACTGGCTTACCACGCATTCCCATTTAGTTTCACTGCTAAAATTTGGTTTGCTTGATTGGATTCATCCTCCTGTTAATCAGGCGTTTGGAGGAGCTGCCTACCCTGATTTATTTCGTCCTCTCCCCGCTAGTATGTTGGCCAATACCCAAGCATACTTGGCACACTTAAGCAAACTTGCGCTTTCGCGCAGGATACCGCTTAAGTTCTACTATACGCCTTCTCAAGAAGACTTTGAGGCCTGCCGAATGGGACGAAAAACGAATCGCCAGCAAGCATTTGAATGGTTGGCGAACAAGCTAAACCTGAACTATGAGTTACTCACCAATCCGTTAGCTTGTACCCATTATTCACTTTCCGACTTGTACCTTCCGGATGGACATTGGACAGCGCTTGGCCATGCACTCGCAGCTGCAGAAGTCGAGCGGGGGCTGGCACCCGTAGCCATGGAAAAGGTAGCTTCTGCTTGGTAAGCTGACATTTTTCAGACCTTTTCAGGATTTGTGCAGAATATCTTTGCACCCATGAATTACCAAAACGATTTAATCCTACGAGCGGCCCGTGGCGAAAAAACAGAACGCACTCCTGTGTGGATGATGCGACAAGCAGGTAGAATCCTGCCTGAATATCGTGCGGTGCGTGAGCGCTTGTCCGGGTTCAAAGAGTTGGTTGAAACACCAGAGTTGGCCTGCGAGGTGACCCTTCAGCCTGTTGATTTGCTGGGTGTTGATGCTGTCATCATTTTCTCTGATATTTTGGTAGTTCCTGAAGCCATGGGTTGTACTTACCTCATGGAGGAAAAGCGTGGGCCAGTTTTTCCGAATGTGATTCGAACACAGGCAGATGTAGATCAACTGCGTGTGGCTGACCCCCAAGAACATCTGGCTTATGTAACTGAGGCCATCAAGCTTACAGTTCGGGAGCTAAACGGCCGTGTTCCACTTATAGGATTTGCAGGTGCTCCGTTTACTTTGCTGTGCTACATGACAGAGGGGCGTGGTAGTAAGACGTTCAGCATTGCCAAGAAAATGTTGTACACCGAACCTGCATTGGCGCATCAACTACTTCAAAAAATTACAGATACCACCATTGCATACTTGAAAGCGCAGGTTCAGGCCGGTGCCGCCATGTTGCAAGTTTTTGATTCTTGGGCTGGCATCTTGTCGCCAGAGCAATACCGTGTTTTTTCGTTGCCTTACATCCGTCAAATTTGTGAGGCAATTACAGATGTACCGGTAACGGTATTCGCGAAAGGTGCTTTTTTTGCTCGCCAAGAAATGGCGGCATTGCCTTGCCGAACCATCGGACTTGATTGGAATATGGACATTGCAGAGTCAAGAGCGCTAGTAGGGCCCGATAAAACGTTGCAAGGCAACCTAGACCCTTGCTTGCTTTATGCAGAGCCGGCCACCATCCGCACAGCTACTCAAGAAATGCTTCGCGCCTTTGGTCCTGACAAACATATTGCAAACCTCGGTCATGGGGTTTATCCAGACACCAATCCCAATCATGTGAAGGTCTTTATCGAAACGGTAAAGACTTTTCAACACGATCGCGGATAATGATTTCTTAGCCTTCTGATTATCTTACAACCATGAAAGTTAAGTCTCTCGTGGTTGCAGGCTTCTGGGCCTCCGTGGCAGCCGCTACTTTTAGCTGTCAACAACCAAATTCAGCTGCTACCTCCGAAACTTCTGCGGTAGATACATTTCAATATGAAGCTGGTCAGTTCGCTGATATTCAACTACTTCGCTATCGCATCGAGGGTTTTGAATCGCTTTCTCTTCAACAGAAGAAACTTGCCTACTGCCTTTATCAGGCCGCACTTTACGGTCGCGATATCATTTATGACCAAAAGTATAAGCATAACATCCGCATACGTCATTTTGTAGAAGCGGTGTATCAAGGCTATCAGGGGGAAAGAACGGGCGATGAATGGGAGAAATTCCAAGTTTGGTCCAAGCGTTTTTGGTTTTCCAATGGTCTTCACCATCATTATGCGAACACCAAGCTGATTCCCACTTTCTCTCCTGACTTCCTCAAGCAGCTAGTAAGCAATACACCAGCAGCTTTACTGCCGCTCCATGGCCAATCAGCAGAACAGTTTGTTTCTTTTCTCACCCCAATTTTGTTCGACCCCCAGGTTGACGCTAAAATTGTGGATCTCACGGAAGGGATAGACAACATCAAGGCTTCAGCGAACAATTATTACGAAGGAGTAACCCAAAAGGAAGTCGAGGATTTCTACCAAAAATTGGCAACCCCGGGCGAGAAAGAGCCGGTAGCATATGGGCTTAATAGCCAATTGACGAAGGTTAATGGCCGCTTGGTAGAGCAGGTTTGGAAGGTTGGCGGCATGTATGATGCACCTATTAGCAAAATTGTTTATTGGCTGAAACAGGCATTGCCTTATGCTGAGAATGAGGCTCAAAAAGATGCCTTAGCTAAGCTTGTAGCGTATTATCAGTCTGGCTCACTTAAAGATTGGGACATCTATAACATTGCGTGGGTGAAGGATTTAGAGTCAAAGTTGGACTTAGTGAATGGCTTTATTGAAGTTTACGGCGACGCCATTGGCAAAAAAGGGGCTTTTGAGTCGGTACTTTCCATGCGGAATGAAGAAGCGACCAAGCGCATTGCGGCCATTGCTAAAGAAGCACAGTGGTTTGAACGTAATTCACCCATCGACGAAGCACACAAAAAGCCAGATGTTAAGGGAATTTCCGCTAAGGTGATTACAGTATTGGTTCAATCTGGTGATGCGGCACCTTATTCATCCATAGGCATCAACCTGCCAAACTCCGACTGGATTAGAGAGGTGCATGGGTCGAAGAGTGTAAGCCTTGGAAACATTGTAAAAGCGTATAACAGCGCAGGAGCTCGTTCTCCGGCTTTGGCGGAGTTTGCAGAAAATGAAAATATTGTAGCCCGAATTAGAAAGCATGGAGCACTTGCCGGTGACCTCCATACAGACATGCACGAAGTAATTGGACATGCTTCAGGCCGATTAAATAAAGGGATTTCTACTCCAAGTGTCACCTTGAAAACTTACGCGAATACCCTAGAAGAAGCACGCGCAGATTTGGTAGCACTTTATTTTATCATGGATCAAAAACTAGTAGATATTGGCGTGATGCCATCTTTGGAGGTAGCTCAAGCTGAATATGACAACTACATCCTGAATGGTTTGATTATGCAGCTCAGTAGGTTAGAACTAGGTGAAAATCTGGAAGAGGCACATATGAGAAATCGCCAATTGGTAGCGGGCTGGGCCATGGCGATGGGTAAAAAAGATAAGGTCATGGAATGGGTGAAACGTGATGGAAAAACCTATGTCAAAGTGAATAACTATGAAAAGTTGAGGGTCCTATTTGGACAGCTGTTAAAGGAAATCCAAAGAATCAAGTCTGAAGGTGATTATGAATCTGCGCGTAAGTTGGTTGAGACTTATGGCGTTAAAGTAGATCAGGGGTTGTTGAAAGAGGTTCGAGACCGCTTTAGTAAATTAGGAGTATCTCCCTACAAAGGATTCATTCAACCCAAACTGGTTCCAATTATGGAAGGCAGTGAAATAAGGGATGTTAAAGTTGAATATCCTACTGATTTTGAGCAACAGATGATCGAGTATGGTAAACTTTATGGCACTTTGAAATAGGGACAGGCTTGCGCGAAAGGATTATTTTCTATTTTCGCGTCCGCTTAGGGCCCATAGCTCAGCGGTTAGAGCAGGAGACTCATAATCTCTTGGTCGCTGGTTCGAATCCGGCTGGGCCCACAACGAAAAAAGCCCCTCAAAACTGAGGGGCTTTTTTCGTTGTCTTGTAGAAGCTTAGTGGGCGGTAATGCTCGCGTTATTGACGGTGAAGTCGATAGGGTTGAAGCACATCACCGGAATCATCGGCTCATTGGCAATCATGTATTGCTCCTCAGGCCCGAAGAGAAATTCGCTCAATCCTTTTTCAAGGGTTGTCATGGCAACAATCAAATCGATGTTGTTCTTTACTGCATAGCGAATGACTTCTTTTCCAAGTGAAGCTGAGTTTTTATCAAGTTCATGGATTTCGAAAGCCACTTCGTGCTCCTTCAGATAACCTTTCGCCCATGCAACGTTCATTTCTACTTTATTGCGGCTAAACTCATCGGATTCATAGGCTGAAATGATATGCACTTTAGAGCTGAAGGTTTGAGCAATTTTGGAAGCCCATACTACCTTTTGCTTATCTTCTTTTTCAAAGTCAATGCCTATTACGATGTTGTGATAGCCAGATGGAGCTTCTTTCTCTTGAACTACGATGAAAGGACTTTCAGAGTTGGTGATTACTCTTAGGGCATAGCTGCCAATGAACTTTTGAATACCACGAATTCCGTGGGTTCCCATGACCACGTAGGACGCTTTTTGTTCGGATGCAACTCTTCCTATTTCAGTAAAATAAGAACCAATTGCAGTTTCAAAGGCACATTCAATGCCGAAAGTGGCTTGGGTGCGCTCAGCCAATGTCTGAAGCTTCTGGTCTGATTCAGCCTTATCTTTTTCGCTCTCTACTACGTGCAAGAATAGGATGCTGTTGTTAAGCTGACGAGCAATCATCACCGCATGGTCTATGGCTTTTTCAACCACATGCGTGAAGTCTGTAGGGATAACTATTGGCTGTGAAACTTTGGATTCGCTCATGATTATCTGTTTTGGGTAAATTTAGATAAGCAAAGGTATATTTATTCAATTTTCATAAGGTTTGTACGTTGATTAATTCTTAAAAAGTTCATTTAAGCGTTAAATTTACCGATATACGATTTATGCAATTAGCGAAAGCCCGCCGTTACATACTTTCACAGCTCCAAAAAGGGCTGCCTGGTAATCTTTATTACCATGGCATTCACCATACCCACGACGTAGTTGCCTCTGCCTTAACTATTGCAAGAGCAGAAGGATTGAATTCACATGATATTCGTTTACTCGAAGCCGCAGCATGGATGCATGATTGTGGATTTATCGTTCAATACAACAATCATGAGGAGGCAGGCTGCGAGCTCGCCATGTCATGGCTGCCTCATTTTGACTTTAAAGAAGCGGATATCCAAGTGATTTGCGGTATGATCATGGCTACCAAAATCCCGCAATCTCCGACGTGCTTGCTTGAGCAAATCCTTTGTGATGCGGATCTTGATTACCTCGGTAGAGATGATTTCTCACAAATAGCCAACACCCTTTTCGAAGAACTCAAACTTATGATGCCTGGTGGGCTCGAAGAACATGACTGGGACAAAATACAAATCAGATTCTTAGAGGCTCATCAATATTTTACTTCTTTTTCTAACCTTCATAGAAAGCCCAAAAAGGAGCAAAACTTGCAGTTCATTAAAAGCAAATACTGATCATTGTTGGTTGGAAATTCTCATGCTGTTTTCTATCACAATGACCGAATTTTTAATACGCAAAGTGTTCAACAAAGTATTCCTTTTTATTGCAATTTGTTTTTTCACAGCATCCGCCACTTTAGCACAAGAAAGCAGAGTCAATGCCATTGAAGCACAATTTCAGGCTCTAAAAAGAAAAGGCGTTAATGAGTCTGATACAAGTTGGATTTCTCTTCTTAATGTTTATGCAGGAGCGAATAACAGCTCCAACCCGGATACTAGTTTGAAGGTAGCGCTTAAAGCACTTGAACTTGCGCAAAAAGTGAACTTTACTGAAGGTGTTATTGAGGCAAACCGTCAAATTGGATTTGCTTACTCCATCATCGGCGACGAAGTTCAATCACTTAAATTTGTTAATCATGCGGTTGAGTTAGCTCTTCAACACAACCAATTGTATTTGCTATCTAAAGCATATAATTCCCTCGCAATCATATTTAAAAATCAAACAAAGTATGCCAACGCGCTTGAAAACTATCTGAAGAGTCTGAAAATCAAGATTCAATTGGGCGATTTAAGAGGCCAAGCCAATACTTATGGCAACATAGGTATCCTTTTTAAAAACCTAGATGATCATGCTCAAGCAGCTTGGTATTATGAAAAAACGCATAAGCTTTTTAAAAAACTCAATGATAGTGTGGGCATTTCCTCTAGTCTTGGAAACTTAGGGATTATGTACCTTGAAATGAAGGATTATCAGGCTGCCGATAGTGTCCTCAAGGAAGCAATTCGTTGGAAAAAGGCAATTGGTGATTGGCGAGGCTTGTCTTATGACCTCAATCATCTGGGTTCCATGTATTTGGAAATGGGACGTATGGACGAGGCGCTTCCATACCTTCAGCAGTCTTTGGTTATAAAAGTCAAACTTAATGAACCAATTCCAACAGCTGTTTCTTACCTAGATTTATCTGACTATCATTTTCAAAAGAACAACTTAGACAGTGCTTTTTATTATGCTTTTCAAGCAGTTTCTCAATTGAAGTTTACGGAAAACCTAGCAATTAGAAAAAAACTTAATCAACAGCTTTCGAAACTTTATGGACAAAAAGGCGACCATAAAAAAGCTTATAATCATCTAGCGCTTGCGCAAAAACTAGATGATAGTCTTCGACATGAAATCCTGGGGAAGAAAATGAGCTTGATGGAAATTAAGCTCAAGGAGCAGTTTATGAAGGAACGGGAAAGAGAAATGGAAGATATACACCTATCAAAACTCAATAAGCAAAAGTATTGGCTCTCCGCTATCGGAGCCATTGTCTTCTTACTCGCTATAGTGACGTTTTATCTATTTCGCGAGCGACTTAAATTATCGCAGTCTAATTGGCAGCTTAAGCAAGCGCACGCAGAAATCAGTCGCCAACATCGTGAGATAGAGCTTAAGTCGGAAGAGTTGGCTCGATTCAACACCGCTTTGGTTCAGCAAAAAGAAGAGATTAGCTTCCTCAATCAATATCTTCAGAATAAGATTGAAGAACGAACACAATCGCTCGAAAAGCAGAATGCCAGTTTGAAAAATTATGCTTTTTCTGTTAGCCATTCATTGCGGAAGCATGCCGCCAACATCATCGGCCTCACTGATTTGCTCAACCAAGCAAAAAATGGCTCCCAAGAATATCAGGAAATTCTTCATCACTTAACGATAAGCTCGTATAACCTCGATGAAACCATTCGTGAAATGAATAATCAGCTACAATCGGGTTTGCTCGATTATCCGAATGAAGAACTTCCTGGTGATTCTGGATTATCCTAGCTCAGTTGAAGGCTTTTAACGCCTTCTATCATGGTGCTTACTAGTTTTTTAAGGTCATAATCCGGACTCCAGCCCCAATCTTTCCGAGCCTGTTCGTCGTTGATAGAAGCCGGCCAACTGTCTGCGATGGCTTGACGGTGGTCAGGGGCATAATCAAAACGCGCTCCTGGCCATTGTTGGCCAATTTCTTCAAACAGTTCCGCAGGAGTAAAACTGATAGCGCCCAAGTTATAACTGGTGTGGATGCTCAGCTTTTCTGCTGGTGCTTCCATTAAATCGAGGGTTGCTTTGATGGCATCGTCGATGTACATCATTGGCAAGCGGGATTCCGGGCCGAGAAAGCTGGTGTATTGTCTGGATTTAGCAAGTTCGTAGAATACTTCAACGGCGTAGTCGGTAGTGCCGCCGCCGGGTGGGGTTGCATAACTGATGATGCCTGGGTACCTTAAGCTGCGGATGTCTAATCCGAATCGCTGATGGTAATATTGGCAGCACAATTCACCACTTAATTTAGAAATCCCGTAAACCGTTACCGGGTCCATGAAGCACGATTGTGGCGTGTCAATTCTTGGCGTTCCTGGTCCAAATGCTGCAATAGACGATGGCCAATACACTTGCTTCACGCCATGGGCAACACATGCATCCAATACATTGAACAATCCGTTCATGTTGATGTCCCACGCTTGCCTGGGGTGAGCTTCGCCACGTGCCGAGAGTATGGCTGCTAAGTGGTAAACCTGGTCGTATTGACCTTCTTCTATAAGACTCAACACCGATTTCCGATCCAAAACATCAAGCGCTACAAAATGTCTGTCTTTGTTAGGCTGCTTGTTGCTAAGGTCAGCTTCGGTGAGTTCTACATGTTGGTATCGGTTTCGAAGTGCTCGGCTTAATTCTGAGCCTAACTGTCCTTCAGAGCCAATAAGGAGGATTTTCATGAAGCGTTTTTGATCTGATTGCGGTTCAAAACTAATAGCCTTGCCGACATTTATAACCCACTTTTCTAATTTACTTTTATCCAATCTGTGGCTGAGGAATAAGCTTTCTTACTTCTTGCTTGTCTTGTTTTATTATATTAACAATAAAAGACTACAAATGAGTAAAAATAAAGAAAAATAACAAAAAGTGCTAAAATGATTTAAACTCATTATCATTGTCACAGGTTTTTAAACGGTTAAATTTGTCTATGAAGCGTGCCTTTTGGCTTTTATTGATGATAGCGGTTGGATCATCTTCCTGTTATTTCGACAAGGAAGAAACCCTCTATCCTTCCACTTCCAACTGCGATAGTACGCAGTTTACGTACAATGCCACCATTGCCCCGATGCTCCAAACTCGTTGTGGGAATGCAGCCTGCCATGGTGCCGGAAGTCCTTTTGGTGATTTTTCTACCTATAATGGTTTAATGGCTAAAGTCAATAATGGCTCATTTAAAAGCCGTGTGATTGATCAAAAGAATATGCCACCCATGGGAAGCCCTACTTTAAGCGCTTGTGATTACTCAAAAATATCCAAATGGCTGAACGCAGGCGCCCCCAACAACTAATCGCTGCTATAGCAATCATGTCAGCCTTGGCTGGGGCTATTTCTTCTTGCAAACATGATCCGCCGATAAGTCTTGAGCCGGTGGAAGTATCCACTTCTGAGATTAGTTTTCGTGATCAAGTCCAGCCTATTTTGAATTCCAATTGCAACATGTCTGGTTGCCATAACGCTTCCTCCGCTGCTGAAGGAGTTAACCTTTCCTCATTTGCCTCTATCATGAGCGACGATGAGTTAGTAGTTCGGTTTAAGCCGGATGAAAGTGAGTTGATGGAAGAACTGCGGGGATATGGGAGAAAAGGCAGTATGCCACCTTCCGGCCAGCAGCCGCTCTCTTCCGAACAAATTAACGTGCTCAAGCAGTGGATCCTTGAAGGTGCTAGGAATTCCTTTTGGGCTCAAGGGCCATGTGATACGGTTACGAGCAGTTACGCTTCTCAGATTGAGCCTATTATGAATACAGCCTGTAATGGATGCCATAGTCAGACATCAACCGGTGGCGGTATTTTATTAAATAGCTATGAGCTTACCAAATCTGCTGCGCAGTCCGGAAAGCTCTTGGCCTCCATAACACATTCCGGTGCTGCATCACCCATGCCCAAGGGTGGGAATAAACTCAACGATTGTCAAATTCGCCAGATTGAACGCTGGATTTCGAACAACTATCCCAACTAATGATGAAAAAACTTCTTTTCTTTTTTACAGCTTCTTTTCTAACAGTAGCCGCTTCGGCTCAGGTTTTTATGTCTAAAACCGGTAAAGTCCGCTTTTATTCTGATGCTCCTCTGGAGAAAATAGAAGCAATTTCTACCAAGTTTGCCTCAGGTTTTAGCTTGGAGAAAAAGAAACTCATTGTCAAAATCCCCATCACTTCTTTTCAGTTTAAAGATCCTCTCATGATGGAGCACTTTAATGAAAACTACATGGAAAGTGGTAAATATCCGGAGGCTATCCTCAATGGGATTATTAACGAAAATGTGGATTTATCTAAAGACGGAAGCTTCAACGTTACGCTAACCGGTACCATCGAAATGCATGGGGTTTCTCAACAACGCACTTTCAAAGGTGTTGTAAAAAGAACGGGAAATACCATTAGCCTTCGCTCTATTTTCAAGGTGAAGCTGGATGATCACAAAATCAGCATCCCCAAAATTGTAGTTGGAAAAATTGCCGAAGAGGTGGAGGTTACTTTCGAAACCGAATTGAAACTTAACGAAAAGTGAGAAATTGGTTAATTGCTTGTCTTGGGTTCTTGGCCATTCAGGCACAAGCTCAAGATGATTTAGATGCCATGATGGCCAATATTAAACCGGAGAAAGTGAAGGTTAAAAATGCGTTTAAATCTACTCGCATTCTAAACTTCCATTCTACTGAAATGGTGGCTGGCGGAGTGCTCGATTTTCGAATACTGCACCGATTTGGACGATTGAATTCCGGAGTAGAGAATCTTTTTGGTCTGGATCAGGCTTTTGTAAGATTGAGCTTGGATTATGGCTTAACTGACAACATCACTGTAGGTTTAGGCCGCTCAGCGGTAGGAAAAGAAGTGGATGGCTTTGTAAAATGGCGTTTTCTTCAGCAGTCCAAAGGTCCGGGTGCAATGCCGGTTTCTTTGGTTTATGTCGCAGGAAGTGTGATAAACACGGCTTCATGGGCCAATCCGGATCGCATCAATTTCTTTTCTTCCCGACTTTCTTTTTACCACCAACTCTTAATTAGCCGGAAGTTTTCCGAAGATTTAACGCTTCAGCTTTCTCCTATTTGGGTTCACCGCAATTTAGTTCCCGCGAATGCCGATCAGAATGGCGTCTTTGGGTTAGGTATTGGTGGAAGGATGAAATTATCAAAGCGAATTTCCTTCAACGCCGATTATTGTTACATCCCCGATGGTCAAATGACTCAACCTTATAAGATGCCACTTTGCTTAGGCTTCGATGTTGGAACAGGGGGGCACGTTTTTCAACTTCAATTCTCCAATGCTTTGGGTATGAACGAGAAAGCTTTGGTCACCCAAACAACCGGCGATTGGTTGAATGGGGACATTCATTTCGGGTTTAATATTTCAAGGGTATTTACGCTTAAAACCAAAAAAGCCTTCGATGAGGCCAAAAAATCTTCTTGGTAATCTACTATTGCTCGCTTGTCTGTTCTGTGGAACGGCTGAGCGTGCATTCGCTCAATCTAAAGCAACCTGGATTAGTGGTGCCACGCTTCATTTAGGCGATGGAAAAGTCATCAGCTCCGGGTTAATCAGTTTTCAAAACGGCAAAATTGGCTACATCGGTACTGGAGCAGAAATTCGAATCGACCGAAATGCGGTAGATTGGATAGAAGCAACCGGCTTGCATTTGTATCCCGGTGCTTTAGCGCTTCAAACGGTTGTAGGGTTGAATGAAATTGATGCAGCCAGACCCACACGCGATTATCAAGAGGTTGGAGAACTCAACCCGCATGTACGTTCGCTGGTCGCTTTCAACACCGATTCCAAGATTATTCCTACCATTCGCCAAAATGGCATTTTGTTCGTTCAGGCCATTCCCCAGGGTGGACTAATGCCAGGAACTTCTTCAGTTTTTCACTTAGATGGTTGGAATTGGGAAGATGCGGTGATTCAGGCCGATGGGGCTTTACACCTTAATTTTCCTGAGTTATCTGGTGGAAACGAACAGACCACAAGAGCGCTTGAGAACATCCGTAAACTGGAACGATTCTTTGATGAAGCCGCACTTTATTGCGCTCGTCCTGAAGGGAGCTTTCCTGTTAACCTTCGTTTTGAAGCCATGAGAGATGTTTTATCTGGTAAGCGCAAAGTGTTTGTTCGTGCCAGCTATGCAAGGACCATCAGGGCAGCGTTGCAATTTTTTCATGCTCGGCAAATAAAACCAGTGCTTTGCGGCGCAACTGATGCCATGATGGTAGTGGAAGAAGTTAAAGCGAAAGCTGCAGGTGTGGTGGTAGATCGTCCTCAAAGTTTGCCGATGCGCGCCCATGAAAATTTAAACGCCGCTTTATGCAGGGCTGTAGCCTTACACAATCAGGGTGTCTTAACTGCCATCAGTTTAGACGGCTCTTGGGAACAAAGAAACTTGCTTTTTAACGCTGGAAATCTTAGAAGTTGCGGCATTACTTCGGAGTTGGCTTATACATTTGCGGCTTTAAACCCTGCCAAATTGTTAGGATTAGATTCTTTGATTGGTCAGTTGAAAACGGGAGCTTCTGCGAGCTTTTTCCTTTCTGAGGGTGATCCTACGGAGATGAAAGAAGCTCATTTGCTAAGGGCATGGATCATGGGCAAAGAAATTACCCTCGACAATGTACAGCAACAACTTTATCAACGTTACGAGAAAAAGTACGGTTTAAACCCCAGGCCGTAGTCAACCAATACCCCTCTTTGGTTGTTAATACCACAATGGCACTTAACGTACTTACCGATGAACAATTCGGCCAACACTTGTCAACCCATGAATGGGTGTTGGTTAAATATTATGCCGACTGGTGCGGCAACTGCAAACTTATTGCTCCGAAAATCCGCAGAATGTCGGAGGATGAAGCCCATGCATCTATCAGTTTTGTGGATGTGAATGCGGAAGAAAATCCTCAAGCTAGACAATTGGCCGGTGTTGATAATCTTCCATTTTTTGCACTATTCCACCAAGGAAAATTGGTAGAAGGAATGGCTGCTTCTAAAATTGAAGCGGTAGAAGCTTTGGTTAAAAGACATTTGGCATGAAGCTCCCAGTTATCAAACAGCTTTCTGAACAATACACCTTAGATATTCTGAGAAAGGCTGAAGAAGATTTACTTGAAACAGGGACGTCGGGTATTGTAGTGGACGGCGACGATGAAGGCGAACAACTCACCCACATTCTCGGTGCTATTTGGGTACTTGAGCAAATAGAACAAGGCGTACCCGCTCGCGACGCCCTTCGTGCTTTCGCCCAAAAGGTAAGAACCTCTGTAAGCTAACGCACTCTTCAACTGCGAGTGTCGGAGCAGCAATTTGGGAGCTATCTTCAATCAGCTAATGGCTTTCTACAGCCAACTTGATAAAATTCAAATTCTCAATTTGAACACAACCAATTAAATTTGCTTTGTCATTAAGTAGAAAGTCAAGGAGGAAAAAGGGCTTGACTTAGTTTATAGATATACTTAATTGACCACCCCGGTTAAGCCGGGGTTTTTTATGTCCAGAGCAAGTGTATTTTGGCCGAATGGTAAGTTTAAGTCGCTTGCTTTCCGCGGCGGTCAGTTTGCCGGAATTAACCGAAAGTTACCTTCCATTTTCAGGGGTAGCCTCCCAATTGAGAGGACTGTTTTGTTCGGATTTTCTATTTACTGGAGGGGAAAATACTTTGCAGCATTTAAAACAAAAAAGGCTGCCCAAAGGCAGCCTTAAAAAGTAGAACGCTCAGTACTGGTTACTTCACAAATAACAATTCACGGTATTTGGGGAGTGGCCAGTAGCGGTCATCAATGACTTGTTCCAATTTGTCAATTTCATATCGAATCTGATCGAAGTAAGGTTTAACTTCTTCGCAGTAGGCGATGGCCATTTCGCGGGCATCGCTCAGGTTGTTCGCTTTCTTACGCGCTTCAACCATATCGTGAACCATACCGGAAATGGTGTTCACCCTTGTCGAGATATTATTGACCAATCCGGTTTGTGCGGCAACAGCAGATTCAGGAAGGCCGATGTTTTTCTGCATCTGAATGTTGGAGAGCACTTCGGTTTGATAACGGATGGCGGCCGGAATGATTTGGGTCAAAGCCATATCACCAAGAATACGACCTTCAATTTGGATCTTTTTGGTGTAAGCTTCAAGTTGAATTTCATGGCGGGCATGCAATTCACGCTCAGAGTAAACGCCTGCTTGTGTGAAAAGCTTGACTGCTTTTTCAGTGACTAACGCATCTAGTGCGTGAGGGGTGGTTTTTACATTGGGAAGTCCACGGCGAGCAGCTTCTTCTACCCACTCATCGGAGTAGCCATTGCCTTCAAAACGAATGGCTTTCGACTCGATGATGTAGCGATGAATCACTTTCATAATCGCCGCCTCTTTCGATTCTCCTGCTGCTAGCAAGCCGTCAACTTCTTTTTTAAATTCTACCAACTGAGCACCTACGATGGTGTTTAAAACGGTCATGGCGGAAGCGCTGTTAGCAGATGAACCCACTGCGCGAAGCTCAAACTTGTTTCCTGTGAAGGCGAATGGAGAAGTTCGGTTGCGGTCGGTGTTGTCGAGCATGATTTCTGGAAGTTTTTCTACTCCCAGTTTCATCAGTGCTTTGGTGTCTGATTCGCTGTTTTCAAACTTACGTGCTTCAATTTCATCAAGTACGGAACTCAACTGAGAGCCTAAGAATGCCGACATGATGGCCGGAGGAGCTTCGTTCGCACCTAAGCGATGGTCATTGGAAGCAGAAGCGATGGAGGCACGTACTAAGTCTCCGTGTACGTGAAATGCTTTGATGGTATTGACGAAGAAAGTGAGGAACTGTAAGTTGCTCTTAGGGTTCTTAGAAGGTGAAAGCAGGTTTTTGCCAGTATTGGTGGCAAGTGACCAGTTGTTGTGCTTGCCCGAACCGTTGATGCCGGCGAAGGGTTTTTCATGGAGCAATACACGGAAGTTATGACGGCGTCCTACTTTTTCCATGATGTCCATGAGCAACTGGTTGTGGTCAACCGCCAGGTTGATTTCTTCGAACAAAGGCGCACATTCAAATTGAGCAGGTGCTACTTCATTGTGACGGGTTTTGAGTGGAATGCCGAGTTTATGTGCCTCGTTTTCCAAGTCCACCATGAACGCTTGTACACGCTCCGGAATAGATCCGAAGTAGTGATCTTCTAATTGCTGTCCGCGAGCAGAGCCATGTCCGATCAAGGTTCTGCCTGACATCATCAGGTCAGGACGCTCATTGAATAAAGCGGCATCAACCAAGAAGTATTCTTGTTCAACACCAAGTGTGGGATATACCTTGGTGATGTTGCGATCGAAGTAGTGACATACTTCTACCGCTGCTTTTTCTACATAGGCCAATGATTTTAGCAAAGGCGCTTTGTAGTCGAGCGACTCGCCGGTATATGAAACAAAAATAGTAGGAATGCAAAGGGTGATTCCTGCAGTACTTTCATAGAGAAAAGCTGGAGACGATGGATCCCAAGCAGTATAGCCTCTTGCTTCGAAAGTGTTACGAATACCACCATTGGGGAAGGAGGAAGCATCAGGTTCTTGCTGTACCAGCGCTGAGCCAGAGAATGCTTCCATGGCTCTGCCATCGCTTGACAAGTGGAAGAAGGAATCGTGTTTTTCAGCTGTTGCGCCGGTTAATGGTTGGAACCAATGGGTATAGTGGGTTGCTCCTTTGGCAATGGCCCAGTTTTTCATGCCTGCTTCCACTTGGTCTGCAATGCCCATGTCCAGTTTCTCACCGCGCTCGATGCTGTTCATCAAACTGGTGAAAACATCTTCCGGAAGGTATTCGCGCATCGCATTCTTGTTGAATACGTTGCTGCCAAAAAATTCAGAGATTTTCTCGCTGTGTTTAATCACCGAAACGGTTACCCTGTTGCGGGCGGCATCAAGTGCTGTAAATCGTGAATTCGACATATCTAAAAAAATGTAATGTTATTATTTTTGCTTTCGGGTGCAAATTTATGGCGATGGGTTTCAATAAAACAATGTGATTTACAAAAATATCATATAGATTAAAAGTATATATATGAGTTTATCGCTTAAAACGGAGCTTTATGGCAAAAATGACCTTCTTAATTTTTTAGCAAGTTGTTTAAGAAAATCTCAAATGATGAGTCAATTTCTTGAATTCAAACCTCTTCTGGTAAAACTAGATGGGCAATAGGCTGTTGGAGGTTTAGCTAAAGAAGCTAGTTTTTACCTTTTTTATAAAGGAACAGGAAATCGCGAATTTGATTCAACATCAAGTTTAAGTCAACCGGTTGCCAGCCCTCCGCAGGAACATATCCTCCAAAGCTGAATTGGCCATTGTAAAACCGACTATAAATGGGTTTTTCCTGAAAGTAAATAACGGTTTCCCTCAGGGTATAGTCATAAGGAGCATCTTCCCAAGCGGCAATGATTTCCCATTGTTCTTGAGAAAGATTCAGCAGAGCGCCTGTTACCCATGAGCCTTCTTCCGGAAGACAGTATGGAAATCCGTCGGTTCGCTTGACTAGCCGATGGCCAGGAAGATAAGCCGGGCTGAGTACTTCACAAGACCCGATGAGAGCATCCCGAAGCGATGGAACCGCTAAAGTGCCATAGACAAATAAGTTACTATAGATTTCCATGAGTTATCATCGAACAGAAGGACGTATTTACCGCACTATCTAACGACTTCGGCCTTGTTTAACCAGAAAGACCCGTTCAGAGGCTCTTGTTAGGGCGGTGTAATCCCAACGAAGCTTCTCTTTGGGCTCCATTCGGCTGAATTCCTGAAGGATAAATACGTTTTTCCATTCGCCTCCTTGCGCTTTGTGGCAAGTTACGGCATAACCGAACTTCATCTGCAAGGCGTTTAGAAATGGATCGGTTACTGCATCGAATTTCTTCCCCAAGGTTTTTCTTCTCAATTGATATAGCTCAGAGTATTGCGGACCGCTGATATTGGGTGAGGGGCTAAAGAGGAGGTCAGTGACTAGTCTGGCGCGATAGGGAAAAGGTTTGTCTTGCTCGTCTTGGGCTTCTAAATCCATCATCAGGAAGTTGAATCCGGACATGTTAACCAAGGAATCTTCATGTATGCGCTTGGTTTTAATCATCTCGCCATTGGCAATAAATCCCAGTTGCTCGTCTAATCGGAAGTAGTGGTTTTTTACCACCATCAACTGCTCACCTGGAAAGGGCAACGCACCGGCTTCCGGATAGAGTTGCTGCCTGATTTTCTGGTTAAGGTTGGCTGCTTGCTGGTTTGATAAGCAGAGGAAGATGGTTTCATCGGGTTCGTGTTGGTAACATTCGCAGAAGGCTTTCACCGCTTCTTCTACGCCTACAATGGTTTTGTAGGCTTCTTGGTCGAAGTGTAACTGCGGCATTTGAGGTTCGTCGGCCCACATGGCTTCACGAAGCGCCATGGCATTCTGCAATAAAGCCGAACCGGAGGCTTGTCGGAGTACTTCTTTCAACTCAGCGGATCGTGTTTCCATCCCGAAATCCTGCTCCAGTGTGATAGGCGAAAGTGCAGGAGAAAGTACTTCCCCAACGGGAGGAAGCTGATAGGGATCGCCTACAAACAACAGTCGGTTAGCAGGGTGTCCGCTTTGCACAAAGAGGAATAAATCGTCGAGTAAGGAGTTTTGCTTGAATAGTCCATCTTGGCGGCTTGCTCCTGCCAGCATGGAGGCTTCGTCCACCACAAACAGAGTAGGATGCGCTTTTCCAGCCTTTTTAAGGGAGAAAGAGAGGGATTTTAGTACGCCGCTTTTTTTATCTACTTCTTCACTTACCGAATAAATATGGCGGTGAATGGTGCTGGAAGGCAGTCCTGTGCGCGTGGCAGCGACTTTTGCTGCTCGGCCTGTTGGTGCGAGTAACGTAAGCTTATATTTCGCTTGCTCGGCAACTCCTACCAACTCTCGTAACAAGGTGGTTTTTCCGGTACCGGCTGCTCCGGTAAGCACAAATGCTGGTATTTCTTCCTGCAAAAAAGACTTGAATCTGGTTACTGCTTCTTCCTGATCTTGGGTGAGTGCATAACCAGAGGAGGGGGCTTCAACAATAGAGGCTTGGTTGATTTGACTTTCCTGATATTGCTTCAGAAAAGCTTTCATCTGTTCATTTAATTCATTCATGGCTGTAAGGCTATAATTTCAGGTGTAACTTTTTTGAAATCCGGCATACTCATGCCGGAGGTAGCATTCATATAGGTAGGGTCGCAGATAATCCAGGTTTGTCCTTTCCAGGTGAAGGCATCGTCGTCTTTGTTTGGATTGCCTAATCGAACTGCAGTGGCTACATGGCCGGGATAATCAACCAGGATGACGTCAAAATTGAAGGCCATTTTCATTAAGGTGGCGTAAAGAAAGCTGCGGTCTTCACAGTCAGAAAAGGGCATCACCAGGGTTTCTTCAGGGAACAGATGTCGTTCTGTTCCGAATTGTTTCTCGTCTTCTTGGTAGGCCAAAGAGTTTTGTACCATGGCTAGCAAGTAATCTGCTTTTTCTCGGTTGGATAGGCTTGAACACCGTTTTCTAATTTCTTCAGTTAATTCACGGAGTTGCGGAACTGGCTGTGCATAGGTTTTAAACGCCGCCTGAGGCCAGGTGGCTAATAAATTCAATCGGTTTTTATCGAAGTTGAAGGTGTAATGGATGGATTTTCCTTGAAAGGCAAAACTTCGCTTGATGGAGGCTTGCACTTTTTGGCTAAGCTCGAAGCCAAGTTCGTTCATCTCCAACGGTTTGGCGGCGTTGTCATAGGTTGCAGGTTTGTAAGTCAGGAATTGATTGCCCGGCAACTTATCGTTTTTCATGAGGAAATAAAACTGTTTGCCGGTACTGTTTTCCCGGAAAAAAGTTGTTCCATAAAGTTCGGCATCGGTAGTAGCGAGAAGGATGGAGGAGCCACTTCCGTCGATACCGAGTCGTGCATCGTAGCCTAATCGGTTGAGGTAATACCAGGCCAACATGCGTTGGTGAGATGCCGAAATCGGCAATTGAGTCACGTAAGTTTTCACCAGCTGAAACAGCGGCCATCCCTTAAGATTCAGTTCGTTGGCTGCTGTTCGAAAGGCGTATACTTGTTTGGAGGATTTGGGGTCTTTGGCCATCTTTTCCCACCATTGAGCTATTCGTGCATTGGTGAGTGGGGTTCCTGGAAGCCAGGCTGATTCAAAAGGTTGAATGAGTGTTACGGTGCTTCCGTAGAAGGGGAGATAAAGTAGGACATTAGATTTAGTAGGAGCCTGAGGCGTTGGTTCTACCGGCGCGATAGGCTTTCCGATAATGGTCTGCTTGGTATAAGGTTCGGGCTTTGATGGGCCTTTTCTCCAGGCAGTATCAACGGCCGGGGTGGTTTGTGCTGAGGTTCCGGGTACCAGGGGCTGACTAGGTCGCTTAGGCATGGGGTCTGCCTTAAGCGGAGCAGCCATGGGTTGGGCGCGCCAGCGTTCTTTCAGTAACTGAGCGAAAGCACGATCCCGTTCTGAGTAATAGGCTTGTTCTTCTTTCGCTCGATTTCGGAAATACTGTTGTTGTTCTGCTTCCAGTGCTTTCAATGCCTTATCGCGGTCATCTTGAGCCTGTAAATCAGGAAGTAGAAGAAGGCTGAGCAGGCTGTTGAGGAGAAGTAGTCGGAGGTTCATCGTTTAGAAATTTTAGGCTGCGCATCAGACCTTGATAGCCGGCACGCTGCACGGCAGACTTTTCAAAGATGCGGCCAAAAACTTCATCTGTCATCTCCATCCAATCCTTTTTTGTGAGGCCGAGAAGTTCTTCAGAAGGCGAAAAGCGGCTTTCACTATGGGCTTTGGCGAACCGGTTCCAAGGACAAACTTCCTGACAAATGTCACAGCCGAAGGCCCAGTTCTCCATTTTGCCTTTGAATTCGCTTGGGATGGCCTCTCTCAACTCGATGGTAAGGTAGCTGATGCACTTACTGCCGTTCACTTGATATGGGGTGATAGCGCCTGTTGGGCAAGCATCAATGCAGCGGGTACATTGGCCACAATAATCTTTTATGGGGCCGTCGGGTTCTAATTTTAAATCGATGATGAGTTCTGCAAGAAAAAACCAGGATCCTTGCTGACGGGTGATGAGGTTGCTGTTCTTTCCTATCCAGCCTGCACCACTTTTTTTTGCCCAGGCTTTTTCCAATACTGGGGCGGAATCCACGAAAACTCTGCCCTGGATGGCGCCAATTTCTTCTCTTAAAATTTCAACTAGCTCAAATAACTTGTCTTTGATGACTTTGTGGTAGTCCTCCCCATAAGCATAGCGAGAGATTTTAGGTGCTTCCGAATCTCGCTGACGCTCCTCTGTTTGATAATTGTACAAGAGGGTCACTACCGATTGAGCGCCTTCCACCAGCAATCGTGGGTCCAGGCGTTTGTCGAAGTGGTTTTCCATGTACCGCATGGTGCCATGCTGTCCTGAATTGAGCCAGTTTTCCAGCCTTGGTGCTTCCTCTTCCAGAAACCCTGCTTTTGAGATGCCGCAATACTGAAATCCGAGTCGGTATGCGTGGTATTTGAGGAGGGCTTCATGGCCGGAATTTTTATCGGGCAGTTGGGAGAGCGACATGGCCTGTTTCTACTTAAAAGCCCAGCAGTTTCACATCTTGCTCTAACTCCCAGTTCGCTCTCATTTTAATTAATTCAGTTGCAGTACGCGAAGGTTCTGGAGCAAGTAGCTGGAAATAATCGCCTTCGTCGGCTTTGCCGTTTCGATTGAGGTCTTCTATGATTTTGAGGCGGTAGCTGTCAGGACGGAGGTTGTTGAAGTCAGCCATTCCTCCTCCTTGGTACAACAAGGTCCGAATAGGCTGTTCTTTTTCATTCAATAAAACCAGGATAAGCGGGTTTTTGGGTTTTGCTTCCAAGTTAATCAACTTCAACTGACCCAAATCGTCGATTGCCGGAAGGTTAAAGGAAAACAGCGCTTTCTCGCTGTATTGTTTCAAATCGTCCATCGCCAGCGAGTCTTTTATTCTTACTTCCAACTTGCCTTTGAGTTTGTTTGGTATCCCAAGTGTTAAACATTGGGCTGAATAGCGAATGCTGTTGAATTTTAGCGCAATGCTATCTGCAAACAAGGCTATGCGAGCAGTGTCGAGCTGGGTGATACTTCTGCTTAGCTTAAGTACCAAGCTATCACCGGGGAGGGGTTCATTTATTTTTGCCCATACCGGACGAGGTAATTTACCATCAGCTTGTTTATTGCCAATTCTGAGTGTATCGAGCCTCAAAGCTCCAGAGCCGGCTATTAGTCTGATGTTGAGGCTATCGGACACAAGGTCTTGATGCAAGACGAAACCCGAGTCTAAGTTCATTTCTGCTTGAATCCAAGGGCCATTTTGCAGGCTTATAGCAGCAGAATCGAGGGGTTTGTTGAATTTTAACCTGATTCTTCCTGGCGAAACAGCTCGAATTTCGGTGAGTTTAAGCTGTCGCGGGAAAGCTTTGACCAACTTGAGTGTGTCTGTCAACGTTCCAGCTTTACTGGGTTGAAAGGTTTTATTGGTAGGAAGGCTGATTTCTTCCCCGGTACCGGCTTGGTAGTTTTGGTCTTTGTCGGTAAAAGCGAGGATTCGGAAAGGTTTTTCCGACAAATTTTCGAAAAGAAAGCGTCCGGAGGAATCAGACTTTGTGAGATAGAGGGCGGCTCTTCCTAACAGCATGGTATCACCAAGGGTATCCGCAAAAAGCCCAACTGTGGCTTCTTTCCAAGGCTTTCCGGTGCTAGCTTGTATGACTACGCCTCGCAAGCTAGCCGAATCAACCTGAGGGCCTGTACTGAATACATATCTGAATCCTTTAAGCCTGTTATTCTCATTGTTATCGCCAATCAAGTCGAGAAAACTGATGACGTAAGTGGTGTTAGGCTGGAGAGAATCCTGAAAGGTTACTTTTACTCGATCGCCATTCCCGTCGAACTGGGGACGTTTGGGTGGCTGAGGAGTAATCACGATTTGCTCAGGGTTATTCAACTTGATTAGCTCATCAAATTCCAGCACAATGGTATTCGATTTGAAATTAACCGAGCCATTTTCCGGAGTTACTTGGGTGATTTTAGGTGGAGTTTTATCCACAGGGCCACCGCCCAAGCTTCCAATGTTGGCACAGGAAGCTAGAATTATTCCGGCAAATAAAGTCCAGAATAGGAGTTTAAGCCCGTGGCTTACGAAAAACATATTGCTGACTGGAGCCAAGGTCTTTGCCTGTCCAAGCGGAAATTAAACTTCTCAAACCCACAAAAAATGCCTGAAAGTAACGATATCTGCCGTGGATATACTTCTCAGACAGTAAGCTTACATAAAAGCTATCGAAGGGCATCACGGCGGTTTTCTCCCATTTAAAGCCTTGATCAACCATCAGTTTGATGACATCTTTGGCTCTGAAATGGTAAAGGTGACGTGGTACGTCCCATGCAGCCCAATGAAATCCGTAATGTTTAGCGTCCAAGCTATCTCTATTAGGGACTGCAATCAGCAGAATGCCATCAGGTTTAAGTAATTTGTATAAAGTACGGATGGTATGCTCTAAGTCGTGCACATGTTCGAGCACATGCCAGAGGGTAATAGCGTCAAAAGATTGGTTATTGAATCCATGGAACAAGAAATCCTGTGGGTAAACATCCAATCCTTTGCGTTTAGCTAAAAGTCTGGCGGTTTCTGCCGGTTCAATGCCTTTCACATTCCAGCCGCGCTTTTGCATTTCAGATAAAAAATCGCCGGTTCCACAGCCAACGTCGAGCAGATTAGTGCCACTCATAAAACGGGACACAAAACGGGCTTTTCTGCCTAGTGTAAAGGATCTAACCGCGTGGTAAAGGCTAAAAATGAGGCCTTTTTTGGTAGAAGTATGTGAAACGTATTCCTCTGATTCATAATAAGGACCGATGGATTCGCTGTTAGGTCGGGGATTTGTGAAAACGAAACCGCAATTCACGCACTCCGTTAAGGAGAATTTCTCATTAGAAACGGTAAAGTCAGTAGCCTCACCAAAGGCTCGAAGATGTTTGTGACTACAAACCGGGCAGGATAGCAGGGTTTCTTTCATGAATCAGCGACCAATATACACCATGAGCACCGAGATATCGGCAGGATTAACACCAGAGATTCTGCTGGCTTGGCCAAGGTTTTGCGGTTTAGCGCGGCTGAGTTTCTCGCGAGCTTCTGCCGACAAGGCCGGAACTTTATGATAATCAAATTCGGGATTCATTCTGATGTCGTCTAGTTGGCTTAATTTGGCAGCAATCTCTTGTTCTTTTTCAATATAAGAGGCGTATTTCAAGGTAATTTCTGCTTGTTCCAGCACTTCTTTTGAAAAAGTGGAAGTAAAATCGGCAAGCGAAGGAACAGCTTCTGCAAGGTCATTCAGGCTTACCTGAGGGCGAAGCAATAAAGCTTCCAACCTGGTTTTTTGGTTGATGATAGCTGTTTCTAGTTCGGTAAGCTTTGGATTCACTTCCGCCGGCTCTGCACTATGTTTTCTCATATAATCGAGAATAGCATCACGACCTTGAAGTTTTTCTTCTAAGCGAGCTTTCCGGCTTTCCGACAACAGGCCCAGGTCAGAAGCAATCTGGCCTAAGCGGATATCGGCGTTATCCTGGCGCAGCAAAATGCGATATTCCGAGCGTGAGGTAAACATCCGGTAAGGTTCGTCGGTGCCTTTGTTGACCAAATCGTCGATAAGCACACCGATGTAGGCTTCTGAGCGTTTGAGTATGAGGGGGTTTTCGCCTTGAATTTTCAAGTGTGCGTTGATGCCGGCCATCAATCCTTGGCAAGCAGCCTCTTCATATCCGGTAGTTCCATTGATTTGGCCGGCGAAGTATAAATTTTCGATGTTTTTGGTTTCCAGCGTTAAGTGCAGCTGGGTAGGAGGGAAGAAGTCGTATTCGATGGCATAGCCGGGGCGGAACATTTTGGCATTTTCAAAGCCTGCTATTTTTCTCAGAGCTTCATGCTGAACTTCTTCAGGCAGCGAGGTAGAAAAGCCATTAACATACACTTCTACCGTACTCCAACCTTCAGGTTCTACGAAGATCTGATGGCGGTCACGTTCAGCAAACCGGTTGATTTTGTCTTCGATTGAAGGGCAATAACGGGGCCCCAGCCCTTGAATACGACCGGTGTACATGGGCGATTTGTCGAAGCCGGTTCGAAGAATGTCATGCACTTCCGGGCTGGTGTAAGTGATGTAGCAGGAACGCTGGGTTTTCAGAGGAGCTGTTTCGTCGGAATAGGAGAACTTACTTGGGTTTTCGTCGCCGCGTTGCTCTTCCATTTTGCTGTAATCGAGGCTTCTTCCGTCTATTCTAGGAGGAGTTCCGGTTTTCATTCTACCGGCTTCAAAGCCGAGGGTTACCAATTGCTCGGTAATTCCGTGAGCGGCTTTTTCCCCACTTCTACCACCTCCAAAGCGTTTTTCGCCAATGTGGATTACCCCGTTGAGGAAAGTGCCATTGGTGAGCACTACCGCTTGGCATTTAAACTCAACACCCATGGCGGTTTTAACTCCTGCAATTTGGTCACCATTTAACAGCAATTCTACCACTGTATCTTGCCAGAAATCCACATTAAGGGTATTTTCCAGCATTTGGCGCCATTCGGCGGCAAACATCATTCGGTCGTTTTGAGTTCTGGGACTCCACATAGCCGGGCCTTTGGAGAGGTTAAGCATGCGGAACTGGATGGCCGAGCGGTCGCTTACGATTCCACTATAACCACCGAGCGCATCAATTTCCCGAACAATTTGGCCTTTTGCGACTCCGCCCATAGCCGGATTACACGACATTTGGGCGATAGTCTGCATATTCATGGTGATTAGCAGCACCCGAGAGCCTAAATTAGCGGCTACAGCTGCCGCCTCACAACCTGCGTGGCCGGCACCAACCACAATGACATCATAATCCTGAAACATAAGGAACTGCAAAGATAAACGACGACTTACCGTATGCGGCCGTAGGTACTTCTTCCATGGAGGGTTTGTATCCCCCTGCTTTTTCCTTTTCTTTAATCCGAAGTCTTGAAATCCTACTTCCCGACACACTGAACATGACCAAGTTTACACGTTTATACACGGCTGCATTCAATTTATCTGGTATCGCGGTATCCGGATTGATGACTTGTCTGCTGCTAGGGATTCCAAATTATTCATTCGCACAGGATACCCTCAAATTACGAAAACTTGTAGCGCAAATCGAGAACGGGGCTTCTTCTTCCAATATTCCGCTTTTAGCTTGGAATCGAACTTTCATTCGTACAGTTGGGGCAGATTTAACCCCCGATGAAGCACCTTTTTTGGAGCGTTGGCTCAATGCCATTCATAACTTGGAGCATAAAAGCACTGACTTAGCATTTGATGAAATTGACCAAAATGTTAACTTAAGTGTTAGACCCTCCATACGCGCAAAGCTTCTCCTCTTTAAAGCAGATTATGCTTATGTAAAACTCCCAGAGTCGGAATTCTTCACTCGCTTAAAGAAGGTTTACAGCTATTGTTCCGAACATGACCTATTAAAAGAAGGGGCTGATGTTCGAAATCTTGAGGGAAGTTATTGGTTTGGTAAAGGAGATTTTGATAAAGCTTCAGCGCTGTTTTTACAAAACGTGCCGATTCAGGAGAGTATAAAAGATTCTGCCGGCCTGATAAAAAGTTATATAAACATAGGAAGCTGCCAGAATAGCCAAGGCTACAACAACATGGCGCTTAGTTTTTTTAAAATAGCTGAGAACTTAATTAGCCGCTATCCACCTGCTTTTAGCTGGAAATTGCTGGTAGAAAACAACATCGGTGCGGTTCTAATGTCGCTTGAAGAGAATGAAGCGGCCATTATTCACTTCGAGAACCTAGAAAAGCGTGTAGAAAAGTTGGAGTATTCAGGAAAAGCTGAGCAACTTTTATTGATTAACCTAAACAAGGCGTTTCTCTTGATTCGCTTGAACAGAATTGATTCTCTTAAACAAGCGGTGAGCAAAATCATGTCGTTGAAACCCTACTGGACAGGATATCAACGTGAAGTAATCTTTAGCTTGAGTGAAGCCTACACCTTATTTGGAGATGAACCTTCTGCCCGTCAGTGGCTAGCTAAGATTGAAGAGCTTTTGGTGAATGGTAACGAATTGATGCAAGCTGATTACCTCAGGGCGCATTTTAAATTTAGAAAGAAGTTTAAAGTTTGGGCAATGTCAGCCATGTTTCGCAAAGCATGGGAACGGCAGATGATTAAACCCGGTAATCTTAGGTACAATGCCATGTCTTCTGAGGTTGCACTTTTGTTAGCCAAGGATGAAAATCGAGTAAAGGATGCACTTGCTTGGTCTGACAGTATTATTGCATATAACAGCCAGACGGCTAATGAGAAATTGAGCATTCTGAATTCTGAATACAACCTTCAGAATAAAGAGCGGTTATTTTTGGACTCACTCTCTTCTCTTAGGGTGCATGTGAATGAAGCACAAGCCAAGGTAAATTTTCTAAATAATGTGGTGCTTTGGATTGTAATAGCTTCCGTGCTCATATTACTCAACTTGGCGTTTCTCTTCCAGCTTTCTAAAAGAAGGCAGCGCAGTTTGGCACTTGAAGGCCAGCTGGAACGTCAAAAGGCGGAAAATCTTGAATTAAAGAACCGCTTTTTATCTGATCGCGTGGCGATGAAACAACGTGAAACAGGCTTGTCCGAAAATCGTGTGGAATATGTCTTGGAGTTTAAACAGTATATCCGCGACTGTTTAGCTACCCTTGATGAAGTAAGCTTGATGTTGGATGATCAGAATGGCGATGTAAAAAACAAAATTCGTAACAAAGAGCAACAGATAAGGAATCTGTTGGTAGTGCTGAATCAAAACGAATCGCAACTTAAGCAAGTCGAAATTCGAAACAAAGAAGGCCAAAGCTGGATTGAATTACTTGGCCCTGTTTGGCTTGAAATGAGTGAAACTGAACGTGATATAACTCGTTTAGTTAGGGAAGGCTTTACCAATAAGGAGATTGCCGATAAACTGGAAAAAAGCCAGATGTACATAGAAAAGTTGCGCTCAAGGATTCGTAAACGATTGAATATCAGCAAGGAGCAGGATCTCCAGCAGTATTTATTGACTTTAAGCGCGGAAGACTAAGGGGTTGGGGTAGGTTATGTTTAAAACTGGGTGGCGGATGTGGATAACCTGTCGTTTATAGCGCCCATTTTTGTGACGTTAACCCCCACCCTCCAATGAGCGCGATATCTGAACCTATTCTGCAAGAGAATGCAGACCGATTTGTCCTGTTTCCAATCCGCCACAATGAAATCTGGCAGATGTACAAGAAAGCTGAAGCTAGCTTTTGGACCGCAGAAGAAATTGATTTAATGCAAGATCTCAATGACTGGGAAAATCGCCTCAATGATGATGAGAAGCATTTCGTCAAGCATGTTTTGGCGTTCTTCGCTGCCTCTGATGGCATCGTAAACGAAAACCTGGCCATCAACTTCCTTAACGAAGTTCAGTACCCGGAAGCGCGCTGTTTCTACGGGTTTCAAATCATGATTGAAAATATTCACTCTGAAACCTACTCCCTCTTAATAGATACCTACATCAAAGATCCAGCAGAGAAAGATTACCTTTTTCATGCCATCCAGAACCTGGATTGCGTTTCAAAGAAAGCTGATTGGGCACTTCGCTGGATTAGTAAAGGCAGCTTTGCAGAAAGACTCATCGCTTTTGCTGCGGTGGAAGGCATCTTTTTCTCAGGCTCTTTTTGCTCCATTTTTTGGCTTAAAAAACGTGGCCTAATGCCAGGTCTTAGCTTCTCTAATGAGCTGATTTCCCGCGATGAAGGCTTGCACTGCGATTTCGCTTGTCTCCTTTATAAGGATTTGGTGAATAAGCTTCCTGAAGAAACCGTGAAAGCCATCATCGCTGATGCAGTGGAAATCGAAAAAGAATTTATCTCAGATGCGCTTCCTGTTCGACTTATAGGTATGAACGCTGACCTGATGAAACAGTACATCGAGTTTGTAGCCGATCGTCTGCTCACTTCTTTAGGAATAGGTAAAATCTATAACAGCACTAACCCCTTCGATTTTATGGAAATGATTTCAATGCCGGGTAAGACCAACTTCTTCGAGAAACGAGTAAGTGAATACCGTAAAGCCGGTGTTGGTCAAACTGCTACTGCTACTGCTGCAAAAATTTCCTTCGACGAGGATTTCTGATATACAGGTGCCGGAACCCAAGGGTCGGTTCGAAAGTGTCCGGTACTTGTAACAGGGTCGCATTTTGCGGCCCTTTTTTTTGTGTTAGCATGTACTTCCAATGAGGGTTAAATTGGTTACCATCACTTTCAAACTGAAGCCTAAAGAGCCTCACGCTTGAGTTTTTCAGTTTGCTTCTCCCACTAATGACATGAAAAAAGCCATTCAAAAGATTGAATGGCTTGAAAGTTTGTTTGGAGTTGAAGACGGTTTACCGAGGTTCATTTTCTGTGGCAGGATCATCGCTCAAACCAAGGAAACGACCTGCACGATAGAAGTAACGCTTGTAATAAGGCTCTTTCAGGTCAGAGATTTTAACTCCTTCAGAAGTGGAAGCATGAATAAACTTTCCATCCGATAAATACATGCCCACATGGAAAATGCCGCCTTTCCTTGCAAAAAACAACAAATCTCCTTCTTGAAGATCTGTAACGGAAACCGGTACCACTTTACGGAACAAATCACGAGAAGAGCCCGTAATTTTCACGTTGAAAGCCTGTTCATAGATTAAGGCTACGAATCTTGAACAATCGATGCCGAAGATGTTATTTCCACCTAAACGGTATGGCATACCAATCCATTCGGTGAAAGCTTGATAAATGGCTGGTTTCTTGATTTTAACCGGATCCAGCCCATATTTACGTGCCTGTTTGTGAATGTAAACGGTGTCGTAGTAAACGGGGGCAGATGATGTAGCACCTTCTGCGGAACCGCCCCAAACCACCTGCGCTTGAGTGCTACCCAAGCCAAGAAGTAAGAAAGCAAATACAAACAGAATTTTACGCATCAGCGGTCGGTTGATTAATTGAGCCCACAAATTTGAGGAATTATTCTTAAAGTTCAAGCCTTAACTTGCATTATGAAACGGTTAAAACTTGTACCGATGCTGCTTATGCTCTTATTAATCAGCATGTTAACGCCTGCTTTTGCACAGAAATCTGAGGCTACTTTCAAAGATGCCCGAGCGGTTTTGCAAGTGATGGCTACCCAGCAAAAAGCCTGGAATGAAGGTAATTTAGAAGGATTTATGGCGGGTTATTGGAGAAATGACTCCCTGGTTTTTATTGGAAAGCGTGGCCCATCTTATGGTTGGGAACCTGTGATGAGCAACTACCGTAAATCTTATCCTGATGCTGCCGCTATGGGAAAACTTAAGTTTGAAAAGTTGGATGTACGTGTACTTTCCAAGCGCAATGCCTGGGTAATGGGCCGCTGGGAACTAACTAGTCATGATAAGACCCAAGGCGGTTGGTTTACGCTGTTGTTCGAAAAAATAAGAGGTCAATGGGTGATTGTAGCCGATCATACCGGATCGGATGCCACTCCCGCTAAATAGTGGAGTGCTCGGATTGAGTGGGAGAGAACTGTCTCAATCCATCAGCCTTCCTACTGGATACCGCATGTGAGAGGATTCATAATGGGGACTGTTTCGGTAAATCCACATCAACAAGGCAGCTCCATCTTTCCGTTTTTCGCTTCCTGGAGGAAAGGCGTCTTCAAAGCGCTTTTTCAAGCCTGCATCGGTGTTGAGTAGCTCTAAAGCTCTATCTTCAAAGACGTAGTCAGAAAAATACTCTTTTTGCTGAAGGATGCCGTCGAAGAAGTTCCAGTTGAAATAGCTATCCGTTGCTTGTGGCTCTAATAAATGCATGGCTAGTCTTCCCAGAGGCTGTTGCACCGGAATTATCCAGTCACCGGGCTGTAGTTGATAGGTGATCGTGGTGTCGGAAACCTTCACGTCGCGATGCAGATAATGCCCTTCGTAAGGTCGAGTACCTGTTTGATAATCCTGGATTCGGTAGAAGTTCAGCTTTGTCAGGCTGTCTTTTTTTACTTCCCGATAGCTTATCCCATGGTCGATGAGCCTTGTTCGTACTTTTTCCCACGCTCTTGGTACTACATAAGCTTGTGGAACTTTGGCGGAAACTGTTCCAATTGCATGCGGATACCAGGGAATGAAGCGCTTCCAAGGTTTGTCCCGATGGTATTTCAAGCGGCGGTATTCGCCAATTTGACTGAGTTCGTAAATGGCTTCATAGCCATTGAATTGTAGGCTGTCTTTACGCTGAAGGTCTTCTTTCCAGACTAAAACCTCTTGTGCTGGCCGATTATTGGCCCAAGAATCTGCTTTTCGGGCTTGTTGTATGGCAACTTTTTTAGAGGGCAGCATCTTGAGTAAAGCGTCTAAGAAGGCGTGTTGAGCTTTTACCCGTTGAGGATAAGGTTTGAGCATGTGGGTTTCAGTAACAAAGCCAATGGTTCCTCTTAACGCTGCATAACCAGTGGTAAAACGAGGTGTTTCAAGAAAAGCCGTGATGCCGGAATCTGGGACCTCTTTCACGGAATTAACGTAAGGAACCATCTCAGGGAATTGGCGATACAACTCGGGCACGAGTTGGTCATGCAGGATTTTGGCTAATTCACCTCCTAGTTTATCGCGTTGTGTGGCAATTAAAGTCATCACGGCTGGGTAGTCCGCGCCATTGCTGGTGTGAGTGTCGATGAAGATGTCAGGATTAAACCGATGAAACAGCCGGGCAAGGGTCCTCGCATTGCGGCTGTCGGCTTTAATCATGTCTCGATTCAAATCAAGATTTTGCCCGTTTCCACGAAAACCATACGCTTCAGGACCATTTTGATTGGCTCTGGAAAACGAATTTCGATTCAACATGCCTTCTACGTTGTACACGGCCACTATGCAAACGTCGATGCCCAATGCTGGAAATTGACGGTCCTTGGCCAGCTGTTTGGCCCAGTGTGTACAGGCATCGATGCCTTCCGGCTCGCCCGGATGAATGCCGTTGAGCACCAGCATGCGCAAAGGGTTGGGCTTGCCGGAGCGAAGGTGTATCAGGGTTAGCGGCAAGCCAGCATCCGTTTCGCCAAACGATTCCAGTTTTACGCTGTGAGGGAATTTGCGGGCTAAATCTTGGTAAAAGCGCTGTAGCTGAGCGTAATCAGGACTTTGGTTCGAATTCCAGGTTGGGTTTTGCGCGTTTACTTGATTTAAACAAGTAAGGAGTATGATGATTAGCCGCCACTTCATGCCGAAAAATACAGTACGAGATTTTGTTTTTGTGCTTGAATAATCAACAATTGCGACAAATCATGACAGAACTTGGCGAAACAAGGCCTTGAAAATAAGATAGCAACAATAGCGATAGGCAGTATTCACTTTTTGATTTGGTGGAGATAGCCCGTGCGATTGGACAAAGAATCCATAGAAAAGTTGATCTAGTAGAGAAAGGGAAAGTAAAAGATTTTGCCTCTCTTTCTGTTGAACAAAGTCTTGTGAAAATTTATGGATATTCCCACATCAAAAGACCGGGTGGAGCATGATTTAGAGGCCATTCAGCTTCTATTAAAACAACTTACCCTCCATTAAACATTAACTTCTTGGAAAAAGACAGGCTTAGGACTAAACTCGAAGTAAGCCGCGTTGTTTTGTATCTTTCACCCGAGAATGAAACGCGCCTTTTTAGCACTTCTACTGCTGGTCATCTTCACCGGAAACGCACAAGCGCAGCTGGAGATTGAATCTACAGAAGCAGAGACCCTGCTTCCACAGGGCATTGCAGGTGGAATAGGCATACACAACACCGGCTGGTACGTGGGAGCGCGTTACTTACTCAACAAAAACGGTGACACCGACTGGTTGATGGAGTTTGATTTCTCCAGAAACAAGCATCCGAAAGAATTTCGTAACCCGAACACTGCCTACATCAACTCCCGACCGTTTGTATTCGGAAAACTCAACGACTATTTCAACATTCGGCTTGGAGGCGGACAAATTCGCACCATCTACGATCGTTCTGAGAAGAACGGTGTTGAAGTAAGGTGGAATTACTCCGGAGGGCTGTCAGTGGGTCTGTTAAAGCCGGTATATCTCGACTTTATCTATGCCAATCCGGGAGATCCGGGAGCAGAAGTGAGGTCTGAGCGCGCTACCTTCGACAAATTCTTTACCGGACAAATTTATGGGGCCTCCGACTTTTCGAACGGACTTAACCAAATTTATCTTCAGCCCGGAGCCTATTTGAAAACCGGTTTAATCTTCGATTTTGCTTCTTTTAACGATGATATCCGCTATTTGGAATGTGGCGTAACCGTAGATGCTTACGCAAAGCCGGTAGAAATCATGGCAATAGAGTCAAACAGTTCGATATTTGTGTCGTTTTATGTAGGCCTGCAATTTGGCGGCCGTTGGTAATTAATCATGCAAGACCTCACCACTCCCAACACTGAAGTTCGCCGCAAAAAGCCGGAATGGCTACGCGTTAAGCTCCCAACAGGAAAAGAATACCTCAACGTTCGCAAAATTGTGGACGATCATAAGCTTCACACCATTTGTGAAAGCGGAAATTGTCCGAACATGGGCGAATGCTGGGGCGCTGGAACGGCTACATTCATGATCCTTGGAAATGTTTGTACCCGTGGTTGCTCTTTCTGTGCAGTAGCTACCGGCCGTCCAACAGAACTTGACCTCGACGAGCCTTTCCGAGTGGCTGAAGCGGTAAAGCTCATGGGAGTGAAACATTGCGTGATTACCTCGGTAAACCGCGATGAACTCAAAGATAAAGGTGCCTCCGTGTGGGCTGCCACCATTCGCGAGGTGAAAAGACTAAGCCCAACCACGACCATCGAAACCTTGATTCCTGATGTAAAAGGCGACTGGGAAGCGTTGGAAATGATTTGCCGGGAGCGCCCGGAAGTGATTTCTCATAACATGGAAACCGTTAAACGCCTTTACCGAAAAGTGCGTCCTCAAGCCCGATATGAGCGAAGTCTGGAGCAAATACAGCGCATTAAAAACATGGGCCTTCGAACCAAATCCGGTATCATGCTCGGATTAGGTGAAACCCAAGACGAAGTGCTTGAAGCTATGGACGACCTTCTGGCCCACGGCCTCGACGTTCTAACCTTAGGTCAATACCTTCAGCCCACCAAACTTCACCTTGAAGTTGACCGCTTCATCACCCCTGATGAATTCGCTTTCTATAAGAAAATCGGACTCGAAAAAGGCTTCAAATACGTAGAAAGTGGACCGTTGGTTCGTTCTTCTTACCACGCCGAGCGGCATATTTAAGTTAAAGTTTCTTTCTGTCAACCCTGACAGAACTACATCTGTGGCCTGAAACTTGGCCAAGGAGAGCGAATTAATGGCTATTTTCGCCTCCAGTTTTTATGCTTGACTTCATTTCCAAGTCGATATCCAAAATTTTCGGTTCCAAATCCGACCGTGATATCAAATCTCTGCTCCCGATTGTGGCGCAGATCAATGCTGAATATGCCAAACTGGCAGGCTTGTCGAACGACGAGCTCCGGGGGCGCACCCTCGATTTTCGTGCTCGTATCCGCACTGGTTTACAAGCCCTTTCTGATCAAATAGAGCAACTTAAACAAGAAGCAGATTCTCTTCCTATGGAAGAAATCTTGCGTAAAACCAGCTTGTTCGATCAGGTTGATGAACTCATCAAAGAACGTGACCGCAAGCTGGAAGAAATACTTCAGGAAATTCTGCCTGAAGCATTTGCGGTAGTCAAGGAAACCGCCCGCCGATTTAAAGAAAACGAAGAGCTAGAGGTAACAGCCAGTGATTTAGATCGCGAACTGGCAGTAAGAAAGAAGAATATCCGCCTCGACGGCGAGAAAGCCTATTGGGCCAACACCTGGGAAGCCGCCGGAAATATGGTGAAGTGGGACATGCTTCACTACGATGTACAGTTGATTGGGGGCATGGTGCTCCACTCCGGAAAAATCTCTGAAATGGCTACCGGTGAGGGTAAAACCTTGGTGGCTACCCTGCCTGCTTACCTCAATGCACTTTCAGGCTATGGCGTTCATATCGTTACCGTCAACGACTACCTCGCTCGTCGGGATAGTGAGTGGATGGGGCCGCTGTTTGAGTTTCATGGCATCACCATCGATTGCATCGACCGCCACCAACCTAATAGTCCTGCACGTAGAAAAGCCTATCAAGCTGACATCACCTACGGTACCAACAATGAATTTGGCTTCGATTACCTCCGCGATAATATGGCTCGCGGCGCCGAGGAACTCGTTCAGCGTAAACACCACTACGCAATGGTCGATGAGGTGGACTCCGTTTTAATTGACGACGCCCGTACCCCTTTGATCATCTCAGGTCCGGTACCTCGTGGCGACGAACACGAATTCTTCCAAATGAAACCTCGTATTGAGCGTTTGGTAGAATTGCAAAAGCGTTATGTAAATACCGCCTTAGCCGATGCGAAAAAGCTGTTTGGCGAAGGAAAAAACGAAGAAGCAGGTTTGCTCTTGCTTCGTTGTTATCGGGCACTGCCCAAAAACAAAGCCCTCATCAAATTCCTCAGTGAAAGTGGTGTGAAAGCTTTGTTGCTGAAAACCGAAGGCCATTATCTTCAAGATCAGCAGAAAGAAATGCACAAAGTGGACGAAGCGCTTTACTTCGTCATCGATGAGAAAAACAACAGCATTGAGCTGACCGAAAAAGGACTTGAACAAATCACTGCTTCAGGGGAAGACACTTCTTTCTTCATCCTTCCGGATGTTGGAGCCGAAATGGCTGAAATTGAGAAAATGGCAGTAAGTGCAGAGGAGAAATTGGCCCGTAAAGAACAAGCGCTTACTGATTTTTCTGCCAAGTCAGAACGCATTCACACCTTAAACCAATTGCTTAAAGCCTACACCTTGTTTGAGAAAGATGTGGAATACATCGTGGATCAAAACAAGATTAAAATTGTAGATGAGCAAACCGGTCGTGTGTTGGATGGCCGCCGCTATTCTGATGGCTTGCACCAAGCCATTGAGGCGAAGGAAAATGTGAAAATTGAGGCAGCAACTCAAACGTTCGCGACCATCACCCTTCAGAACTTCTTCCGGATGTACCACAAACTTGCGGGTATGACCGGTACTGCAGAAACCGAAGCAGGCGAATTCTGGGAAATCTATAAACTGGATGTAGTCGTAATTCCTACCAATAAATCCATTACCCGCAAGGATATGGATGATAAGGTATTCAAGACCACCAGAGAAAAATACAACGCTGTTATCGAAGAAATTGAGCGCATGGTGAGTGCAGGAAGGCCGGTACTCGTGGGAACTACTTCGGTAGAGATTTCCGAGTTGCTAAGCCGAATGCTCCAATTGCGCAAAATCCGCCACAACGTACTGAACGCCAAAATGCACCAGCGTGAGGCGGAAATCGTTGCTGAAGCCGGCCAAGCAGGCACAGTAACCATCGCGACCAACATGGCCGGTCGTGGTACCGACATCAAGCTCGGGCCAGGCGTGAAGGAAGCAGGTGGTTTGGCGATTATTGGTACCGAACGTCATGAATCTCGCCGTGTTGACCGCCAGTTGCGCGGGCGTGCCGGCCGTCAAGGCGACCCAGGTTCGTCTTTGTTCTTCGTCTCCCTGGAGGATAACCTCATGCGTTTATTTGGCTCCGAGCGCATCGCCGGGCTTATGGACCGCTTTGGTTATAAAGAAGGTGAAGTGATTGAGCACTCCATGATTACCAAATCCATTGAGCGCGCTCAGAAAAAGGTAGAAGAAAACAACTTCGGTATCCGTAAGCGTTTGCTTGAATACGACGATGTGATGAACTCACAACGTGAGGTAATCTACAAGCGTCGCCGTCATGCCCTGTTCGGAGATCGCCTCAGTATCGACATCGACAATATGTTCGCCGATGTAGCTTCGCTTCTCGTAGAGCGTCATAAAGAGAGCAAGGATTTTGAAGAATTTGGCCTGGATGTGATTCGCACCTTTGCCCTTCAAACCGCTATAACCGCACAGGAATTCGAGTCTTCTAAGTCTGAGGCTTTAGCTTCAAAATTATATGAGGAAGCGATCCTTGCCTATCGCACCAAAAATGATCGCATCCGAGCGATGGCATTCCCAATCCTCCAGCAGATGCATCAACATCAGGGACATCAAATCAATCAAGTGGCCATTCCATTTGTGATGGGTAGCCGTGAGATGCACCTGAACATCATGCTCACTCATGCCATTACCGAAGAAGGCAAAAACATCATTACCGAATTCGAAAAAGGCGTTGTGCTTAACCTCATTGATGAAGAGTGGAAAGAACACCTTCGCGAAATGGACGATTTGAAGCAAAGCGTTCAGAATGCGGTTTATGAGCAGAAAGACCCCTTGTTGGTTTATAAATTCGAAGCCTTCGAATTGTTCAAAAAGATGTTGGATCGTTTGAGCATGGACACCATTGGAATGTTGGCCAAAGGGCATATTCCGGTTTCAGAAGGGGAGGAAGTAAAAGAAGCTGAACCTGAACTTCCAGCTCCACCGCCGCAATACCAAACCAGTCATCCACAGTACAATTCAAGTTCTACTGCTGATGTGCCGGTCAACTATACTTCTTCACAAGAGGAAGCTCCACGCACTCAGTCTCCTGTTAGAGTAGGGCCAAAAATTGGAAGAAATGACCCCTGCCCTTGTGGTAGCGGCAAGAAGTTTAAGAATTGTCACGGTAAAGACGGAGATTTTATTTAATGGAGATAGCATCCTACATCGATCACACTGCACTCAGTACCTCAGTTAGGAAAGAAGATGTTCGCAGAATGTGCGATGAAGCCTTGGAGCATGGATTCGCCAGTGTGTGCATTCCACCTTACTTCGTGAAAAATGCCATGAAGCATTTGGATGGAAGAAGGCTGAAAGTCAGTACCGTGATAGGTTTTCCTTTTGGATTTGCTGCCACCTTCGCTAAAGTGGATGAAATTAAAAAGGTAGTGGACGATGGAGCTTCCGAAGTAGATGCGGTTATCAACTTATCTGCTCTGGCAGAGAATGATTTCATTTACCTCCGTAACGAAATCGACAGCATGACGCAAATCACCCATTTGCATGGCAAGCAAATCAAGATTATTCTAGAAACAGCCTTACTTCAGGGTGATCAATTGGAAAAACTGTGTGCGTTGTGTGCGCAAACCGGCGTTGACTTTGTGAAAACCTCCACCGGACATGCCGGTGGTGCGACACCGGAAGTAGTACGCGCTATGCGAAAACTGCTTCCCCCTGAAATTAAAATCAAAGCTTCAGGCGGAATAAAAACTCGTCAACAGGCTCATAATCTGATAGATGCAGGTGCCGACCGACTTGGTACTTCCGCAGCATTTGCTATACTTGAACTATGAAAAAGCTGCTGTTTTTCTTTTTGTTATCCTTGGTGAGCCATTCCTTGTATGCACAGGAAGCAATTCCGGACACTGCTTCAGTTGATTCAAGCGTAATTAAGCGCCAGCAATTGATTCAGAAGTATCGGGATCGGATGAAAAACAGCACCCGTAAAGGGTTTCGCATTCAAGTTTTTTCAGGAAATCAGCGGGCACAAGCCATGAAAATCAGAACTGAAATTCTATCGCTTTACCCCGATACCCGCGTTTATCTGATTTATAAACAACCAACATTCCGTGTACGTGTGGGCGATTTTCTAACAAGAGAAGAGGCCAGAGAATGGCTTACAGACCTGCAGAAAACTTACAAAGCAGCTTTTATCGTTCCCGACAATATTCTCATTAATCCAGAAGGCAACGCCAATGTCGATAGCAGCAAGAGCGTCCGTCCTTGAGCGGGTACAGCAACAGGCGCTAGCCCTTCAACCGGAGTTAGTTCAGCTTCGTCGTCATATTCACGCACACCCTGAACTTTCCTTTCAGGAGCATGAAACCATGGCTTTCGTAAGTCAATGTTTGACCTCCTGGGGGATAGAACATGAAACAGGCGTAGCGGAAACCGGCATCGTAGCCACCATTCGTGGGGGTAAACCCGGGCCACTTCGAGCATTGAGGGCCGACATGGATGCGCTTCCCATTTTAGAAGCCAACCACGACAAGCCATATCGTTCTAAGCGAGAAGGCGTGATGCACGCTTGCGGCCACGATGTGCATACCACTTGTTTGCTTGGCGCAGCAAAAATTCTTCATACCGAGCGAGCGCATTTAGCAGGCGACCTGCGGTTGTTGTTTCAACCTGGAGAAGAACGACTTCCCGGCGGAGCATCCTTGATGATCAAAGCCGGAGTATTACAAAATCCTGTACCCTCCTACATTGTTGGGCAACATGTGATGCCACAGTTACCAGCCGGAAAGCTGGGTTTTCGTTCCGGGATGTACATGGCGTCTGCCGATGAAATCACCATGACGGTGACCGGCAAAGGAGGGCACGCCGCCGCGCCGCATCAGAATATTGACACCGTGGCCATCACTTGCCAGATTATCGTAGCCTTGCAGCAAGTAGTAAGCCGATACGCCAATCCCGCCATTCCAACCGTATTATCATTCGGAAGAATTGACGCCCCAGGCACCTTCAACGTGATTCCAGACACGGTAACCGTATTAGGAACCTTCCGTGCGATGAACGAAACATGGCGCCAAGAAGCCCATCAGCGCATGAAAGCGATGGCCGAAGCCATGGCAACTTCTATGGGCGCGCAATGCGATTTCTTCATCAATGTGGGCTATCCCTTTTTAGAAAACGACCCGGAAGTCACCAGTCGGTTGCGTGAACTTGCCGTAGAATATGTGGGCGAAGCGCAAGTAGTGGACTTAGATTTATGGATGGCAGCGGAAGACTTTGCTTGGTACACCCGCGAGATTCCCGGCTCCTTTTACCGCCTCGGCGTGCGCAACGAAGCCCAAGGCATCATCCACTCTGTACACACCCCCGGCTTCGACATCGACGAAACCGCCCTCACCCTCGGCGCCGGCTTCATGGCCTGGAGCATGTTGGGATAGAGCACAGCTTTTTTGCAATTATTTGTGGAGGCTTCACTACGATTTCAAGTCATTACCAACAGGCGCTACAAACGGAATCAGCTTTTGCAACTTATTAGAAAGATTGTGTTGAATACTGTTCATGCATTGGTTTTTTACTAAAAAAAATATGTGTTGTCCAAATCATGTAAATCGAAATACTTCAGAAATATAAAATGTAGTTCCTTCTTAAAAATCTACGCCTATCAATTGTTGGATTATCATTCAGAATAAGTGTGTCGATCACCCCGCTTTACGACAAATGGAAGAGCAAGGGCCTGGAGGTGGTGCTCATTACCCTCGACGATCTACCCAAGGAGCACGAGCCCTTCACCCGCAACCTGCCTTTTCCTCATTACTGCGACTTCCGCAAATGGGAGAGCCAGCCGGTGAAAGACTACTACGTCTTCGGCACCCCCACCTTTTTCCTCCTCGACCAAGACCGTAAAATCGTCCTCCGCCCAAATTCTGTCAAACAAGTGGACGCCTGGGTGGACTGGGTGTTGAAGTAGGGGTTACGAATTATGAATTAACTTATTTGGAGATTATAAGGTAGAGGCATGTATAATTTATAACAATAGCACATCATTCTAAAAGTTGATTTGAGTTTTCTTTTCCTTTTCAGCAACTGTTGATATTTCAAACGGTTATATTTTTCCGTCTAGTTTTTTAGTGTGGCTCAGAACGAAACTGGTTGAATGATATAAATAAAATAAACGCAGATTCTCAGTTTCAAATCTTT
>JAIXUI010000051.1 GCA_027484125.1 Bacteroidota bacterium | reverse complement strand
GATGCAGCCGGTGGAACCGAAGACCCGTTGGGTGATTAAAGCGTTACCTGGGATAGCAAAACTGAGGTTGAGGTTAGTAATCGGCTGCCCGTTGAGGAAAAAGCGAACGGAATCGCGGGCACCGGAGCTTAAGTCGGTGAGAGAAACGGCCAATGGCAAACAACCCCGAACGAAGCGTCGGAGCAGTCCGTTTTGGAAGGTAGAATCCACGTTTAAGCCAGCCTGAACGCCAATTCCCGGTTGAGGTGCCGGGGTGATGGTGATGGTTTGAGGCAGCAGAAGGGTGTCGGAGCAACGCCCGTTCAAGGCGATGAGGCGGATGTTGAACACACCCGACTGCTGAAAAGCGTGAAAGACGCTGCCGCCGGAGGGTTGGTTCAGCCTAAGCGGCGGACTTCCATCGCCGAACTCCCACTGCAAATACGCCCCGGGTTGCCCGAAAACGTGCCGACTGCTGTCGAGGAGGCGGACATACACAAAGCCGCAGGATTCCGTATCGGAGAGGGAGAAGCGGGCTTGGGGAGGGGCTAAGGCGCAGAACTTGCGAAGGGCAGAAGTGTCGGAGCAGCCGAAGGCGTTGGTTCGGACCATCCGCAAGCTGTCGCAAGTGGGAAGTGAATAGAGCAACGTGTCTGTCCAAGTTCCCGCACTCAAAGAGAGGGTTTTTCTTCCCCAACGATTGGAGAGGAGGAAGGCAGAATCTGAACCGGAAACAGCAAAAGGCAAAGCAAAAGGGGCACAGGCCAAAGAATCCTGCAAGAACAGGGCTGCAGCGGGTTTAGGCCGAACCACCAGCGGAAAGTCGGTGGTGTCTTGGCATTGGGTGAAGGTATTGGTGGCGATAACGCGCACCGTATGCGTACCTGCTGTAGTTAGCCTCGTGTGATAGAACCAAGCCGAATCTGCCGGCAGGGGCGTACCATTGATCAGCACCTGAAAGCGCATGTTTTGCAAACCAAGGGTATCCAACGAAAAGCGGGAAACCGCCCCCAAACAAACCGTATCCGACTTGTAGCGGTACAAACGCGAAGGCGGGTCATAGACCATCAACGTAAAGAACGAAGAGTCGATCTGCCCACCCGGCAATCCCACCCGAATGATGACCCCATGCTGCCCCCCACGGGTATAAGTACGCACAGGAGTAGGCGAAGACGAAAAGGTACTATCATCCAAAAAACGCCAATCATACCAAAGCCCCCCCGGCCGAGGATTCGGAAAACTCACCCGCAAAGGCGCACAACCGGAGAAACGGGGAGGGATGGATGCAAAAGATGGAAACTGAACAAAACCCGTTACCACAAAACTGTTGGTATCCCCCAAAGGCAAATACCCCCGTTGATACCCACAACCAGCTCCCGGAACATTGGGATTGTGAATAACATCCAACGTATCAGAGTAACACCGTCCAATGTACAATTTACCATCCGGGCCGAGTTGCATGCCGGCTACGTTGTTGTCATCAACAGGATTACTACTAAAACGATTGCGGCTGGCAAACCTGCTACCAGGAATAACATAAAACGTTGAATTGGGATTGGGATCAAAGACCCTGTATTGTCTAATTTCAGTGTTTAAAACCAAAGTGGATCTAAATCCGACATACAATAAGCTGTCATTGTTGCTAAAGGATAGAGAATTGGCTAAAGTAGGCGTATTAAACACTTGAAAAGAGCCAAAAGAACCAGTAGCGTTATCAAAATTTAATAAGGTTACATTAGGTACTCCAGCTACAATAGCGGCTTTATCACCCCGATGATTAAACCGAATAGTAGATGAATATGAAAATCTTTGGTTCGTGACCAAAGAATCATATTTAACTAAATGTAAACCTGAACTATTGAGTAAAAAGGAATGATAATAAAATCCCATAATACTATTACTCGACTTACTAAAAGGAAAAATAGCGATTACCCAATAATCCCTTCCATTCGCATGTAAACTTTGCGTAATTAATGCATCCAATCTCCATGGAGATGTATTCGTAACCAATATCCTATTCTTACTAGAATCAGAAATTGAACCCTGATTATTAAAGGCATTTAAATCAATAATTGAATAACCAATAGTTGTTATATAACCTCCATTGGAACTTCTCATGGGAGCAACTAAGTAATAGAGACTATCCGGTCCTGGTTTTTTAAGCAACACACATGGCTGCATTTTATAATCATTAGTACTAAGTGAATCAGAATTATAAACAGGCTGCTGAAACCGGTTAAAGACCCTCTCAGTTCCACCTAAATTTATGGAAGGAAAATTAAAATCATTCGCAGCTACACTAAAACTATCGCACCCATTAGTATGAAGAATTAAATTTCCATTAACATCAGCTTCCATTACATTTCCTCCATAAAACCGATGGTATGGACTTCTAAACGGCACAGGCGAGCCTGAACGAAAGTCCAAGCCCGCCTGATTCCCAAAGTACCAAATCTTGCTGAAAGATTGGGCAGAGAGATAAACTGGAAACAGCCCAAGCCATGAAATTATTAAAATATGCAGTAATAGTTTATACATAGAAAGGTGGTCGAAAGGGTTTTCTGTTACCCGATGGACCAAGTTAAGTTAAAAAGATTCAAAATGAATGTTTGT
>JAIXUI010000045.1 GCA_027484125.1 Bacteroidota bacterium | reverse complement strand
GAATTGATGAGCAAAACAACATGGATAGGGTGGGTCTTTTGAGGTTGTTTAGATTGCAACCCATTCATATATCCCGGCAGCCGCCTGTTTGATTAGCCGGATTTCTTCAAATGATTCAACAACAGTAATTGTTAACCATGGGAGCATGCAACTTTAACTTGTTTCCACTGGGTATTCAGGCGGCATTTAAGTAAAAGAAAAGGGATGATTTTAAAAGAAAAAAGTCATCATATAATACTTTACTATAAAAGACAGATAGTCAATAAAAATCATGTTAATAGAGTATTGGTTTAAAAAATGATAAAATTAGTCACAAAAGTTATAAAGGTCATTAAAACAAGATTAGATGCGTATGTTAATTTTATGTGCAGGAAAGGGCCAATAGGGTTTTTTTTTCGACATAACATGAAGACATTTTCAATACTTGCATGGTTTCTTTTGGTGTCGTTATGTAGCACTACTGCACAGCTCACGGTTTCCTCCATGCCACTATCAGTGTGTGGAAATGCCAGTTTTTCCATACAGTTAGGTGGTAGTTTTACAGGAAATGCCGGTAATCAGTTCCGTATCCAGCTTTCAGATTCTGTTGGAAATTTTTCTAATCCATTGGTTATAGGGTTGTTAAATGCAACTTCTCCGGCTGCTGTTGTATGCAGCATTAATAACTTAAGCATCTCAGGAGTTAACTACCGAATAAGGGCAGTTTCAACCTCTCCAGCCTCCACAAGCCAGCCTGGACCCAATAGTTTGGTTTATCATGCACCGGATTTGCCACCACTCAATCCATCCGGCCAAACACCTTTATGTGGCAACACACAAATCATCATGTTTACCGGAAACAGGCCATTTATTCAGTGGTTGAGAAATGGTTTGGTTATACCCGGAGCCAATTCTCCGGTTTTTCAAACTACCCAAACTGGCACCTATACAGTAAGGTCAGGTCCTTCTTCCGGTTGCAATTTTTTATCACAGCCTACCACGGTGGTACAAGGGGTGCTACCAAGTCCGAATCAAATCACCGGGCCTGCCAAGGTTTGTCCGGGTGGTAGCATCAACTTGCAAGTACAAGATCAAATTATTGAGTGGCAACGCAATGGAATTGTGGTAGCGGGTGCAGTACCAGCTCTTGTGGTAACTCAACCCGGACAATACAGGGCGGTAGTTCAGAACCAAAGTGGTTGTACGGCAATATCTAATCCGTATCAAGTCCAGCTCGACACTGCTCCCGTCAATGAGGTAAAGGTGATTCAAGGCCAATTATGTGTCAATCAACAGGCAGTTTTTGCTGGTGGAAGTGGTTCTGCTTACCAGTGGTTTATAAAAAGTCCGAATGGTCAAGGGCCCACTTTAAGCAATCTGCCTCAGTTTAGTTTTACTGCTCCCAGTATCGGACCCTATCCACCACAGGCTGACAGTTTATGTTTAAGTGTAACAGGTAATAATGCGTGCAGCAGCATCAATTGCTTCAAGGATACCATTGGAGTGGCACCACCAAAACCCGGAATTATCAAAAATGGGGCAACATTGATATCAACGAATCTGATAGGAAACGCTTGGTTCAATGTGGCAACAGGGTTTATTCCGGGAGCCTTGGGTCGCAGTTTCACCGCCACTAATTCAGGAAGTTATTTTGCGGTAACCATCGATCCGGTGGGGTGTAAGTCGCTACATTCGGATACGATAGCGGTTATTTTCACTGGAACTACAAAAGGCGAATCTTTGGAACATGGGTTATTCCCAGTTCCTGCAAATACTTATTTTTCTATTCAAGCGTCTAAGTTGGTAGAAGGCGAAGCTACCGTTACACTTTACAATTTATCAGGCCAGCGATTAAAGACGTGGGTGTTAGATGCCACCGAATTGAGCCGACAACAGTTATCGGTATCCGAATTTCCAGCCGGCCTTTATTGGGTAGAAGTACGCAACAACTCCCAGAGAGAAGTGAGTAAACTGGTTATCGAGTAGGGGAGGCGCTGGGTTTCTGGTGGGAGGATTTTAATTTAAATCAGCTACCAAACTTATCATTTCAATTAAACCAGTTACCAAATCAGAGGCGTAAACAGTAAGGGAATTAAACTTATTCCCTTCATGCGAATGAGAATCTATTTTAATTCTTTCGTGCGTCGCTTTTACTGTTGAAAATGAGTTAGTTCTCTCCCCCTAAATTTGCCAATCTTTTGATGATATCTTTTTCACTGGGCAGGTATTTGGCATATTTCTCGGGTAACTCTTCATACCGATTGAAAGTAGCTACTCCTAACGGGTCTTGAAGGTTTGAAAGCATGTATTCTACCATCAAATGGTCTTTGTATTTGCATAAAATAATACCGATGGTAGCTTGGTGGGTGGGTTCTTTTACCTCATTATTGATTAACTCCATATACCATTTTATTTGCCCAATATCTTTAGGGTCAAATTCTCGAGCTTTGAGTTCAAATACTACATAGCAGTTGAGCTTGAGATTAAAAAATAGCAAATCAATAAAATACTCCTTGTCGTGAAAATCGATTTTAAACTGCCTACCCACAAAGGCAAAGCTGCCTCCCATTTCCGACAAAAACTTCACCACATTGGTAACAATGGCATTTTCTAATTCCTTTTCACTGATAGGCCAGTCAGGGTTGATGAGTTCCACTTGGTAATCATCAACAAATTCCCACGCTACTTTGGCTTTTTGTTCGGGCGACACGGTTGTTGCAAAATTGTTTTGAGCCAAAGCCTGATTTTCAAAATAGTTTTTATTGATTTTGTCGATCAAATCGGCTTTAGACCACCCCATTTCTTTGGTTTTACGGAGGTAGTATTCCCTTTTGAGGTTGTCTTTACACTTTTCAAATATCAATTTGTTTTGCACCCAGCCAATTTCTCGCACCAATGGTGCGAGAAATTCATTGTCTTTGTACTCTTCATAAAAGGTTTTCATCCTCCAAATATTTGATGCTGAAAAGCCGCGAATACCCGGGAACTCCGTTTGAAGGTCTTTCGAGAGTTGCTCTACGATGGATTTACCCCATTTTTCTTGTTGCACCTTTTGGCTTACCGCCTTGCCTATTTCCCAATACAGTTCCACCGTTTGTTTGCTCACCGTTTTGAGCATTTCATACCGTGCCTGCTGAATTCTTGAAAGGATTTCTTTCAAGAAGGGAGGGTAAGTTACTGTGGTAGTATCTTTCATGACTTCATATTTAATGCCCTAGGTTTGATTACTTTTTCTATTTGCACATTTCTAATTAAAAATCTCTTTTAGTGGGTCTTCAAATGAGATTAACTCTTAAGAGTGAGACCTACAAACTTTGCAGGCCGTATACGCACCGTTTGGAAATCCTTGAATACTTCGCTGGTTAACTTGTGCTGAACCGCCGTTTGGTATTTCAAATTTACAATACTATTGTTCCTAACCATAACCGTCTGACATTTCATGGTCCTAGTTGGATG
>JAIXUI010000086.1 GCA_027484125.1 Bacteroidota bacterium | reverse complement strand
TCGGCAGTGCTGAGGAATTTGAATGCGAAGGCAATCTCCAAGAAGCCGAGGACCACTTTCACACTGTTGAGCCAGCCACCTGACTTGGGTAAGTTGGTAAGCCAACCCGGAAATGCTGCGAATAACATAAATGGACCTGCCAAGCCAAGTCCAAAGGCAGATAGACCTAGCATGGGTTTAAGCATTTCCCCTCCAACCGCTTGAATTAATAATGTGCCAACCACCGGACCAGTGCAAGAAAATGACACCAGTACCAGGGTGAAGGCCATGAAGAAAATGCCCGCCAGCGACTTCATATCAGACTTTTGGTCCACACTGTTCACAAATTTGTGAGGAAGGGTAATCTCAAACATGCCCAAGAAAGACGCACCGAATACAATAAAGATGAGGAAGAAGAGCACATTGGGAATCCAGTGAGTGCTCAGCCAGTTGCCAAAATCGGCACCTAGAGCTAGAAGTCCGAAGATTAACCCGATAAGTGCATAAATGCCGATGATGGAGGCCCCAAAGCATAAGGCTTTTTTCATGGCTTGTGCTTTACTTCCACTTTGTTTGATGAAGAAGGTCACCGTCATGGGCAACATAGGGAATACACATGGGGTCATAACTGCTGCGAGACCATATAGAAATGCAGTAAGTAGAAACCCCAACATGCCTTTTTCCTCAGCTGAATTAGCCTTGTCGGAAGCTGCAACTGCTGGAGCTTCAGGAGTGGCAGTCGTAGGTTTATCAACTGTAGAGCTTGTGCTTGAGTCGTTGGAAGTAGCTACTTGTACAACCGAAGAGGCCGTATCGCTAACTGAACTTGTGGGAGAAGACGTGCTAGGGGAGTTTTCGGCAGGTGCGCCAAAGCCGCTAAGTTTAAATTCGAATGGAACCTCTGTGGGTGGTAAACATTGTTTGTCATCGCAGACCATGAATTCCAGCATGCCTTTCACCACGCCGTCACTTTTTACTTCAATTTTTTGAACAAAAACTGCCTTGTTCTCGAAGTATTTAAGGGTCATGTCGAAGTTCTTATCGAATGCTTCTTCTGGTTTGCTTTTTTCTTCAACATTTCCTTTGAGCGAGTAAAAGGGCGCTTTATCGAATTTGAAGGACGTTGGAATGGGACCTCCTTCAGGAAGAAATTGAGAATAGAGGTGCCATTTTTTCTCGATGGTAGCCGAGAGTACCAATTCTGCGGATTGGTCACCTGTTTTCTTGGCGGAGAAGCTCCATTTTACTGGATCTAGCAATTGGGCCTGAGCGGAAAATACAGTAGAAAAGAGGCTCAGTAGCGTGATTAGCAGAATGACGGGTTTCTTAAACATAAGCGGGAACGAAATTAGACTTCCGTTTCAAGGGTGAAACTCAAAAAAGCGTAAAAAAGTCCCTAATCATGCTGAAACTTGACACTATCCAACACAATTTAACAAGAATGAAGGAGGTAAGCATCTGAAAATTCGACTCTTCTAAAACCAATTAAGAATATGCGCGTTTCTACAATACGCTGAAAATAAGCAACTGCGGAAGCCATGGAAGTACTCACCAAAATACAAGAACCTGTAATGATTCATGCTCAGGAAATAGAACGCGTGTTAGAATTATTCAAAGCACTCAAGCATGAACACCGTGTGGAAATCGTGAATATGATTTTTCAGAATGGACGGCTAACCGTTACGCAGATTCTGTATAAGATGAAACTCTCGCATCCGGAGCGCAACATTGAACAAAGTGTGGTGTCTCAGCATTTGGCCATCTTGCGTGATGTGAAACTGGTGAAAACGCAACGAAGTGGAAAAAATGTTTTCTATTCGGTAAATGAAGAAATCATGCGTTTCATTATGGACAGTGCCCAGAAGTTGAAAGCTCGGCTATAAGTCTCCACTGATAATCCCCTTCCGGCCTTCTAATCAATTGCTATCTTTGCGCCCCCTGTCATTTATTGACGGGCCCCACTCATGGCCAAGCGCTGGATATACAAAGAACCTGCAAACCCAACTATCGCCCGTTTCCTTCAGACTGAATTGAAGGTGGACGAGGTAACGTCCGAACTGCTGGTTCAGCGCGGCATCGATACTTACCGAAAAGCCCGGGCTTTCTTTAGACCAACGCTTGACCAACTTCACGACCCTTTCTTGATGAAGGGCATGCGTGATGCGGTGATTGCTCTTAAAAATGCCATGGACAACCAAGAGCCTATCTTGCTCTATGGTGATTATGATGTAGATGGTACCACCTCAGTGGCGCTTCTTTACTCATTCCTGCTGTCATTTAAAAGCCCTATTGGCTACTATATCCCTGATCGGCACACCGAAGGCTATGGTGTTTCTCGCAGAGGCATCGATTGGGCAGTGGAAAATGGCTACAAATGGTTGGTTACGCTCGACTGCGGCATTACGGCTGTTGAGCAAGTGGCTTATGCCAATGAAAAGGGCCTAAAAGTGATTGTCTCTGACCACCATTTGCCGGCAGAGGTATTGCCCGAAGCGGTGGCTATTCTCAACCCTAAGCAACACGATTGTCCTTATCCTTTCAAAGAGCTCTCAGGCTGCGGCATCGGGTTTAAACTCGCCCAAGCGTTTACCGAACATCTCGGCCTTTCGCCTGAGCCTTTGTTTACTTTGCTTGACTTACTAGCTGTCAGCATTGCCTCCGATATCGTTCCCATTACCGGAGAAAACAGGATTTTAGCCTATCATGGCTTGAAAAAACTCAACGAGCAGCCCTGTCCCGGACTTGCTGCTATCATTGAGATTTGCAATCCTCAGCGGAAAGACCTCACTATTAGCGACATAGTCTTCAATATAGGCCCACGCATCAATGCGGCCGGCCGCATGGGTGATGCTAAAAAGGCAGTAGAAGTACTGATGGCGAAAGAAAAGCTGGACGCTTTCAATCAGGCTAAGGGCATTGATACCGATAACTCCTCTCGTCGCGATGTGGACAACGTGATTACCCGCGAAGCGCTGATTCAAGCGCAGGAGACTCCCGGATTTGCCGATAAGAAAACCACTGTCGTATTTGGGCCAAGTTGGCACAAAGGCGTTATCGGTATTGTGGCTAGCCGCTTAATCGAACAGTTTCACCGCCCGACTATCGTTTTCAGCCAAGCCGATGGCAAACTCACCGGTTCTGCTAGAACGGTGAATGGCTACAACATCTATGAAGCATTAAGCGCATGCAATGAGCATATTCTGCAATTCGGCGGACACAAATTCGCCGCGGGCCTCACCTTGAAAGAAGGTGCTTATGAGGCGTTTGTGGAAATGTTTGAACAAGTGGTTGCTGAAACCATCAGAGAAGATCAGTTGATACCGCGAGTAGATGTGGACATGAAGCTGAAATTTGCCCAGATTAGTCCACAGTTCTTCCGACGACTCAGTCAGTTTGCTCCTTTCGGCCCAGGCAATATGACCCCCGTTTTTGCAACTGAAGGCGTTTTTTGTGAGCCAGGAATGGCCAGAATTGTGGGAGAGAACCATCTTCTGCTTCAACTTCGTCAGGAACAGGGGCCTTCTTTCCAAGCCATAGCCTTCGGTATGAAGAATATGCATATGGCGATCACCAAAGGCATTCCTTTCGATATCGCCTACACCATCGAAGAAAATACCTGGCGC
>JAIXUI010000161.1 GCA_027484125.1 Bacteroidota bacterium | reverse complement strand
CGCAGAGGGCGCAAGGGTTTTTGTAGGTGTTTGGGGTTGATTTCTTGCTGTTTCACGCAGGGGATTTTTTTCATGCGGAGGGCGCTAAGGTTTCGCAGAGGGCGCAAGGTTTTGGTGTAGGTGTTTGGGGTGGGATCTCTCGCTTTTTCTCGCAGGGGATTTTTCACGCGGAGGGCGCTAGGGTTTCGCAGAGGGCGCAAGGTATTTTTGTGAGTTTTTGGAGGAATAGCTAACTGTTTCGGCTTGGGTGAACCTGATTCATTGGTGACAGTGCCAACCAAAAGTTTAGTTTTTTTCTAAAATCTTCCGTTGAATTAGTTTGCAAAGGGGTTTTGCGATTATTAAAACCTGTCTTTTTTTCAAGTTTTAATAGCGAAGTGCTTAGCTTAGCACTATGGGTACTTTAATTAAGAGGAAGAATTACCTCCAAAAACTATTGGCTTACAAAGACCATGACCTTATTAAAGTAGTAACTGGTTTAAGGCGTTCGGGTAAAAGCACCTTGTTTGAATTATATCAGCAAGAGCTTTTGGATATGGGGGTGCTCCCTAATCAAATCGTTTCAATCAACTTCGAGGCGTTTGAAATGCGTCATTTTCTGCAAGATTTGGACGCGCTCTACGCTTTCATCCTAGAAAAGCTCGATTTATCTAATCGTTGCTACGTATTGCTCGATGAAATTCAAAATGTTCAAGATTTTGAACGATTAGTGGACGGGCTATACGTTAAAAAAAACCTCGATGTCTATATCACGGGCTCGAATGCCAATTTGCTGAGCAGTGAATTAGCCACACACTTAAGCGGACGCTACATAGAACTTTCTATCCTGCCTTTCTCTTTTTATGAATACCTCATTGCTCGTGAAATAGACCTTTCCAACCAATATCTTAACTACGAGCGTTTGTTTTTTGACTACGTCAATGAAACTTCCTTACCCAAGGGCGTTGAATTACGTGCTGGCGGCTATGACCAGGTTTATGCCTATCTAAAAGCGATTTACGCCACCATCGTAGAAAAAGACATTACTCAGCGTCATCAAATCAACGATCAACGCGCGTTTAGCAATGTCACCCAATACGTGGCCTCTTGCATTGGAAGCGCTATTTCACCTAACAAAATTGCTAAAGCACTTCAACAAGACGGAAAAACCACCCACAACACCACCGTCGAGAAATACCTTGATTACTTGGTTGATAGCTTTGTTATTTATAGAGTCCACCGCTTCGACCTTAAAGGCAAAAAACAGTTAGCCACTCAGGAAAAGTACTACCTGGTGGACACTGGTTTTTATCACTTACTGCTTGGAAAAGAACGCACTGCCGACCGCGGCCATCTCCTAGAAAACATCGTTTACCTCGAACTGCTACGGCGTGGTTACCAAGTGTGGACCGGCATTAACCGTAACAGCGAAGTCGATTTTGTATGCAAAACCCCGCAAGGTGATTTAGAATACTACCAGGTGGCGTGGCTATTGGCTGATGAGGCTACCAGAGCACGAGAATTTGGTGCTTTGGAGCAAGTGCGAGATCATTATCCCAAATGGGTGCTTTCTACGGATAATTTCACTCAAGGCCAGAATGGTATTAAGCACGTGAATGTGTTTGAATGGCTGCTGAATCACGATATCTACCGTGATTAGTGTGGGTTAGTCGTCGTCGCGGCGGCTGATGTCGCGCTCTTTGATGGTTTCTCGCTTATCGTAGAGCTTCTTCCCTTTTGCTAAGGCTATTTCTAGCTTGGCATAGCCTCGGTCGTTGATGAACAGCCGTGTTGGGATGATGGTGAGGCCTTTGTCCTTCAGCTTCGACTCTAATTTGCGTAGTTCTATCTTCTTGAGTAAAAGCATACGCTCCCTGAGCGGATCGTGGTCGTTGTAAGTGGCGAACTTATAACCTGAGATGTGCAGATTTTTCACCAACAGCTTTCCTCCCACAAACTGGCAATAGGCGTCGGTTAGGTTTACTTTGCCTGCGCGTATCGACTTGATTTCGCTGCCGGTAAGCACCATGCCTGCTTCGTAGTTTTGCAGAAAACTATATTCAAAGCGGGCTTTTTTATTGGGGATATCAACTTTTGTAGGCGACTTACTCATTGCAGGGACGCAAATAACGCATTGATTTTAGTTCGAAGTAAAATTTTTTGCCCGGTACGTCCTTCGGCAATGACCCGATCGCCCACTTTAGCTACAAAACTTCCGATAACGGCATTCCCTTTCACTTCCTCTAACGTTGCTGTGAACAACACCTCCTGTCCTTCCAAGGCCGGGCTTACATGGCGAACTTCCACAAACGTACCGATGCCTTCTTCCTCCTCTTCCTTCATTTCCAACACAAATAACCTACAGGCCCACTCTGCATCGCGGGTGAGCGCGAACGTAGAGTAAACAGGGTGCACTTGTCCAGATGGAAAACGGGCAAAATCTGCTGGCTGTACCACATGGCGGTACGTGCGTTGCGCTCCGGGGCTAAAGGGTTGCTTCACAACTACAAGGTTTAATCCATAGATGCTGAGCCAGTTTCTCGGAAACACTCAGCGACAACGAACCTGCCTGCAACATCCGCGTTTGGTCAAACGGGAGAATGGCCGACAGGCGAAAATGACAGTCGAGGGCGAGGCCCATGGCCGATAACTGCTGTAATAATGCGGGATCTTGGTCGGAGACGGCGGCCAAGTGCCCCGACTCACCGGGAAGCATCTCTTGCAACGGCTTGAAGGCTATGCCGCGGAACTCGCCTTCCGGGCCTGGTATAGGATCGCCGTGCGGATCATGCGCGGGGTAGTCGAGAAAGGCGTCGAGGCGGTCGATGAGGACGGGGCTTTGGATATGCTCCAGTTGCTCTGCGATGTCATGAATCTCATCCCAGCCAAAACGGAGCTTATCGACCAGAAAAACCTCCCACAGGCGGTGTTTGCGAATCACACTTAGCGCAATCAAACGGCCCTCTTCTGTGAGACTCACCCCTTGATAAGGAGTATGCAGCACCCAGTTCTTTTGGCTGAGGCGTTTGACCATATCCGTAACCGAGGCCGCTCGGGTGTGAAGCACGCCCGACAACGCATTCGTAGTAGTGGGCTTGCCCTCCGGTTCACTCAGCTTGTAAATCGCCTTGAGGTAGTTCTCTTCCGTTAAAGTCGCCAGCATCATCCTGAAACGCGAAGATACAAAGCATAACCCGCGCAAGGTTTTTTCACACCAAGCCGCTGAGTCGTTACGGTTTTTATTTCACTTCGCGGCTTCGCGGCTTTGCAGCTTCGCGTCTTTGCGAGAGTTTTCCACGCAGAGGGCACAGGGTTTACGCAGAGTTCGCTGAGTTTTTTTTAATAATACTTTGCGGCTTTGCGGCTTTGCGAGAGTTTTCCACGCAGAGGGCACAGGGTTTACGCAGAGTGCGCTGAGTTTTT
>JAIXUI010000159.1 GCA_027484125.1 Bacteroidota bacterium | reverse complement strand
TCTCAATTCCCAGGTAGCTTTAACGGTGTGAGCTTTTATTTTTTTTTTTTTTTAGACTTTAAACTGGTCCAAAATAGCCGTCCAATGACCACTTCCGGAATCAGCGAGGATTACTACTTCGAGTTCAATGGTGCGGGTAATTACCGCATAGAGCCAAATCTGGAAAACGTAGATCCATTTTGGACCATCATGTTGGAGGACAAAATCACAGGCCTAATGCATAACCTCCGCGCCGGTGGATATGCCTTTACCCATCAAGCTACCAACCGTAAAGATCGCTTTGTGCTTCACATCAACGCGATGACCACTGCCACCAACACTGTTTCCTTTGTAAAACCTTCTTTGTTTGTCAACAATGGAACATTAGTTGTTAACTTCGATCGTCAGCAAGAGCCTACTACTATTGAAGTGCTAGATCTTAATGGCCGATTGATGAAAGCGGCGTACCAAGTTGTAGAGAGTGTATTTAGCATGGATCTCCATGATTTAGCAAACGCTCCTTACCTTGTTCGCTTCACAGCTCCATCCGGTATTTCAACCGAGAAGGTAGTGCTTAACAAATAACAGTTTTCATAAACTGAAAGAATTCAACCAATTTTGAAGGCCTCGCACGAGGCCTTCTTTTTTAAATGGACTTCACTGTGCAGGAATCAACCTCCAATCCTATCCTTACGCTGTCAGAAGATCAGCTTAGCAAATGTTATCGCCAACAGCTAATCAACCATACAGCTGCCTCACTTTTGGCATACCTGCTTTGTTTTGCCGGCCATAATTTTTACACTTGGCTTGTTTGTTACTTGAATGATATGAGCCCGGTTTATTTTTTTCATCATATCACTACACAGGCTGCTAAGGATTCATGGAATGTGAGTAACGTAACCGAGATTTATCTTTTTGCGCCGGTTTTAAGCTTGTTTACAGGTGCGGTTTTCTGGGGATTGTACCGAATCACCCTCCAGAGTCACACTTGGTTAAAGCTGCTTTTCATGTGGTTGGGAATTTGGTTTCTAATCAGATCCCTAGGAGCCTCTTTTGCCGGCGCTATCACATTCAAAGAACTAGGTTACTATTTACTTTGGAATTTTTCCGGTAACCTGGTTGTGCGAATGGCTATGATTTTGGGTTCACTTTTTGTCGGTTACCTTATTTTTCGCCAATTGTTATCTTCCATATACCAAAGTGCGCCTGTTTTTGATCTCATCCTTGCAGAAAGTGGTGATCAATCACGCCGCCGCCGTTTTGTATGGAATGTGGTTACCCTGCCCTGTCTCATTACGCTATTTATGGTGATTTTGGCGTTTGTTCCAGGACCGACAAGGGTGCGTTTTTGGATGAACTTTACCTTTCGGCATGAGCTTTTTCTTATGCTGTACGCTTTGATTAATTGGTTGGTTCTTTATAGAAGTATTCAGCGGTTTTCTTCAGAGGATGTGATGCTTTTTAAAAATCATCTTCCCAGCGGAATTGCTTATGGCATGATGATCTTAGCACTTATTTTTTGGGCGGTTGTTCGTGTCATGCACGATACTGCTCTTTTTTGATAGAACTTGATGAAGGATAAAGAAAAAGCCGTGCTGGTTGGCGTCATTAGCCAGCATCAAACCAAAGAACAAGCAGAAGAATACCTTGATGAGCTGGCTTTTTTGGCAGAAACTGCCGGAGCTGAAACCATTGGGAGATTCCTTCAGAAATTAGAAAGGCCGGATTCCCGTTCGTACATCGGAAAGGGAAAACTGGATGAAGTAGCCAACTTTGTCAAACATGCCGAGGCAGATCTCGTGGTGTTCGATGATGAACTCTCTCCAGCACAAATCAGAAATCTGGAGCACTCACTTAGCTGTAAAATCCTTGACCGCTCCAATCTAATTCTCGACATTTTCGCTGCACGTGCGCAAACCGCGCAAGCTCGTACCCAAGTAGAGCTCGCTCAAAACCAGTATCTGCTGCCTCGTCTTACTCGCATGTGGACCCACCTTCAAAAGCAAAAAGGGGGAATAGGTATGAAAGGTCCGGGAGAAAAGGAAATTGAAACCGACCGCCGCGCCATCCGAAACCGCATTGCCCTGCTCAAAGAGAAACTTAAAACCATCGATAAGCAAAACCAAACACAGCGAAAGGGTAGAGGAGCTATACCCCGTGTGGCTTTGGTAGGCTACACCAATGTGGGGAAATCCAGCCTCATGAATCTCTTGTCGAAAGCAGAAGTTTTTGCAGAAAATAAACTCTTCGCCACGGTTGATTCAACCGTTAGAAAAGTGGTGCTTGACCAAAACGCTTTTCTTCTTTCTGATACCGTAGGCTTTATTCGGAAAATCCCTACTCATTTGATTGAGTCATTCAAATCAACTTTAGATGAAGTACGTGAAGCAGATGTTCTGTTGCATGTGGTGGACATTAGCCATCCTGGGTTCGAAGAGCAACTGGTGGTGGTAGAAGAAACGTTGCGAGATTTAAAAGTGCTTGATAAACCGTCCTTGCTAGTATTCAATAAGATGGATTTATTTTTGAAAAACAATCCCGAAATGAACGCTTCAGACTTACAAAAAAGCTGGATGGCCAAAGATCGGGATGCCGTGTTTATTTCAGTGCTGAAGAAAGAAGGCATTGAAGAGCTGAGAACCAAGCTTAAGCTTTTACTGAACTATGTAGCAAGTAAAAGGTAGAAGAATAACTTTTTTAAGATTCATCATGAACCGCGAGAAAGAAGGCAATGGCCGGTTTCTCGCGGTTTTTATATTTAATACAAGTGAGGGCAGCCTATTGGTTGGGCAAGCCTAGATGGGAAGCATCAAAAACTTTAAGTCTTTCTTTGAGGAAATGCAAAAGGGGCTTTATGGATGTCATAAAATAAAAAACCGCCTCTGGAATATCCAAAAGGCGGTTTTTGTAGCCCGTAGGGGAATCGAACCCCTGTTCCAAGAATGAAAATCTTGTGTCCTGACCCCTAGACGAACGGGCCGTTCCGTTAGAGTGGTGCAAATATAGCGCAATGGATTTTAAACAACCAAATGTCCTTGAAAAAAAATCTTTAGGTCAAGAAAAAGTTCCCGAGGTCAGCATTGGCTGATTTTCTTTTGATTCAATTCTGTTAGGAAAGAAGCGTGCAAGGGGGAATACCTTCAAGTTTGGAAGCTCCATAGAAAGAGGCCAATTTATCTTGGGTTACCGCGTATATTTGCAAGGCAATAACTAACAGTACCATGTCAAAAATCAAAATTGCCATCAACGGTTTCGGGCGTATTGGTCGCCACGTGTTTAAGTACCTTCTCGAAAAAGAGAACGTTGAAATTGTGGCTATCAATGACCTTACAGACACCAAAACGTTGGCCCATCTGCTCAAGTATGACTCCGTTCATGGACGTTTTGCCGGAACAGTAGGCCATGATGCAGAAGGAATCATCGTGAATGGCCATAAGATTAAAATTCTTGCAGAACGTGATCCTGCACAATTGCCTTGGGGCGCTCACGGTGTAGATGTGGTTATTGAATCAACAGGCCGCTTTACAGACCGCGAAAGTGCAGGCAAGCATTTAACTGCCGGCGCTCGTAAGGTTATCATTTCGGCTCCTGCTACCGGCGATATCAAAACCATCGTACTTGGAGTAAACGACGAAACCCTCGACGGAACTGAAACCATTCTTTCTAATGCTTCTTGTACCACCAACTGCCTCGCGCCTATGGTGAAAGTACTCGATGAGAATTGGGGAATTGAAAATGGCTTCATGACCACCATTCACGCTTATACTGCTGATCAAAGCCTCCAAGACGCGCCACACAAAGACCTTCGAAGAGCGCGTGCAGCTGCTTATTCCATTGTGCCTACTTCTACCGGTGCAGCCAAAGCGGTTGGTTTGGTACTCCCACACCTCAAAGGAAAACTTAACGGAAACGCGATGCGTGTGCCCATCCCTGATGGTTCTGTTACAGATTTCACGGCAACCTTAAAGAAACCTGCAACGGTAGAGGAAATTAACGCCGCCTTTAAAGCCGCTGCTGAAAGTTCATTGAAAGGAATTCTTCAATACGAAACTGATTTAATCGTTTCTATCGATATCGTTGGTAACCGCCACTCTTGTATCCTCGACAGCGACCTTACTATGGTAATCGGTCAAACGGTGAAAGTGGTAGGCTGGTATGACAATGAATCCGGATACTCTGCTCGTTTAGCCGACTTGGCAGTTCGCGTAGGCGCTTAATTCTGACCAAACCGTTTCCTATGGTAAAGTCCATTGATCAGTTTCATTTCGCAGGTGAAAAGGTCTTAATGAGGGTTGATTTCAATGTTCCACTCAATAAGTCCACTTTCGAAGTAACTGACGATACCCGTATCAGAGCTGCCCTGCCTTCCATTCGTAAAGTACTGGAAGATGGCGGAAGTGTAATTCTAATGTCGCATTTGGGTCGTCCTAAATCAGGCCCCGAAGACAAGTACTCACTTCGTCATATCGTAGCGAAAACAAGCGAGCTGCTGGGCATTCCAGTTCAATTCGCGCCTGATTGTATTGGAGAAAAAGCCTCCCATTTAGCTTCTGACCTTAAAGCCGGTGAAGTCCTGCTTTTGGAAAATCTTCGTTTTTATAAGGAAGAGGAGGAAGGCAATTTAGAATTTGCATCTAAACTGGCCAAAATTGGCACTTTCTATGTCAATGATGCCTTCGGAACGGCGCATCGTGCTCATGCTTCCACCGCGGTGATTGCGCAATTTTTCCCCGGAAGAAAAGCGGCTGGATTCCTGATGAATGCCGAGCTTGAAAATGCCGACCGAGTCATGGGAAATCCTGCTCGTCCTTACACCGCCATCATGGGTGGAGCCAAAGTTTCTGATAAGATTCTCATTATCGAGAACTTGCTGGATAAAGTGGACAACCTCATTATTGGTGGTGGAATGGTTTATACTTTCTTCAAGGCTATGGGTGGAAATATCGGAAAATCGCTCTGCGAAGAAGATAAATTAGACCTCGCACTAAGCTTAATTGAAAAAGCTAAATCGAAAGGGGTAAAGCTTCTTCTTCCTGAAGATTCCGTGATCGCTGACAACTTCGCGAATGATGCCAATACCAACTTGTGTGGCAATATGGAAATTCCAGAAGGCTGGATGGGACTTGATATTGGGCCAAAATCAACGGCTCAGTTTGCAGAGGTAGTAAAAAACTCCCAGACCATTCTTTGGAATGGACCTATGGGCGTTTTTGAAATGCCAACGTTCGCAAACGGAACCAAAACCATTGCTCAGGCTGTTGCAGATGCTACTGATACAGGCGCGTTTTCGCTAATCGGTGGCGGTGATTCTGCCGCAGCAGTCAATCAATTTGGCTTCAGTGATCGTGTAAGCTATGTTTCTACCGGCGGTGGTGCATTGCTAGAGCACATGGAAGGAAAAGTGCTTCCTGGGGTTGCAGCCCTGAAAAGCTAACTACCAAAAATTTGAAAAACGGGCTGATTAGATGATAATCAGCCCGTTTTATTTTTCACCCAATGCTAGTGCTTCGTTCATAATGCCTCAAATCGTTGCACCTGAAATCTTTAATGGTTATAATTTTCTATTTCAAATAACGCATTTTTGGCTTGATATTTGAAAACACGCAAATCCGTTCAACCTAAACATTTAAACATGAAAAAAATCTTCTTAATGGCCGCTGCTTGTCTCACCTTGGGAGCATTCAGCGCATCAGCTCAAGGCAAAATGGGTGTAAGTGCTGGCGCAGAACTTGCATTGCCTATGGGCGATTTCTCTGATAATAGTGGTTTCGGATTTGGTGGTTCAGCCATGTTTCATTACAATCTCATCAAAGAAAGATTAGACCTCACTGGTTCTGTAGGATATCTCTTGTTCTCAGGCAAAAAACTGAGTGCAGAAGATCCCGGTTTTATTAGCGTAGATGTTAAAACTCCAGCAGTTACAGTTATCCCCATTCGTATTGGAGCTGATTACCGGATTTTTAAAAATCTAGGCCTTTATGCGGGTCTTGACCTCGGAGTGAGTGTGTTTTCTATTGCATCTACTTCGGTAACTATTGATGTTCCATTGATTGGGAGAACGACTATTGACGTTGAAGGTTCCACCACTGGACTCTTTAGTCTCGCTCCTCGCATAGGATATAAGCTTCCAGTAGGAAATAATGAACTAGATTTATCTTTACGTTACGACTTAATGCTCGGCTTTAAAGAAGAAGGCACTGATGATAATGGTAATCCTACAGAAACAACTTCTAACCTTGGCTTCGTAGGTTTCCGTGCTGCTTACCGCTTCAATTTCGGTGACTAAGTTTACTTGAAATTGTATGAAATAGAAAAAGGCCTCCTTGGAGGCCTTTTTCTATTTCTACTAGCGGAGTTACCGCTTTTCTAAACCTTGCTGGTTCACTTAAACGCTTTCACGCTCTAGTACGGCTGCGTCGCGGAACATGGTTTCAGCTTTTTGTATCGCCGCTTGCAGCATGGGATCTTGCATTTCGGCTTTGTTAGGATATAAGTTAACACCCAGTATCGGGGTAGTTCCTTCGGCTATTTGCGCTTTAATCTTGTTTTGCTCTTCTTGAATGAGCTTGTTGAGTCCGGTTGCTTGCCATTCTTCCCAACTCATGGTGCTTTCCAGCTCCTTGACTCGATTGAGTATAGCTTCAGCCAATAGCGTGGTCATAGTTTCCAAGTAGTATGAGCCGCCGGCAGGATCTGAAAGTTGGTCCAGTCCACATTCGTGAGCCAGAATGAGCTGAATGTTTCGAGCCATACGCTTGCTGAAGGAAGAACTCTCTGGCTGTATGGCTAAATCGTGAGGCAAAACTTCGTGTGCATCGGTTCCTCCCAGTACCACCGACATGGAGGCGGTAGTATTTCTCAACATATTATTGAAAACATCCCGGATGCTTAAATGGCGGTATGCGGTGGTAGTAAAAATTCCGGCAACCGAACTGCATGGATGTTCAGGGCTGAATTCCGCGACCAACTGACTCCAGCAATACCTGAAAGCACGCTGGCGGGCAATTCCCACGAAATAGTGCAGCGGACTGTTCAGCTTGAATTGGATAAACTTGCCAATTTCATCCGGCGACAGGCCGGCTTTTGCATAATGTTGGAAAGTGTTTTTCCCTGCAAGAAGTGCGAAAGCTGCTTCATCGACTACCGAAAGTCCTTCGTTATAAAGGCGAGCGCCATCTATCCATAAACAGCGAAAGTTGGGCAGAAGCGACATGATTTGCGCCATATGGGGCAAATCATTCTTGGCAATAGTAACTGTTTGGTGGCCGAGTAAGCCACCTTGAATGCTTTCAGGTGCTAAACCACGTTCCAACGCTAAATGAGACAGCCATCTAGCCATCACATACTGCTTAGGCCCGCTTAGCCAAATGCTGATGTATTCTGGAAGTATACCCTCCATGAACTTCATGAAGTTGGCTTCACTGCCTGCATCTCCTTGGATATGCAAAGCGGTTGCACCTCGTTCAAGCGCATCCAATGCATTTGTATTACAAGCTTCGATTTGATTCGGCTGCAATTCAATTGATTCAACGATGCACCAGGGCTTAGGTTCGCGGTAATATCCTCCGGTATAGGGCCAACGGCTGTCTTGAGAGGTGGGTAAATGCCGAACATTTTCAGCATTTACATAGGCAGGCATATCAAATCCTAGCGAAGTACGCCAGGTTAGACTGTCAGCGGAATCTCCTTTGAGCTCCTTGCTGACTTGCGTTTGCCAATCGGCCAATGAGGCATTGCTGAATTCCTTGAATTGAGGCATGGGTGATTGTTTTTCCGAAGAGATGGTTAAAGTTAGTGGTTAGCTTGCAGGTAAGCTTCACAGACCCAGTTGAGGGTGTCTTCCATTTTCCTGAAGGCAAATCCGGTTCTTCTGATTTTGGAAGAGTCGAATGCATAGCTAGCGAAGGCGGTTCTTACTTTTTCAGGAGTAAGCGCTGGTTCTCCATTAGAAAAGGCTGATTTTACAGAGAGCAAACGTGCGGCGAGCATAGATACGGAGAAAGAAGGCTCCCATTGTGGCATTTTTGCACCCGTTCTTCTGCAAACTTCTTCAAATAATTGGCGGTAGGAGAGGTTTTCTCCAACTAGCACATAACGTTCATTTTGGAGATTGGCGTTCATGGCATGTATCAGGCTGTCTGCTACATCGCGAACATCAACAAAGCCGTTTGCTCCCGGACTAATGACTGGAAATCCCTTGGCAATCTGACCAATTAATCTGGAAGAAGTGGCGTTCCAATCGCCTGGTCCTAGGATGATACCCGGGTTTACAATGACTGAAGTCAACCCCTCTTCAACCCCTCTCCAAACTTCCAATTCTGCTCTAAACTTAGAGATGGCATATTGGCTGTTTTTGGGGTCATCTTTCCAGTCACTTCCTTCATTAATCAATCCGGAGGTGTGGTTTCTGCCTAATGCAGCGATTGAACTTACATAAGCTAGTTTTTCTATACCCGAAGCCAGTGCTGCATTCACCACATTGGCCGTTCCATCGATGTTGGTTTTCCAGAGATTAGAAGCCTGTTTCTTATCAAATGATACCGCTGCGGCACAATGATAAACCCTAGTTACGCCTTCCATGGCATCTTCCAAGGAGTCAGGATCCTGAATATCGCCTTGAACCCATTCAATGGGCAAAGCTTTTAGCCGCTTTAGCCACGGCTTTTCAAGTGCTAGTTGCGGATTTCGTGACAACGCCCTCACTGATACCTGTTGATGCTGTAATTGTTCAAGTAAGTGACTTCCAACCAGGCCAGTGCCCCCGGTAACCAGGACTTTTGTCATGTCCGAAAGTTCGGAAAAAAGGCGGTTGGTTGTGGCGCTATCAGATACTTCTACCTTTGTGTCGTGCAATATAAAAACCCCATCACCCCTGTACTCATTTTGCTACTCTTAGCTTTAGTTTGGGGAAGTTCATTTATTCTCATGAAGCGTGGTTTGGTGGTGTTTTCACCTGTTCAGGTAGCGTCCATGCGGTTAACCTTTGGCGGTTTAGCCTTGCTACCGATAGCACTCCGGCATGTAAGGAAAGAACCTTTACGCAAATGGCCGTCTTTTCTTATTGTAGGATTTCTTGGAAATGGAATTCCTGCTTTTCTTTTTACTGTGGCCCAAATGCATTTGAGTAGCAGTGTAACTGGTGTTTTGAATGCTTTAACTCCCCTTTTTACTTTGATGATTGGCGTTTGGATGTTCAATCAGAAATTGTCGGTGATGAAAGTAGCAGGCGTAGTGACAAGTTTAATTGGGGCTTTAATTCTGATTCTTATGAATGCCAATGGCGGCTTTCAAGCCGATTGGCGTTACGGTTTGCTGGTTGTCTTGGCTCCGGTTTTTTATGCAATTAGCGTGAATACAGTTCGGAATAAACTTGCTGATACGCCACCACTGGTTATCTCTGCTTTGCCTATTACAGCGGTAATGATTCCAAGTTTAATCATGTTGATTGCCTCAAAACCGCTCGATACTTTTCAGCAATTTGAATCAAACCAAGCTTGGACTTCCCTGATTTGTATCCTCATTTTAGGCTTAGCAGGCACTGCAGGTTCTTTGATTATTTTCAACAGGCTTATTCTCGCAACTTCTGCTCTTTATGCTTCGTCGGTGACTTACCTTATCCCGGTAGTGGCCATGTTGTGGGGCTGGCTGGATGATGAACCGGTAGGGATTTTTCAGGTTATTGGAATGTTAGCCATTTTAACTGGTGTTTATCTGGTAAATTCCAAACGTGGTGAGGCAAAAACAGTGTGATTCAGGTGGAGCCATTATTGAAAAAACTAAACTTCCCCGGAAACGTGGAAGCTGTCATTTTGGATGCACCAAACGAGTTTACTGACACCTTACAGAAATGGAAAGAAGAAGGTGTAGCAATTTCGATTTCAACAACTGGCCAACCTGTGCAGTTTGTGCTGGTTTTCGTTTTATCTAAGGTGAAAATTCAGCAATGGGCCAACGTTCTTGCACCACTTTTGCAAGGCGATCCTACTTGCTGGGTGGCCTATCCAAAGGGTACTTCCAAGCGCTATAAAGCAGACTTTAACCGCGATTTCGGTTGGGAGTCATTGGGGGAATTAGGATTTGAGGCAGTTCGGCAAGTGGCGATAGACAAAGATTGGAGTGCGCTTAGATTTAGAAAAGCCGCGTTCATTAAAAGTCTGAAAAGAGAACCTTCCCGTACAATTTCAGTTGAAGGCCGTAAACGATTAGGCGAAAAAAAGCCTTAAACTAAGTCCAGCCCTATATCTGTGCGGAATTTCTTGCCTTCGAACTCTACAGTACGCACGCCAGCATAGGCTTTTTCGCGAGCTTCACCGATGGATTGACCTAAGGCTGTGACCGCAAGTACCCGCCCTCCGTTTGTTAGCACACCAGCTTCACTTTGCTTGGTTCCTGCATGCATCAGCCAAACCGATGGCGGGCTGTTAGCCCATTTCTGAAAGTGCATCTGCTTGCCTTTTTCATAGTCTCCCGG
>JAIXUI010000046.1 GCA_027484125.1 Bacteroidota bacterium | reverse complement strand
TAAAAAGCTTAACCTTGTGCTATAAAGTTTACTTATGCCCAGCACTTATTCTCAAATCTACGTTCATCTCATCTTTGCAGTGATGTTCAAAAACAGCCTATTACATCCAAGGTTAAATCACTCTCTTTTTGGCTATATGAAAGCCATCATCAAGAATTACAACCAAGAATTATTGGCCATCAACGGCAGCAACGACCATGTCCATTTACTATTGAAACTTCGCCCCGATATGAACTTATCGGATCTGGTGCGAGACCTGAAGTCATATTCAACCAAGTGGATCAATATTTCAGGACTAAATAAAGAACGCTTCCGTTGGCAAACAGGCTATGGAGCCTTTAGCGTTAGCCATTGCGAGATGGAAGAAGTTAAGCGGTATATCCACCAAGAGGAGCGACGTCATAAACAAGAGCGCTTTTTAAACGAGTACAAGCGACTGCTGAAAGACCACGAAGTTGCCTATGAGGATGCATGGATCTTTCGTGAGCCAGAATAAGGATGTGCGCTCCTTCGGAGCGCAAGCAGTACAGTGTTGAGAGACTGCAGAGGCTGTTTTATTAAGGATAGCCATGTTGAAAGATCGCAAGGATCCGCTCCTTCGGAGCGGCCAATTAATGTATATTTGGATATGATTATCTCCGTATATAGCGCCCAGCCTTATGACTGTGACTCCCTCTCCGAGGTTTTTGATGCAACGCTTCATCAGCTCAACTTCTTTAATGTTAACCTTAATGCCCAAACCGCACCTCTTGCCGAAGGCAGTCAAGCGGTATGTGCTTTCGTCAATGACCGCCTTGACGAACCCTGCCTGATTGAATTAGCTAAACATGGCGTCCGTTTCATATTCTTGAGGTGTGCCGGCTTCAACCAAGTCGATTTAAATATTGCTCAAAATCTAGGAATTCAGGTCTTCCGTGTCCCCGCCTACTCCCCTGAATCGGTAGCTGAACACGCCGTTGCTCTTCTGCTTACTCTCAATCGAAAAACGCACAAAGCATACAACCGTGTCAGAGAAAGTAACTTCTCCCTCGACCGTCTCACAGGATTTCAAATTTATGGCAAAACGATAGGCATCGTTGGCACAGGAAAAATTGGTGCCGCCTTCGCTAGAATCATGCGAGGCTTTGGATGTAAACTAATAGCGTTCGACCCTTTTCCCAGCGAAACACTAACTGATGAAACAGGACTAACCTATCTCTCCTTGCCTCAACTCTTAGCCCAAGCTGATATCATCTCTTTACATTGTCCATTAAGACCGGAAAACCGCCACCTGATTAATGCAGAGACTCTGAAGTTAATAAAGCCAGGTGCCATGCTCATCAATACCTCCAGAGGAGGACTTGTAGATACCCAGGCCGCTATCGACGCCCTTCAAAGTGGCCATCTCGGATACCTCGGCATCGACGTTTACGAACAGGAAGAAAGCCTGTTCTTCCGCGATCGCTCGGAACAGATTATCGATGATAACGTGTGGGGACTTCTCTTACATTTCCCTAATGTACTGGTCACAGCCCACCAAGCCTTTTTCACCAAAGAAGCACTGCTGGAAATCGCTCAAACCACCCTTGGCAATGTAGAAGCTGCCGAAAATCAACTCCACACTGACACTAGAGTTACACTTTGATTCCATTGATTTCCTCTTATCATCCACCGCTACCGTTTATGTATTTGTTCCATTCATAGCTTCAAAAACAAATCCAATACAATATCTTTGTGATATCATTTTAATATCATGAAAGAGCAAATCACCTCTGCCCCCAAAGGCTTTCCAGCACTCCTACTTTGGTTTTTAATTGTTGCTGGAGCCATCGCTTTAATTGCTACCAAATCAGGCGTCACCTTCGGTATCGGCATTGTGCTTGTTATTCTTGCTGTACTCGCACTTCCCGGATTCTTCATCATCAATCCAAACGAAGCCAGAGTATTGGTTTTTTTTGGCAAATACGTAGGCACAGTTAAGGAAAACGGCTTTTTCTTCGTCAACCCGCTTTACGAGAAAAGAAAGATTTCTTTGAAAGCCCGCAATTTGAATGGCGAAAAACTGAAAGTCAACGACGATGTAGGAAATCCCATTGAGATAGCTGCCGTTATCGTATGGCAAATCGACAACACCGCCAAAGCCATGTTCGAAGTAGATGATTACAACAAATTCATCCTTACTCAGAGCGAAGCAGCTGTAAGAAAACTTGCAGGCGACCACCCTTACGACAACTTCGAAGACAGCAATGCCCAAGTAACCCTAAGAAATGGCGCCTCAGTAGTCAACGACGAGCTAGAAACCGAACTTGAAGCGCGACTTGAACGTGCAGGCATTCGAATTCTTGAAGCAAGAATCAGCCATTTGGCATACGCACCGGAAATTGCAGGCGCCATGCTTCAGCGTCAACAAGCTCAAGCGGTTGTAGCTGCGCGTGCCACCATCGTAGAGGGAGCCGTTGGGATGGTTGAGATGGCGCTCGATAAGCTCAATGAGCGTGAGATAGTGAAGCTAGACGAAGAGCGCAAAGCGGCCATGGTTAGCAACCTCCTTGTCGTGCTTTGCTCCGACAAGGCTGTCAACCCAATCGTCAATGCAGGCAGCATCTATTAGCAATGAAGGAAACGCTGTTTTACTTCGCCTACCGCAAAGAAGGTTGGGCTAAAGGATGGTATCAACTTTATAACCAGCACAACGAACTTCTTTGTGAACTTCAAGATCATCAATGGTGGATAGAAGGTCAATTTGGCAAAAATCAAATTGTAATTCGTCCGAAAGGATTTTGGATGTCTGTATATCAGCTGAAAGTAAACGACATTGTTCAAGCAAGCATGCAAGCGGAAAAATGGTGGTCCATCAAGAAAATCGTTCAGGTAGATGGCCTACCTGATTACCGCCTTGAATGGAAGACTTCCTACAAAAGTGAAAATGTCTTAGAAGTAAGCGTCAGCGAAAAAGACAATGGACTGACTAGGCTTGTTTTCAGGAAAGAACGAAAAAAGATTTCCGCGTGGAAATTGAAATATTATTGGAAAATAGATGCAGACGAACGGCTTTTTGAAAGCCCAAAAGGATATTGGTTACTCTTTCTTGCATTTACTCATTTTGCCTCATTGGCTAAAGGAGAAGAGGGTGGTAATGATGTGCTAATTCCAGGGAAGGAGGAGGATTAATGTCGAAAAAGTCATTCGCATTACGTCTTAATGAGGAGCTATTTGAGGAGCTCGAGCGATGGGCAGCCGATGAATTCAGATCCGTAAATGGACAAGTAGAATACTTGCTAACAGAAGCTGTTAAAGCAAGGCGCAAATCCTTGAAGGCAAAACCGAAAAGTGAAGCACCTGACGACAATTCATCGAAAAGCTAAAAATCATCAACCTTCTACTTCTCTTTCTAAAAAGGCCTGAAACTGTGGTTTCAGGCCTTTTTAGGTTTTGGCTGCTGACTTATAAGCAGCCAAATTGCCAACATGTTAGTAAAAGCATACGGCTCAGCTGTTTTCGGAATCAAAGCCACCACCATCACCGTTGAGGTGGACGTTAGCCAGGGCGACTTCGGTTATTTCCTCGTAGGCTTACCAGATTCTGCTGTCCGAGAAGGCTCCTGGCGAATAGAATCTGCTTTAAAAAACAGCGGCTATCGCATGCCACGAATGAAGATTATCATCAATATGGCACCTGCTGATATCAGGAAAGAAGGCTCTGCTTACGATCTCACCATCGCGTGTGGCATTTTGGCAGCCTCCAATCAAGTGCCTGCAGACCAGCTTGAAGGAACACTAGTAATGGGCGAACTATCGCTCGACGGCAGCTTACTACCTGTTAAAGGAGTTCTTCCTATAGCCATTCAAGCGAAAAAAGAAGGCTTTAAACGCCTATTACTACCTGAAGTCAATGCCAAAGAAGCTGCTATCGTGTCTGGAATAGACATCTATGGATTTCCGCATATCATGGAGGTTGCAGCTTTTCTACAAGGAAGAAAGGCGTTTACACCGGAAAAGCTGGACGCTAAATCGCTATTCTTTGACAAGCAACAGCAAGATATGCCCGACTTTAGCGAGGTAAAAGGACAAGAAAACATTAAACGCGCACTAGAAATTGCTGCAGCAGGCGGCCATAACGTCCTGCTCATCGGCCCACCCGGTGCGGGAAAAACCATGCTTTCTAAACGATTACCCGGCATCCTGCCACCGCTCAACCTGCATGAAGCATTAGAAACCACGAAAATCCACTCGGTAGCCGGAAAACTGGGGAAAGAAACAGGATTGGTTGCCAAACGCCCATTCAGATCGCCCCACCACACCATTTCAGACGTCGCGCTGGTTGGCGGAGGAGTGATTCCACAACCTGGTGAAATTAGCCTGGCCCACAATGGCGTTCTTTTTCTGGATGAATTGCCGGAGTTCAAACGAACCGTCTTAGAGGTTATGCGTCAACCACTTGAAGAGCGTCGTGTAACCATCAGCAGAGCCCGTTTCACGGTTGACTATCCAGCCAGTTTCATGCTAATAGCTTCCATGAATCCGTGCCCTTGCGGGTACTACAACCATCCCGAAAAAGAATGCAACTGCGGGCCGGGCGTGGTCCAACGATACCTTAACAAGATATCGGGGCCTCTCCTAGATCGAATAGACTTGCATGTAGAGGTAACTCCTGTTGCCTTTCATGAACTATCGAATCAGAAACAAGGTGAAAAAAGCGAAATGATTCGACAAAGAGTTCAAGAAGCCAGAATCGTTCAAGAATCAAGATTCAATGAATTAGAAAGCATATTTTGTAATGCACAAATGCTTACACCTCAAGTTGAAAAGCACTGTAAACTTAGCTCGGCAAGCACTCAATTGTTACAAAGCACCATGCAAAAACTTGGACTCTCTGCCCGCGCTTACGATCGCATTTTGAAAGTCTCCAGAACCATTGCAGATTTAGCAGGCTGCCACGACATCCAAACCGAACACCTTGCAGAAGCCATTCATTACCGAAGCCTCGACCGTGACCAATGGGGGCAATAATGATTAAAGCGCAGCCATCTTCACTATGGTATTCCAGTTTCGAGTAGTGAGGTTCTTCCCATATCGGCTTTCTAATAAATCCATCCCTTTAGTTGTTTGCACTACTCCTAAGTCTAACACGCTTAATATCTTTCGCTCTTGTATAGAAATTACTTGAAACATACCCTCGTCTGATTGCCAAGGATTTAACCAATCCTTGGGAGATTCTTTCAACAAGGTTAAATAATATCGCATTCGTTCGCCTTGAGGCTGTAATTTGAAAGGATTGTCTTTGACCAGCTCACGGAGCTCATCAGTTGGCATAACAAAAACCGGTATCTCAAATCCAAATTGCTTCTTTAAATCACTTTCTAATTGACAAGTAAGATTTACTAAATCCTGATGATCACACTCTATCAATATATTGCCTGTGTTTAATATGGTGCGAATTTGCTTGAATCCCCACCTACTCAAACATTCCTTAAGTTCTTTCATTGGCACTTTATGATGCCCACTTACATTAATTCCTCTCAAAAAAATGGCTATTTCCATTTCATATTCTAATGTTGAAAACATTTCTAAGTTAAAAAATCAATGGCTGAAGAACTGAATTAGTAATTTAAATAAAACAAAAAAAGGCCTGAATTTTCATTCAGACCTTCTTTGTATTAAGGATCAACTTTAGTCAATCATCACTTTTTGCACAGCGGTTCCCTCTGTGGTATG
>JAIXUI010000128.1 GCA_027484125.1 Bacteroidota bacterium | reverse complement strand
CAGCTTCCTTCAGATTCCGCTTCACAACGGACACCCTTGCTCTTGGCTAACGGTAAGTACTGCAACTCCCGCTCGGGACTTCCACCCTAGAGCTGATACACATGCCTGACGCACATAAAAAAGGGCTACCGTTTGGGTAGCCCTTTCTCTAAAGGTCGATGCTAGGTTATTTCACGAGCTTGTACGTGATTTTAATTCCTTGATTGTTTGAACCTTGTAGCAAATACAATCCTCGTGACCAGTTGGTAGCGTCGAAAGTAATCAAGTTGCTTCCGGAAGTCACATCCTGAGTTTGGCGGCTGATGATTCTTCCGCTCATATCTAATACTTCAATGTTCCAAGTTCCTGCTTCGGTAGCTTGAAGTGCCAGATTTAACTCATTTTGAACAGGGTTAGGATATACCAGGCTATTCAATTGGACTTCATTGTTAACTCCAGTGGTAATGCTTCCTTGGTTTACCGTTACAAAAATGTTGTTAACGCTGTTTTGGGCAGTAGTAAGACTTACACCATAGGGCGTCATGGTTCTTCCACCCCAATCTACCAAGACCGTATAGTTGCCTAATGGCAAATTGCTAAAGTTGAAGGTTCCATTGGCGTTGGTGAAGGAATTTCTTACTAAAAGACCATTGTTGTCGCGCAGCTGAACCCTTACGTTTTGCAGCACTCCATTGGTTACACGCCAATTTCCTCTTAGGATAGTCCCACCAATGTTACCGGGGCCAGCCGGCATGATGGGCATGCTGATCATGCTGATGTTGTAGGGAGGCATTGGGCTATTAGGACCCACAGTGATTGGGGTTGAGGTTTGCCAAGCACCACTATTGCCATAGTAGGTTGGAAGAAACAAGCTGTATTGAGATGAGTTAGGTGCTAATTGAGCAAGAACTGCATATTGACCGGATAATACAGGATTGAAGTAGTAAACATAGCCCCCTGACATAGAGTCGGGATAGGCAAGAACCGTATCTAATCCGATCCAATTGGGAAGTTGATAGAGAATTACTTCAACAATATTATTTTGAGAAGAAACCGGGCCTGTAATTGCGCCATTCATTGGATAAGTAGAAGCACCTACAGTAACGGTTTGGCAAACGGTATCGTTGCATCCATTAGGTCCGGTTAAATATAAACAGACATTGTAGGTGCCCGGGTTGAAGTTTTGGGTTACCGTTCTTCCTGTTCCGGTATTGCCGTTTCCAAACGACCAGTTGTAGGTGTATGCCAGACCCGGAACGGGGATATTGCCTGTAAATGTAACTTGCTGACCGTTGGTGATCTGAGTAAAACTTGCCACACAGCCGGAAGTTGAACTAGCGCAATAGTTGATAACAAAACTCAAACTTGAAGTTCCCGGATTATAAGGCATCATTTGAGTAATCATGGTGTTGTTACAATCCGAAAGCCAGATGTAAACAACGCCTTGGGAGCCTCTAATCATCAAAGAATCATAGAAGAAACCAGCGTTATTGGTTAAGGTGGTACTTATGATTCCTCCTCCTGAATTTGCACTTGAATCCGTCATGTTAATGGTGATATTTCCAAGTGGCGTAGCCGGATTATTACTAATCAATTGTCCGGATACTGAAATTGCACGAAAGATTTGTGCATGGGACACGAGTACGCAACTTAAGCATACCAGTAGAAGTAAAAGTTTTCTCATATTAAGGTTTTTAGTATTTACGTTTAGGCAATTAATGAGGTTGGGTTTAATCATTATCAAGGGCTATTTTTTGTTTTTCACTTTTGATATCAGCCAATTATCCATTTCCCAAAGCATGTGAAGGATGTTTTCTTTGGCAGCGTAACTGTGGCTTTCTAAGGGAAGCAGTACCAATCTGGCATCCCCTCCTAATCCTTTGATGGCTTGGAACATTCGCTCACTTTGCAAGGTAAAAGTTCCGGGGTTGTTGTCAGCATCGCCGTGGATGAGTAAGAGAGAAGATTTTATTTGATTGGCGTAGTTGAATGGCGACATTTCCTGATACACTTTGGTCGCTTGCCAATAATTTCGGTCTTCAGCCTGAAACCCGAAGGGGGTGAGGGTTCGGTTGTAGGCACCACTTCGTGCAATACCTGCTGCAAAAAGATTAGAATGGGCGAGTAAGTTGGCAGTCATGAATGCTCCGTAAGAATGTCCCATCACTGCGCAGCGTTTCGGATCTACTATTCCCATGCTATCAACCGCCTGAATAGCTGCTTCGGCATTGGCAACCAATTGAGTGATGTAGGTATCATTCGGCTCGGCATCGCCTTTTCCAATGATTGGGAACTGAGCATTTTCCAATACGGCAAATCCACGCATCACCCAATAAACCGGAGAAGCCCAGCTCAGGGAAGTAAAGGCAAACGGAGAACTTGTGATTTGCCCGGCAGCTTTGTCGTCTTTAAATTCAGTTGGATAGGCTTCCATTAACAAGGGTAGTCTTCCGTCTTTTTGTGGTTGGTAGCCTGCTGGCAAATAAAGCGTTGCAGATAGATTTACACCATCTTTTCTCAGATATTGAATTTTCTTCTTTGTAACACCGGCCATCGCCTTCCAAGGATTTTCTCGGAAACTAATTTGTCGTGGAGCTATTCGTTTTTTGCCTTCTTTCCACCATAGGTTGGGATAGGTGGTTGGGCTTTCGATGCTGGTAATTAATGACACTTGTTCAGCGGCCACCACTCTAACAATTCGCTCATAGGTCGTTTTGCCTTCTGCTCTCCAGAGGGTGGTTCTTTTTCCTGTTGCGAGTTCATACTGATCCAAGAATGGACGGTTGCCTTGTGGGCTAAATCCTTCTCCTTGCAAATAGAGAAAACGTCCGTCTTTGGAGCGCTGTAGCACTTCATCTCCACTTTTAAGGCTGGTCATCAAAAAGCTTCCCGGGTCTTGGTATTTATCTTCAGTAGAAAGGCTGAAAAGCACTTTGGAAGCTGCTTCGGCATTTCCCGGCTGAATGGCGTAAGTCTGGGTTTGTCGATTTTTTCTCCATGAATCCTGTACTATGGCCAGATTGTCGGAGTGAAATTGAATACCGGCAAAACGATATTTCAACGAATCTATGGGATAACTGCTGCTGAAATCTTCCTTCATTAAGTAAAGCACATCGCGGATTTCCGACGGTTTTGATGGGTCGCCTTGGTCTGGTGCTTGCACCCAGAATAGCTGATGAGGTTTGTCATCTCTCCAACTGATGGCCCTTTTTCCTGCTTCAACTGCATCAAAACTGATGGACATTTTATCCTGCAAGGGTCGACTTTCAATGACTTTTACCAGCGTTCCATTGCTTTGGTAGAGTTTGAATTCTGATGGAAACAGCGAGTAGGGGAGTGCGTAGCTGAAGGTGCCGGTGAGATGTTCAGCGATAAAGTACTGTCCATCGGGAGAAAAACTGATGCGTTTCCATAGTCCTTCAGGCAACAAAGTGTTTTGAGTTCCGGTTGCAGCATTGATTTCCACCCAACTACAAGTCACATAATGGCGGAATCGGTTTTCGTCTTCCGGGTTTTTCAATAAATCTTGATAAGTACGGGCTGCTGCTTTTTCTCTCGCAGCTTGTTGGATAGCCGGACCAGTTGGTAAGGTTTGTTTGCGCCAATCTATTGATCCACTGCCTCTCAGTTTTACAAAAAGGTGTCCATCTTTCTTACTCCATTGAAAAGGGCTTCCTAAAACGGCATTGAGTCCTTCTTTTACCAAGCACTTGGCACTTCCATCTACCAGATTAATCACCCATAGGCTTAGTCCGGTTTCTTCTTTCTGAATAAAAGCAGCAAGTTTTTCGTCAGGTGAAAAGCTGAGGTTGCTAATGCGCATTTTCTCTGGTAACCCTTTTATGCTGAATGTTGAAGCATCCGGTAATTGTTTTACTTCAATCCCGGTGTAATAGGTTGAACGAGTAGGGCTGTATAATTCCGGGTTGATTCTTAAACCGCCAAGCTTCAACTCGTTCTCACCCAGATCTTCAAGGCTTTTGAAGGCTTTCCGTTGTAGAAAAACCATCCACTTGTTGTTTCTGCTGATCACTGGAACCGGAGGAAGTTCTACATCGGCAAGTTGCAACAGCTCCGGTACAGGCTGTTGAAATCCTTTATCCTGAGCTGGAACCACAGCTGCACTTAGCATAGCTGCCAGTAAAAGTGGAATAGCCTTTTTTGAAGTAGCGCATTTGTTCATACGACTTCAAAATAGCAGTATTCCTTGAATTATGGAATGACCTGAGCTATTGGGCTGTTAATCGTAGTTTTTCATGACGGTAAAAGCGAATGGTTAGCAGGCTTGCAGAGGCGGTTAAACCTGCTACAAATCCATACCAAATGCCATCTACTCCCAGAGAAGTATGAAAGGCTAAACCATAGCCAATGGGTAATCCAATCACCCAATAAGCAACAAGAATGAGCAAGGTGGGGATTTTGGCATCCTCTAACCCACGAAGTAAGCCCCCGGCTATACATTGTATGCTGTCTGAAAACTGGAAGAATGCCGCAATAAGCATGAGTCTGGCCGCAATTACTTGTACTTCAACATCTTTGATATACAACAACGGTAATTGGTGATTGAAGAAAATAAATGCTAGGCTACAAAGCACCATGATTAGCACACCTAATAGCATCACTGCGTTGGCATGACGTTTCATTCTCGACGGATCTTTTGCGCCGTAGGCATGACCTACGAGGATGGTTCCTGCGCCACTCAAGCCCATAGAGGCCATATATGTCAAAGAAGCAAGATTTAGTGCGATGAGGTGTGCAGCCATCTCGCGGTGGCCAATCCATCCAATCAGGATAGAACTTCCTGCAAAAGCACCAGCTTCGAACACATATTGAAATCCGGTAGGAACTCCTAGTTTGAGCAATCTTACTATAAACGCTCCTTTAATTTTCGTTAAAAATCCTTTGATGGAAAGGAGTTTTTTTAGCTGTGGGTGTATGCGATAAACCACCAAGAACATTATTACCATGGATATTCTTGCCAGCAAGGTTCCTACACCGGCTCCGGTTAGTCCCATTTCAGGAGCACCCAGCTTTCCATACATGAACATCCAGTTATAAAATACATTCAGCCCAATGGAAGCCATCCCGATCCATAAGCCTGGTCGGAGAATTTCCATTCCATCGGCTAATTGTTTGAGTGCATTGAAGATGAGGGCTGGGAAAATAGAAATCGCTATCAATAGGTAATAAGGTTTCGCTAAAGCCACCAACTCTTGATCCGGGTTGAAGTGGTGCAGGAAGGGCATAATTCCCAAACAAACTCCCATCAAGATGAGCCCTGAAATAATGCCAGTAGTAAGGCTGCTGGTCGCGAATCGTTGCAATTTATCATCTTCACCTGCACCGCGAAATTGTGCCACTAAGGAAGACATCGCCATGCTGATGCCAAGACCAAAAACCAAAGGCACCACGAAGATGCTTCCGGCCATGGTGGCTGCCGCCAAGCTTTTCGCCCCAAGTTGACCAATCATGATGTTATCGAACACCTGAATAAGCATGTGGGACATATTGCCCGCGATGATGGGCAATGCCAGTGTAAGTGCTTGTTTTAGATCAGCTTTTTGGACTTTGAGCATGTTGGGATTAAAAAAAATACCGCCCGGAGTCACCTTCGGACGGTAATTCATTGATTAATTGCGATTTGCTTAGATGCGCTCTAGCACCATAGCAGAGGCACCACCGCCTCCGTTACAGATGCCTGCAACGCCAATTTTGCCACCTTTTTTATTCAGTACTGTTGTTAAAGTCACAATAATTCGTGCGCCAGAACAACCAATAGGGTGACCGATAGACACCGCACCACCCAAAACGTTGGCTTTTTCTTCAGGAATATTGAGCAACTGGTTGTTGGCCAAGCAAACCACAGAAAAAGCTTCGTTCAATTCATAGAAATCAACCTCTTCTGCTTTTACGCCAGCGCGTTCCATGGCGATAGGAACTGCTTTTGCAGGTGCTGTAGTGAACCATTCAGGAGCATGTGCTGCATCAGCATATCCTCTAATTTTGGCCAATGGCTTCAGGCCAAGCTCTTGTGCTTTTTCCATACTCATTAATACTACTGCAGCAGCACCATCATTAATTGATGACGCATTGGCAGCGGTTACGGTACCATCTTTCTGGAAAACAGGCTTTAAACCAGGAATTTTATCAAAGTTTACTTTGCCCAATTCTTCATCTACAGCCACTACAATAGGGTCCTTTCCTCTAACTGGAACCTCTACTGGCGCAATTTCGTCGTTGAACATGCCCTCGGCTGTTGCGGCTTGCGCTCTTTTGTAGGATTCAATCGCAAATTGATCTTGCTGTTCGCGGCTAAATTTCATTTCAGAAGCACAAAGTTCTGCAGCACTACCCATGTGATAATCTTTATAGACATCCCAAAGTCCGTCTTTCACGATGCCATCAATTACCTGCCCATGGCCTAAACGTGCACCATTTCTATTTTGTGGCAAATAATAAGGAACATTAGACATGCTTTCCATACCACCGGCAACTACGATATCATTCTGACCTAAAGCAATACTTTGGGCAGCAAGCATGATGGCTTTCATACCGGAAGCGCATACTTTATTCACGGTGGTACATGGAACTGTATTGGGCAATCCAGCAAACAAAGCCGCTTGGGTTGCTGGAGCCTGTCCTAAGTTGGCGGAAAGAACATTTCCCATGAATACTTCCTGGACTGATTCCGGTTGTATGCCGGCTCGTTTGACGGCATGACGAATCACATGAGCGCCTAACTGAGTGGCAGAAAAGGAGGCTAAGGAGCCATTAAAACTTCCAATCGGGGTTCTTGCCACCGATACAATGCAAACTTCTTTCATCGAGGATTAATTACAGGTGGCGCAAAGGTAGCCTTATTTGTTATCTTCCGCTCATGCCTGATTTCTCTTCCTGGGTAAGAAATTTTAGAGTCAATTATGTGATGGTTCTAAGACTGCTTATGGCAGCGGTTACCATTCTTGCGCTGGTGTATGTATTGCCAAAGGAAATTAGTTTTTCCTACTCGTTTGAAAAGGGTAAAGCATGGCATCACAATGATTTACTTGCACCATTTGATTTTCCTGTTCAGCGATCTCCTGAAGAATTGGATGCTGACAGAAGAAAAGCCATGGAGCGCTTTTTTCCTTGTTTCCGGGTAGATAGTGCCGCTCTTTTGAAAGCTATAGATGGGTTAAATCGGGATTTAAATAACCAGGTGCTCTTACAAAAGCTCAAATCCAAGAACAACACGCTCATTAAAGATTCTTTGATTTTCAGATTCAAAGCCATCTATCGCAAAGGTTTAGTTGCTCCTTTCGACAATTCACAGTTCAATAATGCGCAGCAAATAGCCTTAATTGGCCCGCGCAATACGCCTGATGTACGCCCTTACCAAGAGTTTTTTAGCCTTCAACAAGCTTATGATTATTGTTTGACTGGAATTCCTCCCAATCAGGCCAAGGTAATTGCTCCTTTGATTGAGAAAAATTTAGCCTACAGCGTTCTGTTTGATTCGTTACTCACTGCTAATCTTAAAGAAGAGCTAGTAGGTGAGGTGATGACCACCGACGGTATGGTTCAAAAAGGAGAACTGCTGATTGTTCAGGGAGGAATTGTTACTCCGGAAAAGTTTCGAATTCTCCAGTCTCTTAAACAAGAGCTGGAATCCAGTGCAGCCAGCAGTTTGCAGCAAACAGTCATTGTAATTGGTCAGTTGATCATTATTGCGCTTTTAATAGGATTATATCTGGCGTTTCTATATAATTTTAAACGTGAAGTATACTTAGATAATCGACGTTTGCTGTTGCTGTTATCCAATATGTTGTTAACTGCTATTCTCTTTTCTCTAGCCAATAATTCTGATATTCAAACACTTTATTATTTACCGCTTTGCATACTTCCTATCATCACAAGGGTGTTCTATGATAGTGTAACAGCGGTAATCACTCATTTAACAACCGTATTGATTTTATCCTTCTTTGCTTCAGAATCTACGGAGTTTATCATGCTTCAAAGTGTTTCCGGATTAGCTGCAGTTTACAGCCTGATCTCCATAAGAAAGCGCAGTCGTTTTTTCGCAACCGCGTTAGTCATTTTTCTGGCTTATGCCTTAGCTATTTCAGGTTGGTACATGCTTCGTTCCGGCGACATCAGTCAGTTGAAAACGCAGTATCTGGTCATGTTTGGAATCAATGCACTACTTACTTTATTGGCATCACCACTGATTTATATTTATGAAAAACTCTTTGGATTAGTATCTGAAGTCACTTTGTTAGAATTGTCTGATTCCAATTCTGATTTGTTAAAGGAGCTGTCATTTAAAGCTCCGGGTACCTTTCAACATTCGCTTCAAGTAGCCAATCTTGCGGAGGCTGCCATTTATGAAATCGGAGGAAATACCTTACTAACGAGAGTTGGTGCTTTGTACCATGATATAGGGAAGATGCGTCTCCCGATTTACTTTATTGAAAATCAGGCTAATGGAGTTAATCCTCATGATGAGCTTCCTTATGAAGAAAGCGCATCTATAATCATTTCCCATGTCATAGAAGGTATTCGCCTCGCGAGGCAGAATAAAATCCCAGAGATTATTATCGACTTTATTCGTACACACCATGGCGATCAGCGGGTTGAATATTTCTACCATTCTTTTCTTCGAAACTTCCCGGATCGCCCGGTCCAAGAAGATAAATTCAGATATCCGGGCCCTAGGCCTTTCTCCAAAGAAACCGCTGTATTGATGATGGCAGATTCAGTAGAAGCCGCTTCAAGAAGCTTAAAAGTTTACGATGAGTCAAGCATTAGCAAGCTAGTGGATAGAATCATCGACAAGCAAATGGAAAATGGGCAGTTTGAAAATGCAGCCATCACTTTGAAGGACATTGCCCGAACCAGGCTAATCTTTAAGCGAATGTTGAACAACATCTATCACGTTCGGATAGAATATCCTAAAGCACTTTAAGCACGTTCAATTTTTACTCGAACTCGTTCCCACGGAAGGCCACATGCTTTGATTTCCACCACAGAAACCTTAAGCTCGTGGCCTCCATTCCATTGATGGCGAATAACTCTCGTATCTGCTTCCGGGAGCCTACCGATTAACGTACGCCCTGCTCTTATCTGAGTAATCCAGCCTTGACCGTCAGGTGTACGCTCAAATGCTACGTTTAAGGGTTTAGTACCCACTGGAATTCTTTCATCCATGGGTGTAAGCCCTTTTTGGAAGATGGTTCTTTCCAGTAATTCTTGTGGTTGAGGCTTTTTTAGCACTCCAACCAACCTCAATAGCTTGAATAATTGCCTTTTCATGGTTGATGTAATTAGTAGGTTAAGCAGCGTAAGCTGGCTCTTCTGATTCCCATGCCAACCATTCTTCCACTAATTCTTGGAGGTCCGGATAATGAGATGCTTCTGTCATCTCAGGCAAAATTTGACCTTGGCAGAGGTCACACTGGGTTTCTACACTCACCAGCGCTTGGTTTTCACATTGGCAACAGCGTGTCATTGGGCTTATTTTTAATGAAACAAAGCTCTGTATGACAATTGTCACCTTGTGACAAAATAAAATTGACTTATTCCTGAAAAAGTTTCGATTGGCGCAGTCTTTCAGCCAAATAATGCTTCCATTCAACCGGTCCAATGATTTGCACATCGTCCATAAGTCCAAGGACAAATCGGGAAATTGCTGCATAGCCATCTACTTCTGTTTCAAGAAGATAGGAATCTTTCTCTAAACCTTGTATCAGACTTCTCGAGGCGGGGTATTCTTCTTGTAGAATGGATGCTGCTAAAATCCCCATCTTAAGCGAAATAACTTGAGGATTGCGCAACGGTAATCCGAATAAATCGAACTTAACTTGTTGATGATAACCTTCAAACTGCCAACCAGCAGGTAGGATTTTCAAGCTGCCGATCCGATCTAGCTTGAAAAGCTTACTGGTTTTATCTTTCGGTTCATAAGCCCAAACAGCTTGTGCGTTGGGGCTAAGTTGTATGGGTTCAATAAGTCGATCACGTTCTGACTTTCCGAAAGCAGATCGATAATTAAGTAGAAATACTTGTTTTTTGTCGCGAATACATTGATGAAGCTCATGTAGGAAAGTGCCTGTTTTCTGGCTTATTATAAGATTCAGCCTCAAAGTTGGATCGGTCATGGCCGACAGTTTCATTTCCAAAAACTGACGAACCGGTCCTTCAGGAAGTGCAGAAACGGCATGAAGAAGTACTTCACTTTCCTCGGCACTAAAATGTAGTTGTTTGTTTAATTCCCAACCTTTTGCTACGCGGTATCTTCCCGTATCGGAACGGATTAACTCAATGCCGGTTTTTTCTAAAATGGCAAGATCCCGGTAAACTGTTTTGAAGGAGACTGCGAGTTCCTCGCAAATCTCGGCAACCAGATAGCCCTTTCCGGGACTACAGAGCATGTTTACAGTCCGAAAAAGCCGAAGTAGTTTTCCGGGATCTTTCAAATCAGGATTGTTTGGTTCTTAACAGCTGTTCCAACTGTTCATCCACCCATACTTTACCCCAGTTGTCTTGTTCAGTTTGTGACCATAGCGTTGGGAAGAAAATTCGTTTTTGAAAACGAGGAGGTAGATACTTTTGCCAGTTGGTGCCGCCAGTTGCGGCAATGTCGGCAGGATTTTTCTGAAGATACCTCACTGCCGATTTATAATGAACCAAGGGCCAGTGAATATTGACCTGCTCATCAAACTTTCTGAGAACACTAACTGTGTGCGTTGAAACCTCACCGTTCAATTTCTCAAGTAGGAAATTCAGGTTTCGGTTATGCATTTTTTCAGCAAGCTCTAATAGCTCCTTGTCATACTTTTGCTCAAATTGAGTTAAAGTGAGGGTTTTTTTGCCAGACTTTAACTCTGTAGCACCTTTTCTCCAATAAATGTGTTGGAATTGATTTTTTAAAGATTCCTTTGCGCCAGACTCATTTCTTGTAGATTGTTCCATCAGCAAAAAGAGGCTGGTAGAACAAATTTCAATCTTGCGATATTGGGCTGATTGGAATCCGGAAGCCGGTAAAAGAGCCATTCTGAATTGAAGAAATTGCTTGGGATCCATGCCGTCCACCATGATGGCGAAACTCCTAACCATATTCTCGAAGTAGGCATTCATTCGAGCTACGCGCATTCCCAACTCTGCATCTGTAAACGAATCAGGATTAATCTGATCGATTTCCAATAAGCAAAGCTTGAAGTACAACTCAGTGATTTGATGATAAATGATGAAGATGTTCTCATCAGGAATCGGGGTTCTGGGCTGTTGCAGCTGAAGTAAAATGTCTAAGTTAATATAGTCCCAATAGGTAAGGTAATCTGCGTAAAGCAGCCCTTCCAGGTAGGACAACATGTCCTGTCCCGACGCGTCGTATTTCTCTTGGAGTGCTTCTATTTTCTCCAAGATTTTCTCATCCAATGCCATGCTGTTGATTCAAAAAAAGATTGCCAATTAGGTATCCGAAAACTAAGGCTGCTAGCCCTGTTGCAATGCTCAAAAATAGATAAAGGACTCCAATTTTAAAATCGCCATTCCACCACAACAATAGCATTTCTTGCATAAGGGTAGAAAAGGTACTCAATCCTCCACAAAAGCCTGTTGTAAGCAGTAGAGAAAGCGTCCGAGAATCTGGTTTTCGGAGTAATGTCACCGTTAAATAGCCTAAAATAAAACAGGCAATTAGGTTGGCCAACAAAGTGGAAAGAGGAAATTGTCCTGGTTTTAATTGCTGAAAATTTTGTAGCCAGTACCGAAATGCGGCACCTGCTCCTCCACCTATAATTACCCAAATCATTCAAATGGACTGATGAGCTGAGCCAACGATGGTTGAATCTGGTCTTTGTCGGAAACAAGAGGGTTTTTAATGCCCCAGTCTATTCCTAAATCAGAGTCGTTCCACAATAAGCCACCTTCTGAAGCTTTGTTGTAAATATTGGTGCATTTGTAAGCAAATATGGTGTTGTCTTCCAGGGTTAAAAAACCATGCGCAAACCCAGGAGGGACATAAAACATATTTTGTAGATTCGAATCGAGTAAAACCTTATGATGTTGTCCATAAGTGGAAGAAGATTTTCTAATATCAACCACCACATCCAGTGCTTTTCCGGTGATGACTCTTACTAATTTACCCTGAGCAAAAGGAGGAGCCTGAAAATGTAAGCCTCTCAATACCCCTGCTGAGGATAAACTTTGGTTATCCTGCACGAAGTTGGTAGGGAGTCCTGCTTTTTCGAATGCTTCTACGTTGTAAGATTCTAAAAAGTACCCTCGAGGGTCGTGAAAAAGGCGTGGTTGTATTTCAATCAAGCCTTCGATTGCGCAGCGTTTTATTTCCATGGAGTTAGTGGATAAGGGTTGAAATGCCTAGGAATGCCAAAGCGCCTGCAATATAGCCGATGAGGGCGAGAAGGGAAAAACGCTTCATATACCAACCAAATCTTATTTGCTCTATGCCCATGACTGCTACACCGGCCGCTGAACCAATGATAAGAATGCTGCCTCCTGTACCTGCGCAATAGGCGATTAAATGCCAAAACTCATGGTCTTGTGGGAAATCTGTGAGACTAAACATGCCCATAGAAGCAGCAACCAAGGGAACATTGTCCACAATAGCCGACAACAACCCGATTGTGAGCGCCATTAACGACATTTCTCCATCGAACGCTTGGTTGAGAGCTTCCGCTGCGATATTGAGTAAGTGAAATTGCTCCAAACAAGCTACGGCAAGCAAAATTCCTAAGAAGAAGAGTATGCCTGCGGAATCAATTCTGCTCAACGCATACCCAACAGAATAGCGCGCTTTATCGGCTGTATCTCTGTTTTTATGAATGATTTCAGACGTTATCCAAACCAAAGACAGTGAAAACAACATCCCCATGTAGGGTGGTAAATGGGTAATTGTTTTAAAAAGTGGCACCAAGAGTAAAGATCCTAGACCAACTGCTAACATGGTATTTCGTTCGAATGGCGCAATCGCCATGTCTTCTTGATGAACGGCAGCGCGTTGAACACGTTGTAAGTTCTTTCCTAGTTTAAAGCTTAAAATTCCGACAGGTATTAGAATATTAACTACTGCGGGAACAAAAAGAAGAAGGATGGCTTTTCCGGCAGTGATTTGTCCTCCAATCCAAAGCATGGTGGTTGTGATAGAGCCGATCGGCGACCATAATCCACCGGCATTGGCTGCTAGAACTATTACTCCTGCCATCAATAGCCTTAGTTCCGGGTTTCTTATGAGTTTTCTACACAAACTCACCATCACGATGGAAGCTGCCAGATTATCTAAAACGGCGGCCAATAAAAAGCTTAAAGCGGTTACTATCCAGAGCAATTTGGTGGGTTTTTCGGTAGCAACAGTTCCAGCCACTAAGTCAAAACCGTGATGTGCATCAATCAATTCTACAATGGTCATGGCGCCCATCAGGAAAAACAAAATTTGTGCAATTCCTGACAAATGATGGGCAAGTCCTTCATTCAACACCATCGAATCTTCTGCTACAAAGCTTCCTACAGCCCACATCAGCGCTCCTGTAATTAAAGCACTTGCCGATTTGCTCAATCCAACTTCATGTTCTAAGGTTATGAACAGATAACCAAGCAGAAAAATCCCTATCAACACCGAAATCATTTCGCAAATGTAGTTTAGCTATTCTTGGGGAGGTAGCAGACATGAGGATTGTGTAACTTCGTGCCAACAATTTTTGTCATGTCATTCGGAATTTTCACTCCACCCATCGCTCGTAACGAGCCTGTTTTAGGTTACGGTCCCGGCAGCCCTGAACGTGCACGTTTGCAACAACAACTTGCACACATGCGCTCCCAAGAACTGGATATCCCCATGTTCATTGGAGGTCAAGAAATCAGAACCGGAAAAACCAAGCGCCTTGCGCCTCCACATGACCATCAACATACGTTAGGGTATTACCACGAAGGGGATGCTTCTCATGTAAAAATGGCCATTGATGCCTCATTACAGGCCAAAGAAAAATGGGAGAGCCTACCTTGGGAACAACGGGCAGTGATATTCCTGCGTATGGCTGATTTACTTGCTGGCCCATATCGCTACATTTTGAATGCTGCAACCATGCTTGGTCAAAGTAAAAATGCTTTTCAAGCAGAAATTGATGCAGCTTGCGAATTCATTGATTTCCTTCGTTTTAACGTACAGTATCTCAATGAAATATATAAGCAACAACCTGATTCTCAGCCTCAAATGTGGAACCGACTTGAATACCGCGCACTTGAAGGTTTCGTTTTTGCTTTAACCCCTTTCAATTTTACAGCTATAGCCGGCAACCTGCCAACTTCCCCTGCGATGTGTGGAAATACGGTTGTATGGAAACCTTCAAATACCCAGATTTACTCCGCTTATTGGTTGATGCAGCTTTTCAAAGAAGCTGGTTTGCCTGATGGTGTTATCAATCTTGTTTATGTGAGCGGACCGGTTGCCGGTGATGTAATCTTCAACCACCGAGATTTTGCTGGAATCCACTTCACAGGTTCTACCGGTGTATTCCAAGATATCTGGAAAACCATCGGAAACAACATCCATCGCTATCGCTCTTATCCAAGAATTGTTGGTGAAACGGGCGGAAAAGACTTTGTAGTGGTTCACTCCTCCGCCGATGTATCTATTGCCTCGGTGGCTTTGGTGCGTGGAGCATTCGAATACCAAGGTCAGAAATGTTCCGCCGCTTCCAGGGCGTACATCCCAAAATCGCTATGGCCTGCCATAAAAGAGAAAATGGCTGAATCTCTGGCTCAAATGAAAATGGGTCCAACGGAAGATTTTACCAATTTTATCAATGCTGTTATCGATGAGAAATCGTTCGACAAGCTGGTTTCTTTCATTGAGCAAGCCAAGCAAGACAACAAGGCCTCCGTCATCTTCGGTGGAAATGCCGATAAATCAAAAGGCTACTTTATTGAACCTACGGTGATTCTTACCGAAGACCCTAAGTATGTTACCATGTGTGAGGAATTGTTCGGTCCTGTACTTACCATCTTCGTTTATGAGGATGACCAATTCGAAGCAACCCTTGACTTGGTTGATCAAACTTCCGACTACGCACTCACCGGTGCTGTAATTGCTCAAGATCGTTATGCCTTAGAGTTGGCTAACAACAAACTCCGACATGCAGCCGGCAACTTCTATATCAATGATAAGCCTACTGGCGCTGTAGTTGGCCAACAACCATTTGGTGGGGCTAGAGGTTCCGGAACTAACGATAAAGCAGGTTCTTCATTGAATCTTTACCGTTGGTTGTCTGCAAGAACTATCAAGGAAAATACCAATCCTCCCAAAGATTGGCAGTATCCATTTCATCAAAAAGACTAACCATCTAGCAACAAAAAAGCCGCTCATTAGAGCGGCTTTTTTGTTGGGCTTCAGTGAATGGATTTATTTCAGTTTGTCTTTAATATCGTTAGAGAGGGGAGCAGTAGAAGAAGGAAAATACGCTATTAGTTTGCCTTGTTCGTCAATGAGGAATTTGTTGAAGTTCCACTTCACACTGGCATCGAGAACACCATTCATGGATTTTTGTGTGAGCCATTGAAATAGGGGATGCGTTTTATCGCCTTTAACGGTCACTTTTTCAGACATCGGAAACTTGACACCGTAGTTTTTCTCACAGAAACCTGCTATTTCTTTGTTGCTTCCAGGTTCTTGACCTCCAAAATCATTGGTCGGAAATCCGATAATGACCAGCTTACCAGCATATTGATCAGCAAGTGCTTGCAAATCTTTATACTGTGGGGTGTAACCGCACTCTGAAGCAGTATTGACAATTAGAATTTTTTTTCCTTTGAATTGAGCCAATGAAACTTCTTTTCCATTGGTCAATGATTTAAAACTAAAGTCATGTGCTGTTTTGCCGCCAGAAACCATCATTATAAGACTGATAAGGATTGAAAGTGTTTTCATATCAAATAAACCGAGATGGAAGCGGATTGTTTCATTATGAGTTTGAACCAAACAAGCGCTCGGTCAATTCAGACAAAGTCTCGAAGGCTGATTTACTACCATTATCTTCTACAAAATCGCGTGCTTTTATCAAATAATTGAAGCCAAGACGTTTCGATTCTTGCTCTCTCATATCTACCCGGCTGACAGGCCGTAGTTCTCCGCCTAAGCCCACTTCTGCGGCAAAACAAGTCTTATCGGGCATAGCTTTGTCATAAAAGGAAGAAAGCGTAGCCACACAAACGGCAAGATCGACGGCAGGATCATCAGTTTTTAGGCCACCAGTTACATTTAAAAAGATGTCCATGGTGCTGAGTTGAATGCCTAATCGTTTTTCCAGTACCGCTAACAACATATTCAGCCTTCGGTTGTCGAATCCTGTAGCCGAACGTTGTGGTGTTCCATACGCGGCACGACTTACAAGCACTTGGATTTCAATAAGCATCGGTCGGTTACCTTCAAGCGAGGCAGCAATGGCAGTACCACTTTGTCTTCGATGAGCTGGGGTTAGTAAGAAGGCCGAAGGGTTATTAACTCCGTGGAGCCCATCGGTTTGCATTTGATAAATTCCCAGTTCCGCGGTGGAACCAAATCGGTTTTTTAAGGTCCGCAAAAGTCGGTAAGCATGATGTCGCTCTCCTTCAAATTGAAGTACCGTATCCACCATATGTTCTAAGATTTTGGGTCCGGCCAGGGCGCCTTCTTTGGTAATATGTCCTACTAAAAACAAGGCAATGCCTTCCTCCTTGGCTAAGCGCATCAACATGGCTGCACAGTGGCGAATTTGAGAAACACTGCCTGGAGCTGATTCTATTTCTGCATCATAAAGAGTTTGAATAGAATCTATGATTACCAATGGTGGTAATGCCTCTTTAAGTTGACGAAGCAGTCTGTTTAACTCCGTTTCAGTGAAAAGAACAACCTGATTATCCTGCGAGGGCAGTCGGTCTGCCCGCATTTTAATTTGTCTGGCACTTTCTTCACCACTCACATACCAAACAGGCATAGGAAGCTGACGAGCGGTTTGCAACAATAAGGTACTTTTCCCAATACCAGGTTCGCCGCCCAGTAAAACCAAGGATCCGGGCACTATTCCCCCGCCTAACACGCGGTTTAACTCTTCATCAGCGGTTAAAATTCGATATTCTTCACCCCCACTAACTTCATTTAATTGAATAGGCGCCGATTGTGTAAGGGTAAGCTTGGCCGCTTCTCCCAATTTTCCTGCATCCTGAATTTTCTCTTCAGTAAGGGTGTTCCAATCGCCACATGAACTGCATCTGCCCATCCAGCGGTTGAACTTGGCTCCGCAGGATTGACATTGATAGTGGGTCTTGATTTTTGACATGCTGTAAAGATGCGTTTGGTATCGCTAAATGCAAGGAGGGGAGCCCCCTCAGACTCCCCTTGATTCGATTTTGGCACAAACCGAATCGTGCATTGAACTCAACCACCCGAGTTATTTGCTCAGGCAAGTTGTTAGAATAGAATGAATGAGAAAAACCGACTTTTCGCATAACTAGAACAAGTGGTTCTTAACAAGTGATTTTTTCGCATTAAAGTTGAAAGAGAAAACTCAAGACCATCCGTTTCAACTTTTATGCGAAAAATCAGCACATTCTGGCGGCTGCGTGGAGTTCTAAATTGGTGTAGGGTAAACCGAATTTAGCACTCAAGTATTTATTCGCGATGGCTCCATTGTAACAATAAACGCCAAGTCTGAGTCCTTTCTCCATCCACAGGTAATGGTCTAATCCACCGTAATCTCCCGCGTTGGATAGAAAATTAGCCAAAATGTTACTCAAGGCTATGGAAGCGGTTTTGGATACCAAAGAGGGGATATTAGGGACACAGTAATGAACCACTTCGTATGCGGTGAATATCGGCTCGGTATGCGTGGTCACCCTCGATGTTTCGAAGCAGCCTCCTTGGTCAATGGAAACATCCACGAGAACCGCACCGCTCTTCATTTGCTTTACCATGTCCTCAGTGATAATCATTGGAGATCTTCCGTTAGGGGAATGGATAGCTCCAATGGCTACATCTGCCGTTTTTAATTCGTTAAGAAGTACTTCAGGATGAATCACTGAGGTATAAATGCGCTGGCCTATGTTGTTTTGCAGCCTTCTCAGCTTGGATAATGAATTATCAAAAACTCTTACTTCTGCGCCTAATCCGATGGCCGTTCTAACTGCAAACTCAGCAACTGTTCCTGCTCCAAGAATAACGATTTTTGAGGGAGGGACCCCCGTTATTCCGCCCAGCAGCTTGCCATTTCCATGAAACTGTTTGCTTAGGTATTCTGCTGCAATCAAAACCGAGTTAATTCCTGCGATTTCACCCATAGAACGAACAACTGGTAGGTTGTTTTCGGTATCCCGTAGGTATTCATAGGCAACAGCAGTGATTTTCTTTTTCATCAAAGCATCTAAATAGCTTAAGGAAAGCGTTGGAAGATGCAAGGCTGAGAAAAGCGTCATCCCTGGTCTTAAAAAGTTGATTTCATCTTCTGGAATCGGGCCAACTTTTACGATAGTTTGTGCTTTATACAGTTGTTCTTTATCGAAAGCAAGGTGAGCTCCGGCTTCCGCGTACATACTATCGGAAAAAAAGGAGGCTGCCCCAGCTTGGGTTTCAATGATGACCTCATGGCCCCGACCTGTAAGCAGAGCCACCGATTGAGGACTTAATGCAACCCTATTTTCCTGAAATCCGCGTTCCTTAGGTACGCCGATAACTAAACCACTTTTTCGCTGACCGATAACAGCTGCTTCAGGTTGAGTTTCTCTCGATGTAGATGTTAATGACTGGCTCATATAAGCTCGCGAAAGATACGATGATTATCTCCGTTAACTTCTATAGAAATCTTGACTACAACTTCAGGAAATAGTGGCTCCACTTTTTCCGGCCATTCTACCACACACATTTCACCACTGAAAAATATATCTTCTGCACCCAAATAATATGCTTCAGATAAATGATTGATGCGATAAAAGTCAAAGTGATTGAGAAGGCCACAACTGGTTTCGTATTGATGATGAATGGCGTAACTCGGGCTACTGGTTGTGGAATTACCACCCAACTGATGAACTAGTTCTGACACCAGGGTGGTTTTTCCAGCTCCCATAGAACCGTAAAGTGCCATTACTTTTTTGCTTTTTAATAATGGAAGCAGTTGTGCGGCAATTTCAGGAAGTTCAGCTTGGCTTTTGGCTACCAATTCAATCATTTTGGTTCAAATACTGCAAACGGAACAATCATTTCTTCGAGCGAAACCCCTCCATGTTGAAAGGTATTGCGGTACATATTGACGTACTGGTTGTAATTATTTGGATAAACGAAGTACTTATCTTCGGTTGCAAACACATAGGTGGAAGATAAAAAGGGCTTAGTAAGTGAAATTTCTTCGGGCTTAGAGACCACAAATAGGTCTTTATCGTCATAACTAAGGCTTTTGCCTTCTTTGTATCTCAGGTTGGTAGTGGTGTATTTATCTCCTACAATTCGAGTAGGTTCTCCCACCTTGATGGAGCCATGGTCAGTAGTGAGTACAAGTTTGATTTTCTTATCTGCCATTTTTTTAATCAAATCAAATAAAGGACTGTGCTCGAACCAAGACCGTGTGATAGAACGATAAGCCGCTTCATCTTCTGCAAGCTCCTTGATGACGTTCATCTCACTTCTTGCATGAGAGAGCATATCTACAAAATTGTAAACAATCACGTTCAATGAATTCTGCCAAAGGTTTGAAGGGTTTTCAGCTAAAGTTTTTCCCTTAATAAGAGAAGTTATCTTATTGTAGCTCAGTTTTATATCAATGCTATTTCTTTTTAGTAACTCCCGAAGAAAAAATTCTTCATGTTGGTTTTTACTACCTTCTTCGTTGTCGAAATCCGACCATTTATCCGGATATCTTCGCTTGATATCTGCTGGTAAGTAGCCTGCAAAAAGTGAATTTCTAGCATACTCAGTGCTGGTTGGTAGAATACTGAAATAGGTTTCAGCAGAGACTGTTCGATAAACAGTACTCAATACTTCTTCTAACACCCTAAATTGATCTAACCTTAAATTATCAATCAGCAAGAGGCATACAGGCTCTTTGCTTTGTAGTAGCGGAAATAATTTATTTTTCAGCAGGTTATGACTCATTACAGGAGTTTCAGAATCTGGTTGAGTGAGCCACGTTCGATAATTTTTACGAATAAATTTGGAGAACTGGACATTCGCTTCCGACTTCTGCATAGCAAACACTTCTTTCATCCCGTTTTCATCGGAACGTGAAAGCTCCAACTCCCAATAAATGAGCTTTTGGTAAATCTCTGCCCATTCTGTTGCAGAGAGTTCATCATTAAAGCTCATGGATAGGTTGCGAAAATCCTGTTGGTAAGATGAAATAGCTTTCTCACCTACCAACCTGTTTTGGTCAATGAGCTTTTTCAGCGAAAGTAAAATCTGACTAGGATTAACCGGTTTGATGAGATAGTCAGAGATTTTCGAGCCAATGGCTTCTTCCATGATGTATTCTTCCTCACTTTTGGTAATCATAACCACAGGAAGATTCGGCTGAAGTTGTTTGATCTTGTTTAGTGCCTCAAGCCCGGAAATCCCTGGCATGTTTTCATCTAAAAAGACTACGTCGAATGGACGCTGTTCAACTTTTTCTATGGCATCATAACCACTGGTTACGGCGGTGATGTCGTAGCCTTTAGCTTTTAAAAAAAGGATATGTGGTTTCAGCAGATCTATTTCATCGTCTGCCCAAAGTATGCTGACTTTTTGCATTGGTTGTATCTTGGAGGCGTTTTGGGTTAACGCTCTTTAAGCATCAAAATTACCGACCAAGTTTTGAATAAACGAAAAGTCATCAATGATCCCGTTTACGGGTTTATCACCATTGGATCTGAATTGATCTATGATTTGATACAAACTCCAGAATTTCAACGTTTAAGACGAATCAAGCAGTTGGGAATGACTCACCTGGTTTATCCTGGTGCGGTTCATACTCGCTTTGCACATGCTTTGGGAGCTTATCACCTCATGCAACTTGCTTTAAGTAGCTTGAGAAACAAAGGGGTTGAAATCTCCGCTGAAGAATGGGAAGCTTCAAGCGTCGCTATTTTACTTCATGACATAGGACATGGTCCATTTTCACATGCTTTAGAATCAACGCTTATTCCGGATACTCCTCATGAATTGGTTTCCGTTGCCTTAATGAAACTCCTCAATGAACGCTTCAATGGGGCTTTGAACTTATCCTTAGAAATTTTTCACGACCGGTATCCGCGTAAGTTTCTTCACCAGTTAGTCAGCTCTCAATTGGATTTGGATCGTTTAGATTACCTAACAAGAGATAGTTTTTTCACAGGGGTTAGTGAAGGCATTGTAGGCTGGGATCGACTCATTCAAATGATGGATGTTCATCAGGAGGAGCTAGTGATACAAGAAAAGGGGCTTTACTCCGTAGAAAAGTTTTTGGTGGCACGAAGATTAATGTATTGGCAGGTCTATTTGCACAAAACAGCTATCGCTGCTGAAACACTTAGTACGCTCATTTTAAAGCGGGCTGCTGATTTAACCAAAAACGGTATCAAAGTTCCTGTTATTGGCCCTTTGGCCTATTTCATGGAGCAGAGTCTTCGATTAGAAGAGGAAACACTCAGCTTATTTGTACAATTGGATGATGATGACGTCATGATTGCCATTAAACAGTGGCAAAATCATGAAGATTTCATACTTAGTGATTTATGCAAAAGTCTTTTAACCAGGCAGTTACCTGTTGTGCATTTGTCTTTTCAGCCATTTAACACAGACTATATTTTAAACCTGCAGCAAAGTATTAAGTCGAAATTCGGCATCAACGACTCAGATATGCAGTACTACTACCAATTGTCAAGATTAGACAATACCACCTATAAACCCCAAAAAGGTGAAATAGGAATTCTAAAGCGAGATGGGCGAATTTTTGATGTTGAAGAGCTATCCAATCAGATGAATATGGGCTATTTGTTACAAGAGGAAAAAAAATATTGCCTCTATGCACCCAAAAAACTAGCTCAGCTACCTAAGTTTGCGGATTAACTGAATTTAGAGCAATAATGCAATTTACTGCTAAGGAACTGGCGGAGCGTTTAGACGGTCTCCTGGAGGGTAATCCGGACGTTGTCGTTAGAAAATTGGCCAAAATAGAAGAAGCCGACGAGGAATCTGTGAGCTTTATCGCCAATCCTAAGTATGCAGTTTATCTGAATACCACTAAGGCTGGAATCCTCATCGTTTCTAAAGATTTTGAGGCTTCCGGAACTTATCATTCCGTCCTTGTTAGAGTTGAAGATGCCTACACCAGCTTTACTAAGCTTTTAAACATGTTCAGTGGATCTGACAGCAAGGTATCCGGGGTTGAACCTATGGCTTTTGTTTCTCAAAAAGCCAAGCTTGGGAAAGACGTTTTCATTGGCAACTTTAGTTATATCGCAGATGACGTTGAAATCGGTGATAATGTCCAGATTTACCCCAATTGCTTCATTGGTAAAGGCTCCAAAATAGGGGACAACACCAGAGTGTTCCCCAATTGTACCCTTTATCATGATACCATCGTTGGAGCTCATTGTCATATTCATTCAGGAACTGTAATCGGCTCCGACGGCTTTGGGTTTGCTCCTCAGAAAGACGGAACTTTCCAGAAGATAAATCAAAACGGTAACGTAATCATTGGTGATCATGTTGATATAGGTGCTAATTCCACCATCGACAGAGCCACCATGGGCTCAACGGTGATTCACAAAGGTGTGAAGATTGACAACTTGGTTCATATCGCACACAATGTCGAAATTGGAGAAAACACGGTCATTGCTGGTCAAACCGGCATTTCTGGTAGCACGAAAATAGACAAACAATGCGTCATTGGTGGACAAGTAGGTTTTGTTGGACACCTCTACATTGCCCCAGGCTCACAATTCGGAGCTCAAAGTGGCATCAATAAAAGTATTAAAACCCCTAACAAAAAGTGGAACGGCTCGCCTGCCGTTGAATACATGGATTCCTTAAGATTGATTAACCATAATCGCAATCTTCCAGAGGTAGAGAAACGATTAAGATTGCTGGAAGATCAACTTAAATCACTGCTAGCACTAAAAAATGATTGAAAAGCAGACAACTATCGCCAAACCTGTATCAATTTCAGGCGTTGGCTTGCATACCGGAAAGGAAGTAACCCTTACTTTTCAACCTGCTCCAGCCAACTTTGGCTATAAATTTAAGCGCGTTGATCTCGAGGGCCAACCAGAAATTCCAGCTGATGCTGATTTGGTCACAGATGTTTCAAGGGGAACTACCCTTGAACTTCATGGCGTTAAAGTGCAAACTGTTGAACATACTTTAGCAGCGCTCGTGGGTCTTCGTATCGACAATGTGCTCATAGAATTGAATGATTCTGAGCCTCCCATCTTAGATGGAAGCTCTATCCAGTTTATTGAAGCGCTCGAGTCAGTTGGAACCGTTGAGTTAGATGCTGAACGTCATTATTTCCGTATCCCTGAAACTATTCGTTTCTATGACGCCAAGAAGGATGTAGAAATCGTCGCAACCCCTTACGAAGACTATCGGGTGACGGTTATGATTGATTATAAATCACCAGTTCTTGGCACTCAGCATGCTTCAATTCAAAAACTAGATGAGTTTAAAGACCAGATTGCTTCAAGTAGAACTTTCTGCTTCCTTCATGAACTCCAGATGTTGCTTGATAACAACCTTATTAAAGGTGGCGACTTGAGCAATGCCATTGTAGTTGTTGACCGCCTCGTTACAGAGGATGAACTCCAAAAGCTATCAGGGGTTTTTCATAAGAAGAACATACAAGTGCGCTCAGAAGGTATTTTAAACAATGTTGAACTTCGTCATCAAAATGAGCCTGCTCGCCATAAACTTCTTGATGTAATTGGTGATTTGGCTTTGGTGGGTAAACCCATCAAAGGGCATATTTTCGCTTCAAAGCCTGGTCATTCATCCAATGTAGAATTTGCAAAAATGCTTCGTCAGGTCATGAAAAAGCATAAAAGCAAGTTGGATGTGCCAATCTACAATCCAGCTCAGAAACCGGTTTATGATGTAAGTGATATCCAAAATATCTTACCACATCGTTATCCATTTGTGCTGGTCGACAAGATTGTTGAAATGAGCGACAATCACATCATCGGGATTAAATCGGTAACCTTCAATGAGCCTTTTTTTATGGGCCATTTTCCAGGAAACCCAGTAATGCCGGGTGTGCTGCAAATAGAAGCCATGGCACAAACCGGTGGGATTCTTTGCTTGATGGCACAAGATGAACCTTCCAACTACTGGACTTACTTTCTGAAAATCGACAATTGTAAATTCAAAGATAAAGTAGTCCCTGGAGATACCTTGGTATTCCGTCTCGATCTCACTGAACCCATTAGACGTGGCATTTGTAAAATGAAAGGCTGTGGCTATGTGGGAGATAAACTGGTTGTAGAAGCTGAATTAATGGCTCAACTCGTTAAAAAAGTAAAGTAATGAATCAGCCTCTCGCTTACATTCACCCACAAGCCAAAATAGCCGATAACGTAGTTATTGAGCCCTTTGTTACTATACACAAAGACGTTGAAATCGGAGAAGGCTCTTGGATTGGCTCCAATGTCACCATCATGCCGGGTGCTAGAATTGGAAAAAATTGTAAGATTTTCCCCGGAGCGGTGATTTCAGCTATCCCGCAAGACCTTAAGTTCAAGGGAGAAGAAACTCAAACTGTAATTGGCGATAATACCATCATCAGAGAATGTGTTACCATCAATCGCGGTACCAGAGATCGCTGGCAAACCGTTATTGGTGCGAATTGCTTGCTTATGGCTTATGTACACGTAGCTCATGATTGCTTCATAGGCAATAATTGTATCCTCGCCAACAGTGTCAATCTAGCTGGTCATGTTGTCATTGGCGACTGGGGAATTATCGGAGGTGTTTCCGCTGTACATCAATTTGTGAAAATCGGACAACATTCCATGATTTCTGGAGGGTCTTTAGTCCGTAAAGATGTGCCACCTTTCGTAAAAGCTGCTCGTGAACCACTTTCTTATGCTGGAGTTAATTCAATAGGATTACGAAGAAGAGGCTTTAGCTCAGAAAAAATTAGCGAAATCCAAGAAATTTATCGAATTCTGTTTCTTAGTAAACACAACACCAATACTGCCTTGGAGTTTATTGAAACAGAAATGAAAGCCAGCGTTGAAAGAGATGAAATTCTCGGGTTTATTCGTGAATCTACTCGTGGTATCATGAAGGGGTATTCCTTCCTTGATGAATAAAATTTCTTTAGAAAATCTCGGAAGACGCTTCAATCGGGACTGGATTTTTCGTGGCATCAACTACCAGTTTACTCCAGATTGTTATGCGCTTTTAGGCCACAATGGAAGTGGAAAGTCAACGCTGCTTCACTTAATCAGTGGCCAGCTAACGCCTTCTGAAGGAATCGTACGCTTGGAAATTAATGATCATCCTGTAAGTCCTGAAAACGTTTATCAACACATCGCTTGGGTTGCACCTTACACGGAATTACCGGAGGAGCTATCCCTTAGAGAGTTTTTCGATTTTCATTTTAGTGTGAAAACTGGGCTTCTTTCTGATGCGTCGGCTTTTGCTGAACAAGCGCTTTTACCTAATGAATTAAATAAACCTATTAGGCACTTTTCTTCAGGCATGAAGCAAAGGGTTAAACTTTTGACTGCCTTAACTACGGTTTCTGAGGTGCTTATGCTTGATGAACCTTTAAGCAATTTGGATGAGGCCGGTGAAGCTTGGTACTTTCAAATGCTCCATCTTTACTCCAACAACAGAATAGTTCTGATTGCCAGCAATCAAGAACGTGAATACAGCATCTGCAACCATCGAATCGATATAACTGCTTTTAAATGAGTGCCACTTTAACTTATCCGGTGATGGAACATTTTTACACCTTGCAAGGGGAAGGCTATCATACCGGAGAAGCTGCTTATTTTATCCGTCTTGGCGGTTGTGATGTAGGTTGTGTTTGGTGCGATGTCAAGGAAAGCTGGAGTTTGGATGCTCATCCACAAGTGGCGCTTTTTGATATGCTCAATTGGGTTTTAGCTTCAAAGGCTCCGAACGTTGTGATAACTGGCGGCGAACCTTTGATGCATAATCTTGCCCCGCTTTGCGAGCTTTTTCATCAACATGGATTAAAGCTATGGCTCGAAACTTCTGCGGCACATCCTTTATCGGGAACTTGGGACTGGATTTGTGTTTCACCCAAAAAATTTAAAAAGCCTTTACCTGATGTTTTATCCCTTGCCAATGAACTGAAGGTAGTAATCTATCATCCTTCTGATCTTAGTTGGGCTGATTCTCATACACAATGGATTAAACCGGATTGCCGTTTGTATCTTCAACCGGAGTGGGATAAAAAAGAAATAGTTACTCCACTGATTATTCAAAAAATCCAATCGAACCCGCGATGGAGCATGTCGCTTCAAACTCACAAATACCTCCTTATTCCCTGATAAAGGGCTGGTTGCTTGCAAGCATTATTTGCTGGGCTACCCCTGCATTTACTCAAGATTGTAAGCAACGATACGAGAAGGAAGTACAGCCTCTTCTTCGAGCCAACCAGTTGGTTGCTGCCCTTGAACCAACAAAGTTATTGGCTGAAAAATGCCCTGATTTCTACCCTGTACAAGCTACCTTATCTGACTTATACTGGGAAACCGGCGATAGCTTGGCCGCTTTGTTATCTGCTAAAGCGCTGATAGTCAAGTTTCCAAAAGAAAAACGCCCTTACCAACAGTTAGTTCGAAAACTTGCAGAATCTGCTCAATACAAAGAAGCAGTTGCTGTAATCAGTCAGTTTGAAGAGCTGTTTAAAGATTATGCTGCCGACCCTAACTGGGTGAAACGAACCCAACAAGTTAAATGGGCTGCTGCTCAACCAAGGACCAACCAGGTGAAATCATTAACTAGCTTTCCAGAATCAGTCAATACCAATGATGATGAAGGCTTAGCCTGTATGAGTCCTTTGGAAAATCAACTAATGTTTACACGTCGTTCTGGCAATATTGAAAAGCTGATGCTAGCTGAACGCATTGGCTTAGAAAGTTGGAAAACATCAGAAGTGGTTATTCCTGAGGCCGGTTCTCGTATTGGGGCTCATACTTTTTCTGCCAATGGGTCTATGTTGATTTTCACTGCTTGTGACCGCCCCGACAGCAAAGGAAGATGTGATTTATATGAATCGATACGTCAAAAAGATGGTACTTGGTCTGAACCTAAAAATCTTGGAAATACCATCAATTCACCATCCTGGGAATCTCAGCCTTGCTTGAGCTTCGATGGCAAAGTTCTGATTTTTAGTTCAACTCGAGAAGGAGGGAAGGGAGGGAGTGATTTATGGCTATCTAATTTCATGGATGATAGATGGTCAATTCCCGTTAATCTATCAGAACTGAATACACCGGGCGACGAAAAAAGTCCTTTTCTTCATTCTGATGGAAGGACACTCTTTTTTGCATCGAATGGAAGGGTAGAGTCTTTCGGAATGTTAGATTTATATGTAGCTCATTTTGAAGCGAATAAGAAAAAATGGACCGAACCCTTAAATCTGGGTGCTCATGTAAATAGTCCCTTTAATGAATCTGGTTTCACTATCAACACAAGAGGGAACCGAGGATTTATTAACCGTTTTCAGCCCGGAAAAGGGGAAGATTTGTTTGAAATAGGGATTGATAGTCAGTGGAATGTGCCTTCGATGAGCCTTGTCCAATTAAAAGGCGCTCTTATTTCTACTCCTTCTTTTTCATGGTCATTGGTTGACCTTTATAATGGCCAATACCTTACAGATCAATGGATTAAATCAAGTGATTCCTCCATTCTTGTGGTTTTTGATGTGAAAACTCCACATGCTTTACTAGGAAAAGCTCCAGGTTTCTTGCCAATATCTATCAATCTTTCAGATACAGCTTCATCCATAGATACCAAGCTGATCGTTCCAGAAAAAATAGAACCCGGCAAATTTCTAACCTTAACCAATATTTTCTTTGAAACCTCCTCCTTTCATTTAAACCCAAAGTCTGAGACAGAACTGGATTTTATAGCCGATTGGATGAAGGAAAATAAGGAATGGTCATTTGAGATTTCAGGCCACACGGACAATGTCGGCAAAGCAAACGACAACAAAATACTTTCATTAAAGCGGGCCGAAGTAGTAAAAATGGGCTTAGTTCAGCGAGGTATTCCCGCTTCAAGATTGAAATGTATGGGCTATGGTTCGCAAGCGCCTATTGCTCGTAATGAAACAGAATCAGGCAGAGCGAAGAACAGAAGAACCGTTCTGAAAGTGCTGAATAAAATTCCTTAGCAACCTGAAATTCAGGTTACTAAGGAATCAATTACAATCTTGCGTAATTCGCTTTAAGCCTGTATTAGTAGTTTTCACTGGAGTTAGTGGCACTTTTTCAATGGCTACATTAGACGTATCCAGTGAGAAAGCCTTCTCTTCAGAAAGACTAAAACTATCCAAGACAGCATACATTTTCATAATCAAACGCTCATCCCAATTGAGTTCGCTGTCGTAAGTGAAAATGCGCTTGTTTACTACAAAACGGAAATCGCCGACAATGCCGTGTTTTCTCAAACTTTCGTAACGAGAAGTCACATCTACTTCTTGATTTTTAACCAAGTCTTCGATTACCTTCCGTACGAATACATTGATTTTTGGTTCTACTCTGAATCCAAGTTTGAAGTCGATGCGGATGACTTTATCCGGCACTAATACATTAACTACATAATCCTTGGTATAGGGTTCATCTAAAACATCAACATGTACAAACCAATAGATATCAGCTCGTTTGGGCTGTTTGTTGAAGATTGAATACATAATCTTCATTTCAATTTCGCCCTTACGATCTGCACTAGACAAATAAACTAAGTGAGAGGCATATTTAGGAACTGTGGTGTCATCGCACAAGTCAGAAAGCATGGTCAAATACTTATCGATGGAAACGAATTCTGTGAATTTGTTTTTCACTTTTCTGGCTTTATACCATACCCACATGACCAACACGATAATTCCAGAAATAACTAAGGTGAAATATCCACCGTGCTCAAATTTTTGAAGATTGGCTATCAGAAAGCAAACTTCGATTGATAGAAAGATTAGTATAATGGGCCAGACGAAGCGTTTTTTCATTCTGACTCTTCTCAAATAAATAGCAAGTAGAATGGAGGTCATAAGCATGGTTAAGGTGATAGCCAAGCCGTAAGCCGCTTCCATCGCTTCCGATTTTTTAAACTGAAGCACAACCAAAACACAACCCACATAGAGAATCCAGTTTAGACTAGGTACGTAAAGTTGTCCTTTGCTATCAGTTGGGTAGTTAATTGAAATTTTGGGCCAGCAATTGAGGCGCATAGCTTCTGAGACCAACGTAAAGGATCCCGAGATAAGGGCCTGACTCGCAATAACTGCAGCTAAAGTTGCAATTGTAATCCCGAAAGGTAAAAACCATTCAGGCATAATATAGAAGAAGGGATTTTTTCCATTCAACAGACTTCCCTCATGACTTAACAGCCAAGCCCCTTGACCGAAATAATTAAGGAGCAAGCAAATTTTTACAAATGCCCAACTTACGCGAATATTGGTTCTTCCAACATGGCCTAAATCAGAATACAAAGCTTCGGCCCCGGTAGTACATAGAAAGACTGCTCCAAGAATCCAGAAACCACCCGGTTGTTGGGTCAATAAATCCCATGCATATACAGGATTCAGCGCTTTTAAAACTTCAGGCGCTGTTTGGATATTCGTTAATCCCAAAATTGCCAGCATGGTAAACCAAATGAACATGATGACACCGAAAGAGCCCCCAATAACTTTAGTTCCAAACTGCTGAAAAACAAATAAAACGGTGATAATTAGCAAGACAATGGGCACCACCTCAATTTTGGGATATATTATCTGCAACCCTTCAATTGCAGAGGTCACTGAAATAGGAGGAGTGATGATGCCATCAGCGAGCAAGGTAGATCCTCCAATAATAGCTGGAATGATAAGGAGCTTAGACTTCTTTCGAACCAATGCATATAAAGAGAAGATACCTCCTTCCCCTTTGTTATCGGCTTCGAGCGTGAAGACTACATATTTCAGGGTAGTCTGAAAAGTTAAAGTCCAGAAAACGCAGCTTAATCCTCCTAAAACGAATGCTTTGCTAATCGGGAGCCCACCTATTACTGCTTTAAGCACATAGAGGGGTGAAGTTCCAATGTCTCCGAATACAATTCCTAATGAAATTAAGACACCCGCGAGTTGGAATTTGTCGAGAATTTTATCGTGCTCTCTCACAATATTTAGTGAGTCCAAATTTAGAGCCTTGAATGGATTTCAAGGCAGTTTTTTGCCGAATCGGTAAAAAAGATATAGCGATGGAGACCTAGAGAGGGCTCCGGGATTCATTCCTGGAACTTGTTCAGGAATGGGCTGTTTTAAATCATGATAATAATCGACCCAAGCTCGAAAGAATGCGTTGCTTTTGGGGTCTTTAAAAGTCATTGGTTCAAGAGGAAACAATGGTTTTTTACCAATCCAGCAGTTTTCAGTGAATACTTCCGCACAGTAAATCGCTTGGTTGTTCGGTAAAAAGGCGTCATCGTATGGCAACCCTAATTGTAACAAGGCTTTGCTCTGCCATTTTTTGATATATTGCTGATAAGGCTTTTTAAACCTCATACCAACCACGAGTGGTTCTCCTTCTTTTCCTACGCTTCTTCTTAAAAACTGAGCAATTGGAGTGAGTTTAACTTTACCACCTATGGCTTCTAAAACCTGAAGGCTATCACCCATTTCAATAACCCACCCTACATGAGAAAATTCTAAACCGTCAATCCCTTCAGTCACGGCTTCGATGGCATCGCATAGAGGTCCACAGTTCAAGTCTTGAAATAAAACATCTCCATTTTTGAATGGTGTCTCTTGGGCATAAAGGCCAACAGAAAACAGAAGAAAAAACAGAACACTCATTAATCTTTGCAACATCATGTAATTTATTAACGCTAATTAAGGAATAACCAACCTTCCACAATAGTCAAATTTTATCTTTGCCTTTATCCAAATTTACTTGTTAATGAAATTAAAAGCCTTTCTCACTTCTCTGTTTGTCTCGAGTGTACTCTTGACACAGGGGCAGGGCGGTAAAATCAAGTTTGAGCAATATCAATTGCCCAATGGTCTAAAGGTTATCCTTCATCAGGACAAATCGACCCCGATTGTCGCCGTAACCGTACTTTATCATGTAGGCTCCAAAAATGAAAATCCTGAACGAACAGGATTTGCACATTTTTTTGAACACCTGATGTTTGAAGGTTCTCCGAATATCAAACGTGGCGAGTACATGAGTTTAGTTAAAGGTGCCGGTGGTGAATTGAATGCCAATACTACCCAAGACCGCACTTTTTATTATGAAGTTTTGCCTTCAAATCAACTTGAATTAGGCTTATGGATGGAGTCTGAACGCATGTTTCAACTTACAGTAGATAGTGTTGGAATCGAAACCCAACGAAATGTAGTGAAAGAGGAACGCCGCCAACGTTACGACAACAGACCCTACGGAACTATTCTGGAAGAAATGATGAAGCGTGCTTTCACAAAGCATCCTTATCAATGGACGCCTATCGGATCAATGGAACATTTGTCGTTAGCAAAAGACGAAGAGTTTAAGGAGTTCTATAAAACGTTCTATGTTCCAAACAATGCGGTACTTTCCATTGCCGGTGATTTTGACCCTGCCACTACCAAAGCTTTGATTGCCAAATACTTTGGTACTATTCCTAAAGGGACCAAATCAATTCCACGTCCGAAAATCGTTGAACCTGAAATGACCAAAGAAGTGAGGGATGTTGTTTACGACAATATTCAGCTTCCGGCAGTAGTTCATGGTTTTAGAATGCCGGCCCAAGGAACACCGGATTATTATGCAATGGATATGCTGGCTACTATTTTGAGCCGTGGAAATAGTTCACGTTTGCAGAAAGAGCTGGTTGATAAACAACAAAAAGCTGTTTTCGCTGGTGCTTTCCCACTTTCTTCTGAAGACCCCGGAATTGCCTTAATGTTTGGAATTGCCGGAAGTACTATCAAACCAGAGGATTTAGAGAACGCAATGGATGACGAATACAATAAGCTGATGAATGAACTTATCTCAGAAGAAGAGTTTCAAAAGCTACGTAATCAGGTAGAAACCGACTTCGTATCCAGAAATTCTGGAGTGGCAGGTATTGCTGAGTCGCTGGCTAACTATCAGGTCTATTTCGGTGATGCCAACCTCATCAACAACGAAATCGACCGTTATATGAAAGTTACTCGTGCCGATATTCAAAAGGCTGCACAGAAATATTTGCGAAAAACCAATCGTGTAAGTCTCTTTTACCTTTCCAAAAAAGACAAGAAATAAGCCGGACCAATATGAAAAGATTACTTATCACAGCTCTTGCTCTTGCAACAGCATTTACCTCAGGGGCACAGAAAAAAAACGGCAAATTGCCTTCAGCACCGAAAGCGCCGGTTAAAGTAGCTTCTCTGGACCGTTCTATTAAACCTAAAGCTGGGCCAGCTCCGGTAATTTCTTTGAAAGAACCTGCTTCTTTTGAGTTACCTAACGGATTAAAAGTTTATGTGGTAGAAAACCATAAGCTGCCCGTGGTATCTGTTTCAATGGAACTTAATTATTTGCCTCCAATTCAAGGAGCAAAGGCCGGAATTATGGATATCACCGGTCAAATGATTGGCCGTGGTACCGCAAAAAGAAATAAGGAAACCTTCGATAAAGAAATTGATCAAATTGGAGGAACATTTAGCGCAAGCAATACCGGTTTTTATGCCGGAAGCTTAAAAAGAAACTTTTCAAAAGTGATGGAATTAGCGTCAGATGCTATTTTGAACGCCAAATTCACCAGCGAAGAATTCGAAAAGGTTAAAACAAAAAGCATCGACGCTGTCAAGTCTTCAAAAGAAGAAGCGGGTGAAATCGCTGATAATGTTCGGAAACGAGTAAATTTTGGAAGTGCACATCCTTATGGAGAAATTACCACTGAAGAAAGTCTATCTAAAGTCACTCTTGAAGATTGTCAAAAGTTCTTCCAAACCTATTTCCGCCCGAATATCGGTTTCATGGCTATCGTAGGTGATATCACCCCTGATGAGGCCAAAAAACTGGTTGAACAGTATTTTGCCAATTGGACTAAAGCAGAAGTGCCGATGGCAGTTTATCCGAAACCAAAACTTCCTGCCGCTCCAGGTGTGTATTTTGCCAATAAGGATGGCGCTGTTCAAAGTGTAATCAATCTTACACACCCCATTGATATAGTTCCGGGTCATCCTGATGCTATCAAATTAAGTGTAATGAATACCATGCTTGGAGATGGCGATGCCCGCTTGTTCAAAAATCTCCGTGAAACCAAAGCATACACGTATGGCGCTTATTCAACGGCTCGCCCAGATAGACTTGCTGGTACTTTCAACGCGTTTGCTAATGTTAGAAACGCAGTAACGGATAGTGCAGTAGATCAGTTTTTATTTGAAATCAATAGAATCCGGAATGAAAAAGCTTCCAATACAGAGGTTGAACAAATTAAAAACTTCATGACCGGTAGCTTCGCCATTAACTTGGAATCTCCTCAGACCATTGCTGCGTTTGCAATCAACATTGCCCGATATAATTTGCCTAAAGATTATTACCAAAACTATTTGAAAAACCTTGCAGCAGTAACCGCTGAAGATGTTCAAATGGTTGCACAAAAGTATCTCCAACCTGATAAAATTAACTTAGTGGTGGTGGGTGACAAGGATGAAATTGCACCCAAACTTCAAAGGTTTTCTCAGAATAAAATTCAATACTTTGATTACAAGGCGGATATTCAAGAAGAGGCTATGCCAGTTCCTGCTGGTGTAACCGCGGAAAAAGTAATTGCTGGATACCTGAATGCCCTTGGTGGTGTTGACAAGATCAATAAAATCAAAGACATCTCTATGAACATGTCCGCCTCCTTCCAAGGTATGGCCCTAACTGCTGAAATGCGTAAGAAATCACCAGATAAATATCTAATGGAAGTCAAAATGAATGGCGCCATGGTGGTTCAGAAACAAGTTTATGATGGTACCAAGGGAAAAGCCTCAGGAATGGGTGGAGAGAAAGAACTTACAGGGGAAGAGCTTGAGGAAGTACGGGCCAATACGAAAATGGTTCCTGAAATGGAGTATGTAGTGCCAAATTCGGGCTACAAACTAACTTTGAAAGGCATGGAAAAAATCAACGGTAAAGATGCTTTCAAACTTGAGGTTGAAACTCCATGGAAAAAGAAAGGCATTGAGTATTATGACGCAGCATCCGGATTAAAAGTCCAGGAGGTAAAAATGGGTGAAGGTCCTGAAGGGCCAATTTCATTGCTAACTACTTATGATGACTATCGCGAAGTAAACGGCGTAAAATTTGCCTTCAAAATTGGTCAAAGCTTTGGTCCGCAAATGATTGAAATGAAAGCTACCAGCATTGAAACCAATAAAAAGCTGAAAGACGATCTTTTCAAAGTCAACTAAAATTCACACTTCAATCGACTTCAATTCAATACTGCTTTGAAGTCGATAGAAGCGTCCAACAAAAAAGCCATCCGAAAGGATGGCTTTTTTGTTGGATTAAGGAACGGTTAGCTGATTTCCAACTGACTACTATCTTTTAAAGTTATGATGATTTCTTTGCCTGTTTCGTCCTTGTCAAGAAGTACAGTACCACCTTCTTTTAATTCTCCAGAAATAATTTTCTCCGCAACACCATCCTCCACATACTTTTGGATTACTCGTTTCAATGGCCTAGCTCCGAATGCGGGGTCATAACCTTTATCGCTAAGAATTTCTTTTGCTGCATCGGTAACTTCCAGCTGATATCCCAAGCTTAAAATTCGTTTCGTTACATCTTTTAAGGCGATATCCACAATATTGATGATATCAGACTTTTCAAGCTGATTGAAAATAATCACATCATCAATTCGGTTCAAAAACTCGGGAGAAAAGGTCTTTTTGAGCGCATTTTGAATAACCGTTCTACTTTCCTCTTCGATAGCTTTCATCTTCGCTGAGGTTGAAAAACCGACTCCTGTCCCAAAATCTTTCAACTGACGGGAACCGATATTCGAAGTCATAATAATGATGGTATTTTTAAAATCAACTTTTCTACCTAAACCATCGGTAAGAATTCCGTCATCTAAAACTTGCAGCAGGATGTTGAAGATATCCGGATGGGCCTTTTCAATTTCATCAAGTAAAACAACTGAATACGGCTTTCTTCTAACTTTCTCTGTTAACTGACCTCCTTCTTCGTAACCAATGTATCCGGGAGGAGCTCCAACTAATCTCGAAACCGAGAACTTCTCCATATACTCACTCATATCAATTCGGATGAGTGAATCTTCGGTATCAAAAAGGAATCGTGCTAACTCTTTAGCCAACTCCGTTTTTCCTACTCCGGTTGGACCAAGAAAAATGAATGAACCAATAGGCTTTTTAGGGTCCTTTAAACCCGCTCTAGTTCTTCTAATGGCTTTTGTAATGCTATCAATCGCTTTGTCTTGGCCAATTACTCTTGATTTGAGTAAATCTGCCATACCACTCAGCTTAGCAATTTCATTTTGACCTAACTTTTTCACCGGAATACCCGACATCATAGCGATTACTTCTGCTACATCATCCTCAGTAACCGTATATCGTTTTGTCTTCGATTCTGCTTCCCACTCAAGCTTGGCCCTCTCCAGCTCATCGAGAAGATTTTTCTCCGTATCTCTCAACCTGGCTGCTTCTTCGTATTTCTGACTTTTAACAACCTTGTTTTTCTCCTCCTTGATGTCTTCAATTTTAGCTTCTAAATCAAGAATACTTTGAGGAACATTGATGTTGCTGATATGCACTCTAGCACCCACTTCATCTAAGGCATCAATGGCTTTATCCGGCAAAAAACGATCAGTTATATATCGTTCTGTGAGCGTCACGCACGTTTTAACAGCCTCATCGGTGTACACAACATGATGGTGATCTTCGTATTTACCTTTGATGTTGTTGAGGATTTGAATAGCCTCTTCTGAGGAAGGAGGATCTACCATCACTTTCTGAAACCTTCTATCTAAAGCGCCATCCTTTTCAATGTATTGACGATATTCATTGAGCGTAGTAGCACCAATGCATTGAATTTCACCACGCGCAAGCGCTGGCTTAAACATATTGGAAGCATCTAAAGAGCCTGATGCCCCTCCAGCACCAACTAGGGTGTGAATTTCATCAATAAACAAAATGATGTCAGGAGACTTCTCAAGCTCACTCATCACCGCTTTCATGCGTTCTTCAAATTGGCCGCGATATTTGGTTCCGGCTACTAGTGAGGATAGATCAAGCGTGACAATACGTTTGTTAAATAGAATGCGCGAACAGTTTTTTTGCAGGATACGAAGAGCAAGTCCTTCTGCAATGGCCGTTTTACCCACTCCTGGTTCGCCGATAAGAATTGGATTATTCTTCTTACGTCTTGAAAGAATCTGCGAAACGCGTTCAATTTCCTTATCCCGCCCAATGATTGGGTCAAGTTTGCCTTCTTCAGCAAGCTGGGTAAGATCTCTTCCGAAATTATCTAATACTGGAGTTTTTGACTTAGGATTTGCACCTTTTCTCTGATTCTCAAATCCTTTTTTATCGTCTTCGTTATAAGCTTCTTCCCCGTACGACGCGGAAGGAAGTTCTTTGGTTCCACTGCTAGACTCACGTTCGCCTTTTCCTTCAATTAATGAGTCAATTTCGTCCTTCACAGACTCATAAGTCACATTAAACTTATCTAAAATTCGAGTGGCAAGACTATCTTCTTCTCTTAAAATAGACAGAAGTAAGTGGATGGTACCAACTAATTCACTTTTAAAAATTTTAGCCTCAAGAAAAGTAATCTTGAGAATTTTTTCCGCTTGTTTGGTTAGAGGTAGGTTTTCAGAATTACTTACCTTGCCCAAACCATTATTTTTAATTGACTCTTCGACAGATTTACGCAATCTGCCTAAGTCAACTCCAAGGCTTTTGAGTGTCTTAATGGCCTGTCCTTCGCCCTCTCGGATGAGTCCGAGCAGAAGGTGTTCCGGACCAATATGATCATGACCTAATCGCAAAGCTTCTTCGCGGCTGAAGGTCATGACGTCTTTTACTTTAGGTGAAAATTTAGATTCCATAGATTAGTTGTCCTGCGTTTGACAAGAAACGTACCATCCGATTCTTTAGTTTCCTACGCATTGACGTAAAGTTAACTTTCGCCGATTAATCTCTAAGTGGGTAATGTGAAATGTTGACAATTTAGTAAAAAGAAAAAGGGAGCTTTAGGCTCCCTTTTCTAGATTTTAGATCTTTTTGAACTACTTGCGAATCATCAATCGACTGGAAGTTACTCCTTCGTTTGTTTGCAAATTCAACAAATAAAGCCCTTCATTCAAGCCCTCAATGCTAAAGGACTCATTAACGATACCTTGTCCAAAAATTGGCAGTTCCATCAGTTTCTTACCTGTTAAATCATAGATTCTAACAATAGAGCGTTGTCCTTTTGTTTCAAATCTTAAATTCAGCTCACTGCTAGCTGGGTTCGGATATACTGCCAAATTGGCAGCTGAAGTTTCATTTTTAACATTAACGAAGGTGCCAGTAGTAGAGAATCCCTGTATATCGCCACGATTACGTGGAAGAATTCTCCAGTTGCTAAATCCAAAGCTCAATACTCCTTTGATAAAGTTAAACTTCTGCTTCAACACCAAAGAGTCAACATTGAAGTTGGCTGGAATATCATTTGACTCATCTTCAATTCTTACGCCTACAGTAGAAGTAGAATCAGGATTTACCAAGAATCTATTGAAGTTCTGAGGAAT
>JAIXUI010000166.1 GCA_027484125.1 Bacteroidota bacterium | reverse complement strand
AGCACAGGTAGAGGTATTTGAAGCCATTTTCTTGGATTGAAGGAAAGAAGGTCAACCCAACGTTCTTCAGTAATCTCGCTATAAAACCGATCAAACAAAGCCGGAACGGTAGTTTGCAATCCAGAAGCGCCGGATTTAGCTAAGTCAAATTCTTTAACCTTTTCCTCAACTTCTCGTGGCCGATGGTCGGAAACCAAAAAATCTATCTCGCCATTTTTAACACAGTCCCATAGTGCGGTTTGGTCTTCGTTCGTTCTTAGTACAGGACGAAACTTGAAGTTTGAGTCGAAGTTTTCAAGCTTTTGTTCGTTGAATAACAAGTTGTTAACCGATACAGAAACTGCAATCTGCAAGTTTCTAGTGCTTCGATATTCTTGTACTTTTTGGATAGAAGCGGGCAAACTTAACTTATGTAGAATCAAAGGAGCCGAAGCAAATGAGGCTAATTCTAAATCGCGAATCACTTGGAGCACTTCTGCAACAGCGGGCTTGGTTTTAAGCCCTAATTGAACCGCGGTTATACTTTCGTGGGCCATTCCACTTCCTGCTAAAAATTTATCTTCCGGGTGATGCATTACTATCCCGCCAAATGCACTGCTATACTCCATCGCCCGAAGGATTAAATCCGAAGCTTGAACAGATAGGTCACCGTCGGTGAAGACCCTCACCCCTTCTTCGAACATTTCAAAGTAGGAGGCAATGTCTTTGCCTTCACAATTTTGACTAAGTGCTCCGAGCGGCCACAAACGAGGTTTTTCACCAGATTCATTGAACAGATAACGGATAACACTTTTATTATCCGCTACCGGTTGGGTATTGGGCATCACGGCTAAGTGGGTATATCCACCAGCTGTTCCGGCAGCTTGTAAACTTGTTATGGTCTCTCGTTGCTCAAATCCGGGTTCGCTGCATTCTGTTCCAACATCAACAAACCCAGGAAACAACTTTAAAGCATGGCCGGAAAAAACTTTCTCTTCACTTTTGGCTTGCAACCTATCACCCACCTCTTGAAGAATTCCGTCTTCTATTCGCAAATCCAGCACTTGTTGGTGAAGGCTAGATCCTGGAAAGATTACTTTTGCGCCTTTGACTAAGACTTTTTCCATGATTGGTATCTGATCAAGAGTGATTCGGAAAGAAGTGCAAGTAAGGATAACAGACAAAGCCATAATCCTACCTTCGCAACGTGCTGGCCAGTTGTTGCTGATTGAAAAGTTGAAGCATTGGCAATAGACTGCAATTTAAAACCTCTCGCTTCGGATTCTCGTTTCAAATCATCTACCTCCGGGTAGGTTAGCTGAGATTCTTCATATTGCCTATTCATGGCTAAAATACCCACCAGGCTATCGGTTCCTTTGACCTGTAAAGGATAGAATCCAGGTTCCCAAGGACGATCGTTCTGGAAGCTTATGGCCAATTGACCACCGGTTCTATTTAAAAGCGGCAAACGTTCTTCATTAAGTTTTCCTGCAAACAATACTTGCTCCTGTTGTAACTTGAGTTCAAGCGGAAGTTGCTGAGATTGGCCGCTGTAAGCTGTTAAGTGCTGAGAACCGGTTCCCATCAAACAAATTCTATAAAGTACAGGAACCAATAAAGAATGGGTTTGAAAATTACCGAATTTATCATCTAAAGCAGTTGATAACCAATAGACCACGCCGCCTTGCTTAAAGCCTTGATATAGCAAACCTCCCCCACTTTCTATAGATAAAAGTTCTCTTAATCCGAATCCTGAATTCGGTGCTGGCTGTAAAGTTTTAGTAACAACAGGCCAATCTGACTGATTAGAAATTGCATTGAATACCCCATTGAAAAACGGCTCTTTCTCCCCTGGCTTTTTTACTCGAGCTTGGGTCTCTTTCCAAGGAACCAGCATTCCTCCTACAATAGGTTGAAGGGCCGTTGACCAAACGGCAGGATCGGCCATTGTACCTGGAATTAGAAAAAGAACTTTACCCGGCTTCAACCAAGACAACCAACTAGCACTGAGTCCTGAGGTAGGTTGATTAATCCCATCCGCAATGATTACCTGTACCTCGTCTGCCATGGAAGGACTGAACGACGAGGTTTGGATATACTTTACATCCAGGTAAGGTTCCTGTTCAAAGAACGATTGTAAGTAGGGTGATGGAGTTTGTTCGCTGATAACCAGTACTTTAATCTGACTTCTTAAATAAAAAGAATAGAAAAACTGGTCATCAAAAGTTACGGGATGATCGCGAAGAAGAAGTCGGGCGGCATGCCATCCGGTTTGAGGTAGTGTAAACACCACCGAATCGAGTTTAAAGCCATTTCCCGGTATGGTAATATTTCGGTTTAACCTGGTTTTTCCATCTAACTCTAAGCTCCATGGTACAGTTACCGTTTCATCTTGCCCGGTATTGTTTACCCTCACAACCATGGTTGCCGGTTGACCTGGAATGAGTACGGGAGAGGCCATCCAAACAGAATCAATAAAGACATTTTTCTGTGATGCAGCCTGAAAATGATACATCGCCGTGGGCAAGGAAGTATCAGCTTTCACTTTTTTCCAGTCTGCGAAAGATTGTTGAAAATCGCTCAATAAAAATCTTCTACCGGTACCTCTATACTGCCTGATGGCGTTTTTCTGTCGCTCAAGAACTTGCGACAACTTTCTGGTTGCAGTTCCAGGTTTTATAGCGGCCAGTTCAGACAAGGCAGCTTCTTTACTCAACAATTGTTGTTCTCCCTGCCTTAATTCGGCTGTAATCAACTGAAATCGCTCTTCCGGTCCTGCCGATTTGATTATTTGAGTTGCGCTAGCGCGCATTTCATCAAGCAGACTTCCTTCCTGAGAGAATAAAGCTGTAGAGGGAGAATTGTCAATAAAAATGCTGGTAACACCAGATGAAGAATTTTCAGCATCACTTGGACTTAGTGCCCAGCCGGCAAACAAGAAAACCAAAGCGAGGATAGCTAATAGCCTGGAAGCCAAAATTAACCGCTTACGAATAGTTTCGCGGTTACGTGTAACTTCCGTAATCTGAGTTAGATAGCGTAAATCAGAAAACAGCACCCGCTTCGCTTTTCGAAGGCTAAAAAAGTGAACGATGAACGGGATTGCCAGCAAAAGCAGGCCCCATAACGCTTCCGGTGCGGAGAAGTACATCAGTTGCAAAAGTAACCTTTGATAGGCAAAACCAAGTTCTTTTTTGATTTTCGCGCCATGAGAAACTGGATTGGCCTTGCCTTCTTCCTCTTGGTTATCGGAATCCTCGATTGGTACTTCTTCGAAGTAGTTCGTTACTTCTTTCGGAAAACGGATCCGAACCGAGTCAGGCAGGTTTATTGGCTCGTTACCGGGCTAGTTTACCTCCTTGTTTTTTTACCGGTTATGATTAACCGTTCTGATTTACCGGCTTGGTTTAGGAACTACATCGCGGGTCCGATTTTCATTCTATACTTGTTCAAGCTTTTCACAATTCCGTTTCTCCTTCTCGATGATTTAAGAAGATTAGGGTACTGGGGAGGATTAAAATTGAACTTAGTAAGT
>JAIXUI010000108.1 GCA_027484125.1 Bacteroidota bacterium | reverse complement strand
GAATCGAATTTGGTAGTAGCCGAAATCATGGTAAAAAGAAATTGTTCTAAAGCCAGCGCCACTCTATTCTCATTAATGGTGGTATTTCCGAACGCTTTACCAAACATCTGGGGATATTGAGGATGTCGACTAAGTTTATTCATCACATTATCCATGCTTTCTTTCATTTCCAGCGGATCACGAATTGGCATGGTTACTTGATGACGCAGCATGGTGGCTCTTCCATCCCAAAAGAACCCTTCCTTCACCCACAACATATTGAAGAGCGGCATGGAGTTGCGTTTCCCGCGAGTCCCTCCTACCCCTTGGCTAAATCTAGCATTGGGTTTGTCGGAGAAAGCATATTCCTGATGGTGGCAACTGTTACAGGAAATGGAGCTGTCAAGAGAAAGAATAGGGTCAAAAAAGAGTGCTTTCCCTAAAGCGATACCTTCAACTGTTGGTTTATTGTCAGAAGGCCAATCTACTCTTGGCAATCCAGCAGGCATGGCAATAGTAGTATCCTTGGGTGTCGGAAATTGAGGAGCTGGAGTTGGTGTGGTGGCACTATCCGGTTGGCAAGCAACCAAAGCAGCCACCAACCCGGCTGAAAACAAAGTGGTATATACCCAATTCCTCATCATACAAATATCTAACGTGCTGACATCATTCCGGTCATATTTCCAAATAATACCGGAATTCTGGTGGAGTCGCCAATGGAGTGTGAAAAGTCACCCATGGTTTCGAGGTCGTAAGGTTGTGGATTATTAAACATTTTACCCCAATCTGCTTTTAGTCTTAATGCCGTTACACCAGGTTGAAGGGTAAAGTTCTTCGTAATAAGGTGTGATTTCTTCCAACGATTAAAGCCAAAATGGAAGACAAAGCTGTTGGTAACACCTGAAGAACTGGGGTAGCTTCCTTCGACTTTACAAAAAATAAAACCTGTGGCCCAATCCCAATACATATCCTGGTGAACAAGTGGGTTGAGGACACTGCCCGGCGCGTATTGATTGGGGTCCGCGCTGTTAGTCGCAGAATCAATTCCGATTGAAAAAAGCATTCCTGAATAATTTCCTGCAGGTAAATCAGAGAGTAAGAGCTTCCGGAAAGCGGGCCGTTTCATGTCAATAAGTCCATAAAATGGAACTTTAACGGTATCACCACCTGCCTTCAACAATCGCACTTCCGATACAAAGAACTTTAAGGCTTCGAACTTGAGTGAATCTCCTGCTTGAGAAACATGAATGGATTGATCAAGCAAAATGCTGTCATTATTGAAAAAGTGGTCGAAGTTGATTTCGAGTTGCACTTTTTCTGTAACTGGCGTTGAAGATTCGTTCTCATTACACGAACTGAACAGCCAAACTCCAACGATTGAAAACAGGATAAACCGACGCATGGCTACAATTTATGGATAAACGCCAGTCTTTGCAATGAAGTTGCAAATAGCAAAAGAAAAGCCTTAACAACTCCATTAAAACCCGAAACGCATCATCGGCATACCGCCGCCCATGCCTTCAGTCTTAAACTTTCTGATGTTATAAGAAACTGTGAACATGTAGTAAGTAGTCAGTACGTTGCTGGTCTGATCTTCCACATAGGTTTCTGTCACATTCCTGCTGACTGCGGTGTTTTGTTGGAGTGCGTCGAATACAGAAAGCTTTAGTTCCAGCGCGTTATTTTTCAACATTTTGTACCCCAATGACGCCGACATCAAAGTGAAATTCTGATTAAATCCGTCGGTAAGGCCGTTGTTTAACGTGGTTACCGAGGTTAGATTGAGGAATAATCCTTTCCAGAACTGCCAGTTTCCACGAATGTTGAGGGTATGATTACTGAAGTTGTAATTGGATTGCGGCCTTAAACTGTTGGTCACGTTGTTATAAGCGAAGTTGTATCCGACACTAAAATCTATTTTCTCGCTAATGTTGGAGCCTAGGAAAAAACCGGCGTTTGCTGCGAGGTTGTCTGCCAAGTTTTTATCGTCGTTGATAAGGCCTGGAGTACGTTGAAAAGTCACACCGGTGTTGAGGTTCAGGTTAGATTTCAGAAATTTCACCGGAAATCCATAAGTCATAAATAAACGGCTGCTAATGAAACCATCTAAGTTGGTTGGACGTGAAAGCTGCGCACCAGGACGAAGTTTTACGCCCATTACAGTGGTGGAATCAGTTCCGGGGATGAACGTTTGATTGCCCACATAATCTTGAGTAAGCGACGCCATGGCAAATACAAAGAAGCTTCTTCCGGATTCTGCCATGGTATGGCTGTATCGAGCAGAAAGGTTATGGCTAAAATCCTGGCGTAAGTCAGGGTTACCCATGCTGAGCAACAACGGATTGCTGTTATCAATAACCGGTTGCAACTGGGTTACAGAAGGCACATTGGTGCTGGTTCGGTAGTTAACGCGCAAGTTTCGGCCATTGGCAATTTTCCATTGCATCTGCGCATTGGGGAGGATATTGAAGAAAGGTTGAGATATATTGAAGCTGACCGGAAATAGCTGTCCGGCTTCTAGTTGCGCCCACTGGGTGGTTATTCCTGCCATAATGGAAACTTTACCGGCATTGAGGCGGTAAGCTGCCGTTCCGCGGTGTGCCGTGTAGGTATTATCGAGCAAACTGGAAAGTGAAGTATCTAATCCCGGTGGGCGCATATTCCCAGGAAGATTGAAGATGCTTCGCTCACTATGATTGAGGGTATGCGACGGATTGTAACTCAAAGAAAGCTGTCCGTTTTTGCCAACAGGTTCCGTGTAAGTTAGGGTTGTTCCAATTGTTAGTCCGTTTTGGTTGTTGTTGCCATCTTGGTTAAAGGAATTGATAAAATCGCTATTGGGGCCAAAAGCATTGGTAGAAACAAGACCTGTATTTCCCCAGCGGTTGTTCCATTCAGTATTGAGGTTGATAGAAAAAGTTCTGCCAGGTTTACCTAGCCTACGGCGGTAAAGAAAATCCTGACCGAGACGAAAGCCCGTAGATAAAGAAGAATTCAGATTTTCTGTAATACTGATGGGCCTGGTTCCGGTAAGCAAACTGTTAACGCCGCTAACCAACTGATCCATCTTACTATCCTGGATATTGAACCGAGGGGTGAAAATGATGCTTTGATTGGTATCGATGGTGTATTCGAAGCGGAAGTTGGCGCGGTGGTTCAGGTTGAGAGAGTTCTGGTTGGTATTTTCTCGGTATGTCAAGGCTGAATCGAGGTTAGATTCCGTAATGAACTGACGAAAATTGGTAGCAATTTGGTCGTTATCGCCATAATTAACGAAATAAGAGCCAGACACCTTCAGCTTGCTTCCCCATTGGTCATTGAAGTTTAAGCCTAACGCATGAGTTGTAGAAATGCCATTTCGCTGACCGATAAAAAAGGTTGAAGGATCAATTCCTCCCATACCTCCACCTCCGCCGCCCATGCCCATCATGCGACGGCCACCGCCACCGCCCATGCCAGACATCATCATTCTGCCCATATTTCCACCCATTCCACCACCGCCGCCAAACATGCCAAGGATATCCTGGAAGTTGAAGTTCTGTTGGTTGATGTTATTGGATTGGGTGATTACAGTGAGGCGTCGGTCACCGTTGAAGACGTTGAAGTTAGCGGAAGCTGAGTAGCGGTCATCGGTTCCATAACCGAGGCTAAAGCGCCCGAACATGCCATTGGCTTTTCCTCTTTTGGTGGTGATGTTGATGGTTTTCTGCGCATTTCCATCGTCGAAGCCGGTAAACATGGCTTGGTCGCTCCAACGATCAAAAACTTGAACACGATCTACAACTTCTGCCGGCAGGTTACGCAAGGCCATGGACACATCGTCACCAAAAAACTCTTTCCCATCCACCGTTACGCGTTTTACTTCCTCGCCTTGTGCCTTTACAACCCCATTTTCGATGGTTATTCCAGGCATTTTGGCGATTAAATCTTCGGTAGAGGCATCCACATTCACTTTGTAAGCATCTGCATTGTAGATGGTAGTATCTCCTTTTTGCTCTACCCGCTTTTGCACACCGGTAACCTCTATTTCTTTGAGCTGTGCACTGCTGCGTTCAAGCGGGATTTCTAAGAAAGTTTCAATTCTATCAAGGGAAAGCTCCAGCGTTTTTCTAGAATAACCCAAAAACATCAACTGAATTTGCCAAGGGCCTTTGTCGGGAAGTGCTATAGCAAACCGGCCAATGCTATCCGTTTGGGTACTCCCTGAAGGCTTTGTTTCACCCTTCCGAAAGATAACAATGTTAACTCCTGTTAAACGAGATTTATCCTTTTCATCCTTGACATGCCCTTTTACCACATAACGGGTATTCTCCATGCCGAAACGACGAGAAGGTTGAGCCATACTAAGAGCCGGAAGCAAGAATAAAAGGACAAAAACGATGGGGCGAAAAAAATTCATACTTGTTTAAACAGCGAAAATTAAGAAGGGTTTAAGCTAATCTAATGTTAAAAACTGCATCCTTCTTTCTACAACTTGATGTTCAAGGTTTCCCCAGACTTTATGCTAAATGGTTTATCGATGGTGAAAAGTGAACTATTGGCTGCTTTTGAACGGAATAACACGCGATAAT
>JAIXUI010000007.1 GCA_027484125.1 Bacteroidota bacterium | reverse complement strand
TTGTCTAACTTGTCTATTCTGAAGACGGGTAAGGCTAAAGCGGTTCGCTTTAGTACGCTAGAGGCATTGTGTGCAGCGCTGGATTGTCAACCCGGCGATTTGTTGGAGTATGTGCCGGAATAAAGGATTGTGTGTGCCGACGATTATGTTGGAAAGTGGAAGCTGCCTGGTAATTGGACTCGCTGAATGGCTCTTTATCAAAATGTACTTTTTCCATAAGACTAAAGGGAGTAAAAGTTTATTAGTCTTGGTTAAAAGCGTATTTCAATGGCCTATATCCTATTGATTTAAAACCGAAAAAGGTCCTTCTTTATCGTGTTTTTGATCCCGAAGGGGTCGCATAGGGGGAATGATGGTTTTCTATATACATATGACCTGTTCCGGGTCAAGCTAATTCGAAGAAAATCAAATTGCTCAAAGAGCGTATTGTTCTCGGTTACTAGCTCCTTATTTGGATTGCAACCTTTATAACTAAGGAATAATCCCGAAGGGATTACATGTTAATAGCTATAGGAAACATCGATACGGTTCGACCCCGAAGGGGTCGTATGTTCAACGGCAAATCCGTTCCTATTAACATATGACCCGTTCCGGGTTAAACCATTTATCATCATTCTTTGCCTACCGTTTTTCACTTGACCTCAATAAAAAAGGCCGAACCACGATAGCAGTTCGGCCTTTTCTTTTAGGTGTTGTGGGTTAAACAACCACGTTCACAATCTTGCCTGGAACGATGATCACTTTCTTGGGGGAGCGACCTTGGAGAAAGCGTTGAACGCCTTCGTGCTCAAGTACGGCTGCTTCAATTTCCTTTACGTCGAGTTGAAGGCTGAGGCTCATTTTCAACCTGAGTTTGCCATTTTCGGAAACGGGATACTCAAAGCTGTCTTCAACCAGATATTCTTCCTTGAATTCGGGCCAGCTTTCGAGAACGATGTTTTCTCCGAAGCCGGATTCTTTCCATAATTCCGCGGTGATGTGAGGGGCAAACGGCGCCATACAACGAAGCAAGTCGCGCAGGATGTCTTTCTTTCTACATTTCAGGCTGCCTAACTCGTTCACGGCAATCATGAACTGACTGACGGAGGTGTTGAAGGAGAATCGTTCGATGTCTTCCCCTATTTTCTTGATGGTCTTATGCAGAATCTTCCATTCTTCTTTGGTTGGAGCTTCGTCGGTGAGGGCGATAACGCCGTCCACGTAAAACAGGTTCCACACTTTGCGCAGGAAGCGGAATACGCCTTCGATGCCGTTGGTATCCCAGGGTTTGGACAGCTCTATTGGACCTAAGAACATCTCGTACAAGCGCAGGGTGTCGGCGCCGTATTGGGCAATGATGTCGTCAGGATTCACCACGTTCAGCTTGCTCTTCGACATTTTCTCCACGGTAAAGTGGATGCGGAATTCGCCTTTGTCGTTCAGGTGAAGCTCTTTCTCTTGGAGGTCGCGGAAGTTGGACTGTCGGAATTTCTCGATGTCAAGTTGTTCTCCTTTCACGCAATCTACCGGAAGGTGGATGTCGTTGATGAAGTCTTCGAGTTTGAATCCGTGGGTGGTTCTCCAAGTTTCGTCTTGTACCAAGTCGGCGGAGTACAAAGTGTTGCCGCCTTTCAATTGGTAAGCCAGGGCCGATTTGCCTTGGATCATGCCTTGGTTGATCAGCTTTTTGGCGGGCTCTGAAAAAGGCAGGATGCCGAGGTCGTAGAGGAACATGGTCCAAAAGCGGACGTAGAGCAGGTGTCCGGTGGCGTGCTCAGAGCCTCCGAGGTACAAATCCACTTGCTGCCAATAGCGGATGGCTTCTGGATTGGCCAAAGCAACTGGATTTTGGGCGTCCATGTAGCGGATGAAATACCAAGAGGAGCCTGCCCAGCCGGGCATGGTAGTAGTTTCTAGTGGGTGACCTTGGTAGTTCCAGTTGGCAGCGCGTGCGAGTGGGGGTTCTCCTTCTGCGGTAGGCAGAAATTTGTCAACTTCCGGCAAAACAAGGGGAAGTTCAGATTCGGGAAGTGGCTTAGGGACGCCGTTTTCGAAATACACCGGAATGGGTTCTCCCCAATAGCGCTGTCTGCCGAAGGCGGCGTCGCGCAAGCGGTAGTTGGTGCGGCCGTTACCGTGGTTTCCTTGCTCTAACACCTCAATTACTTTTCTCATCGCGTCTGCGCCGCAAGTGCCATTGAGAAACTGAGAGTTAATGAGCTTTACTTTTTTCGAAACTTCAGCTCCGGTTTCGGGGTCATGGCCTTCGAAGATGGGCGGAATAGGCAGGTTGAAGTGTTTGGCGAATCTCCAGTCGCGCTCATCGCCGGCAGGAACAGCCATAACAGCTCCGGTACCGTAGCCTACCAACACATAGTCGCCTACCCACACCGGGATTTTCTCTCCTGACAAAGGATGGATGGCGTAAGAGCCGGTGAATACGCCGGTAATGCGGTTGACATCGGCTTGACGTTCTCTTTCGGAGCGATTGGTGGCCATGGTTTTATAGGCCATCACTTCCTCTTTTTGTTCAGGGGTGGTGAGCAGGTCCACCCATTCGTGTTCGGGAGCTAATGTGAGGAAGGACACGCCAAAAAGCGTATCAGGACGGGTGGTAAACACTTCGATGGAAAGGGCAGGGCGATTTTCCAGCGCGAATTTGACAGAGGCACCTTCACTTTTACCAATCCAGTTGCGTTGAGCTTCCTTCAAGGCTTCGCTCCAGTCGAGGGAATCGAGTCCTTCCAGCAAACGGTCGGCATAAGCGGTAATTCGCAGCGACCATTGCTTCATTTTTTTTCGCTCAACAGGGTGACCGCCACGTTCTGAGAAGCCGTCTTTCACCTCATCGTTGGCGAGAACAGTGCCTAAAGCGGGGCACCAGTTCACCATGGTATCGCTGAGGTAAGCCAAGCGAAAATGTTGCAACACTTTCTCTTGAGTAGCTTCACTCATCTGATTCCACTGATCAGCGGTGAAAGAGCAAAGTTCTTCTTCGATATTTCCGGTGAGATTTTCTTCGTGATGGGTATAGCCTGACTTTTGAAATTGCGCAATGAGCGTTTCAATAGATTCGGCTTTCCCTGATTGTTCGTTGTACCACGACTTGAACAACTGAAGGAAGATCCACTGAGTCCAGCGGTAATATTGAGGATCGGAGGTGCGAATTTCCCTGGACCAGTCGTAGCCCAAGCCAATTTTATTGAGCTGTTCCTTGTAGCGGGCGATGTTACTTTCGGTGGTAACCGCAGGGTGTTGGCCGGTTTGAATGGCGTATTGCTCGGCAGGTAAGCCGAAGGAGTCGAAGCCCATAGGGTGCAGCACCTCTAAGCCTTGCATGCGTTTGTACCTGGAGAAGATGTCGGTGGCAATGTACCCGAGCGGATGCCCCACATGCAACCCGGCACCGGAAGGGTAGGGGAACATGTCGAGGACGTAAAACTTAGGACGGGAAGAAGAGGGGCTAACTTGGTAGGTGTGGTTACTTTGCCAGTATGCTTGCCAACGCGATTCTATCTCAGAAGTATTCATAGGAGCTGTGGGAAAAATTTGCGCAAAGATAAGCACCTGATTTTCTCTTAACTTAGTCGCCCGATGGCGCAAAGTGGGTTAAAATACTTCCGCATGAGGGCGAGACGGGCAGCGTTGAGCTCGGTGATTTCCGTTACGCTGGTTTTATACGTGTTGGGACTGTTCGGTTTGGTTGCATTACATGCAGGCGCATTGTCGTCGTTTGTGCGTGAAAACCTGCTTTTACAAGTGTTTTTGGACGAAAGCGCAACCGCGGCTCCTATCAATCAGTTGTATAGGGATTTGAAAGCTGCACCATTTACCAAGTCGGTTAAATACATCAGCAAGGAAGAAGCTTCAGGCTTGATGAAGCGCGATTTAGGTGAAGATTTTGTTAGTTTTCTCGATTACAATCCGTTGATGGCTTCTTTTAACGTCAACTTAAGAGCAGAATATGCCAGAAGAGACAGTATTTTGCCAGTGAAAGCCCGACTGAGTGTGCATCCCATCGTAAAAGAAGTTTATTACCAGGAAAATGCCTTGCAGCTTCTGGATCAACATGCTGAACAGGTCATCCTTCTTTTTGGAGGATTCAGTCTCATCCTGCTTCTAACCAGCTTTATACTGATTAACCAGTCGGTAAAGCTGGCTTTATTCTCTCAACGATTTCTCATCAAAACCATGCAGTTGGTAGGTGCTACGAAATCTTTCATTAGAAAACCATATTTACTTAAAGCCCTAATGAATGGCTTTTTTGCCGGTGTTTTGGCAGTTTTGCTGCTGGTTGCTACCATGGCAGCCGCGCAATATCGATTGCCGGAACTGGCCAGCTTGCAGCGATTAGAAGAAGTTGCTGTACTTTTGGCCGCCGTACTTGGCGCTGGTCTTTTGCTAAGCTGGTTTTCTACTTACACTGCCATCAGCCGTTATTTGCGGTATAACCTTGAAGAACTCTATTCCTAACATGAGCAACCCTAATACGAATTTCCTTTTCGGAAAAACCAATTTCATGATTGCCGGTGCCGGCCTTTTGCTGATGATTATCGGCTACATTTTAATGTCAGGCTCGGAAGATATTTACAGTGCTGCCAAGATTACGGTTGCGCCTATTTTGGTTATCGCCGGCTTTGTGCTGGAAGTTGTCGCTATTCTGTACCGAGATAAATCGAAGCAAGGACAATGACCGTTCTGGAAGCCGTATTAATCGCGATTGTAGAAGGGGTTACCGAGTTTCTGCCGGTTTCTTCTACTGGTCATATGATTCTTACCCAAGGAATTTTGGGGATGAAATCAGATGATTTTCTAAAAGCGTTTACGGTTAATATTCAGTTTGGCGCCATCCTTAGTGTAGTGGTGCTGTATTGGAAACGCTTTTTTCAATCCATTGACTTCTACATCAAGCTGCTGATTGCCTTTTTACCAGCAGCCTTAATTGGTTTTCTTTTGGGCGATCAAATTGATGCCATGCTGGAAAGTGTTCCGGTAGTTGCAGTTAGTTTGTTATTAGGTGGAATTGTTTTGTTGAAGGTAGATGATTGGTTTAAAGCCAATGAACTTCAACCTGAAAAAGAAGTAAAACCGAAAAACGCGCTATTGATTGGATTTTTCCAGTGTTTAGCCTTGATTCCGGGTGTTTCCAGGTCTGCGGCTACCATCATTGGTGGCATGCAAAGTGGATTCAATCGCAAGCAAGCTGCTGAATTTTCCTTTTTCTTGGCTGTTCCCACCATGTTTGCAGCTTCCGGCTATAAACTGCTTAAGAATCATGAGGTGATTACTTCAGATAACCTAAGTCTGTTGTTGATAGGCAATGCAGTCGCTTTTATTGTGGCTTTGCTTGCGATAAAAACCTTCATCGGAATGCTGACCCGCTATGGTTTCAAAGTATTCGGTTATTACCGGATTATCGTAGGTGCGATAATTCTGATTATGCTCGCTTTAGACATTCCCCTGGACATTCATTGAAAACATTCGATTTTGAACTTGGAGAAGTACTGCTGATGGATAAAGCCCACGGTCAGACTTCTTTTCAGTTAGTAAAACAAGTGAAACGCATCACCAAAGCTGCAAAGATTGGTCATGCTGGTACTTTGGATCCTTTGGCTACCGGTTTAATGATATTGTGCACCGGGAAAAAGACCAAGATCATCGACAGTTTTCAAGGGCAAGAAAAGGAGTACACCGGCACCATTACCCTTGGATTTGTCACGCCCAGTTTCGATATGGAGACTGAGCCTGAACAACACCAAGATGTTTCAACCATTACAAAGGAACAAGTAGAAGCTGCGATGTCCCAATTTGTAGGAGCTATTATGCAACGACCTCCAGTGTATTCTGCCATTAAAGTTGATGGAAAACGAGCTTACGCTTCTGCCAGAAAAGGGGTAGAAGTGGAAATTAAGGAGCGCCCCATTGAGATTTATGAATTTGAATTGGTCCGATGGGAGAATCCAGAAGTACATTTTCGGGTTCGCTGTTCAAAAGGCACTTACATCCGCACGCTCGCACATGAAGTGGGGCAGCGACTGGGCGTTGGCGGAACGCTTACCGCCCTGCGTAGAACGGCTATTGGCGATAATCGCATTGAGGATGCCTTGAATGTTGCACAATTAGCTGCGCTTTTTCAGCCGGAACATGGAGATTTATCGCAGTCTTGACGCATATCGTTCTTCGGACCGGTTGGTAGTAACCATCGGAACTTACGATGGCGTTCACTACGGACATCGGGTTTTACTTTCGCGCATTCAGACTTTAGCGCAAAAAAGCGGGATGAAGTCTGCGTTAGTAACTTTCGAACCACATCCCAGAATTGCGCTTAACAAAGACGTGGACAAACTTCGGTTGCTTTCTTCAACGGATGAGAAAATAAATCTGTTGGAAGAGGCTAACCTAGATAAGTTATTCATTTTGCCCTTTGGTGAGGCCTTTTCACGGCTTTCAGCTGAAGAATTCGTTCGGGAGGTGCTTGTCAATTCTTTGCATGCCGGTATTGTGGTCATTGGCCATGACCACCGATTCGGGCACGACAGGCAAGGCGACATTCACTTTCTAAGTGCGCGTGCCGAACAATATGGCTATCAGGTAGAAGAAATTCCCCGTCAGCAGTTGACCAATTGGGAGGTAAGTTCTACGCAAATTCGCCAGCATCTTCAAGCGGGCGAGTTGGAAAAAGCCAACCGGCTACTCACGAAACCGTATCTTATTCGCGGCGAAGTGGTGAAAGGCGACCAAATTGGGAGGACCATCGGATTTCCTACTGCCAACCTTGCACTGCCAAATGCTTACAAACTGTTGCCACCCGAAGGCATTTATGCAGTAAAAGCAGGTCTCTACGACGCCACTATTCCTGCCATGTTGTACATCGGAAAGCGGCCAAGTTTAGCCGGGAAAACCGAATTGAGGGTTGAAGTAAACCTGCTTGACTTCAACGAAGACTTGTATGGAAAGACACTGAATGTCAGGCTTTACTCTTTCATTCGACCTGATCAAAAATTTGAAAGCCTGGAGGCGTTAACACAAGCATTGAAGCAAGACGAGCAAGTCACCCGGACTTTTTTTTCGAAGCAAATTGAAGCATGAATTTTCAACTTTCTACCCTAGAAGCACTCTCCGTACATTATGTTGGCAACATCGGTAATGGCGAACCAGTAGTTCATGCCAGTGGCGCTATTCAACCGGACGAGCATTTGGGTAAAACCATGCGTGATTTTTTCACCGGCAGGTTCAATAGTCAGTATGAACGTTGGTCGTTTGTGCACCACACCGATTTACAATACCATGTGTTGTACAATTTGTGCAAACAGCTCTTTCAATCGCCTTCTTCTTTGCATCAACAAGCCACTGAAATCGCTCGGCATCTGCATCAGCAGTCGAGGCATCCCATGATTAAAGCTGGGGAGCTTTTTGTGGCTTATCTGAGAGAAGTGGAACACGAGGGTCGTCGCTATCAAGCCATCGGCATCTTCAAAACCGAAACACGTACACCGTTTTTTGATGTGGTACAAGAAGATGGCGACTTGGTTTTGGGCTATCAGGAAGGAATAGAACTCAGTAAGTTCGAGAAAGGCGCCATCATCCTGAACATGGACGAAGCCGAAGGTTACCAAATTTTGCTATCAGACAGGCAGTCGAAGGCAGAAGAAAGCCAATATTGGACAGAAGCCTTTCTGTCAGCAGAACCACGCGCCGACAGTTTTCACAAGACCAAACAGGTCATCAACAGAACCAAGGATTTTATTCAACATGGCGTGGTAGAATCGTTGGACTTTTCCAAAGCCGACACCATTGACTTGATGAACCGAACAGCGGATTTCTTCAAGACACAGGAAAACTTTTCCAAGCAGGATTTTGAGCGAGAAGTATTAGTTGAAGAGCCCTTAATTCAGCAGTTTAGAAGCTTTACCCAACAAGACGTTGCAGAAGGTTTCGGCATTTGGGAAGATGGATTTGAACTTTCGCCACAGGCGGTGAAGAAGCAGCAAAAGGTTTTCAAGAGCGTTTTAAAGCTTGATCGTAATTTTCATGTGTACATCCACGGAGACAAAAGCAAGATTGAGCGCGGCATGGATCCTGATGGACGAAAATTTTACAAGTTATACTTCGAAGAAGAAGAGTAGTGGTACTTTTTTGCAAACTGATAGGGAGCATTCTTCAATTTGTATAATGGCTTTCGAGTCGTGCATGTCCTGCAATAGCTTCTCTTGTTTTTGCAGGTGTTTTTCCTTCAATATCAAGCAATTATTTGGTAATTTATCAATCTTGAAAGCACCTTAAATTTGGATTATTGAGGTTCAATTAGCAACCTAACAGGATTAATTTTTCGTTTCAAAAGTCAATTTTAATCAAATCCCAATAACAAGATAAAATATTTAAGATAAGTTTGTCTGATTATTCAATTGATGGCAATTAAAAAGCACCTTTTTTCATTATTTCGTCTCGTCCCCATTGGGGTAGTGGGACTTGTAATGGTTTGCAGCGGTGTGTTGTTCAACAGCCATCAAACAAGCTTTTCCTCAGCTAATGCCAAAGAAATAGGACAAGGAGGGCTTACCTCCTTTGATTTGATTAATCTCTTCTTTGAGGGAGAAGAATACCTGGAAGAAAGCGAAGAGGATAAAAACCAATTTCAAGAAGAATATCATCATTTCAAATCCGGACATTTCCACCAAAGTGGCAAATATATTGAGCGATTTCAATTTGAATTAGCTCAATATCAGGGATTTAAGAATAAAAGTGTTCACCTTGTTTTTCCTTTTTATGAAGCGTATTGTCAGTTGAAAATCGATTGTTGATGACCTGATTGCAATCAGTAAGTCATTCAACCTTTCACTTTTCAATTTTCAATGCACCACAAGGAACATCACTCCATCGAGGATATGCTCGTGCATATCCGTCATTACCTGCCTTCGCAAGCCCCATTAAAAGACTTTATCCACCACAATACCCTGCATGGTTTCCAAGCGCTTCCCTTTCATGAAGCCATGAAACGCGCTAACCAGGTATTTGGTTACAAGACGTACTTGAGTCTTGAAGAATACCGTTTGCTATACCAAAAAGGTAAGATTAAACCGGCGCTACTGAAAAAAGTACTTCATCAGCAACCAGCTACTTCCTCACAAGAGTTTCTCGATAAAATGCTACATGAACCGGCTACTCAAGTATTTGAAGGTAGAATTGGTTTGTTGTACGATCACTGGAAAACAGATTATCACCTCAATCTTAGCAAAGAAGTACATCCGTTACTATTTCGCTGGGTTGCTGCCTATCTGGATCAGGGAATTGCTCAGAAAGAGCTTCCCGTTAAAGGAACCGATTTTCTGAATACCATCCGGATGATGGACCAGTACAGCAGCTTGTCCATATTCAAAAGCAAGCGAGCTCGCCAACTGCTGAAGGACGAATCCTTCGGTTTGGAGCAGGCGCTTGAGTTGGTAGTAGGAGACGCTTCGTATTGGGAGCAATATCTCTTCGATATGGCATTTCAGCATCCGGGATGGTCGGGCATGGTAGCCGTGCTGGAAGACAATCCGGGCCACTTGTTGAAGCCGCGCCCTATCAGTTTGCAACATTTTCTGCTATTTGAGCTTCTCCTCGAAATAGATGCCCTTGACCGCAAGTTTGGAACGGTTTGGAAGCCGCTTTGCCAAGGAATGGTTTCCCCTCCACCGCCTTTGTTTCCTGATGTTTGGGTTGAAACTCCATTTCATTGGTTGCAATATTGGCAAGAAGCGTATGAATGGTCGTTCTATGAGGAAGTATTAAATGGACTTAACGCGGAAGTTAAGTCTATTGCGTCTGTTCGTGAGCCGGAGTTTCAAGCTGTTTTTTGTATCGACGACCGGGAGTGTTCCTTGAGGCGTCACCTTGAACAGGAAGTGCCAAATTGCCAGACTTTTGGCACGGCGGGCTTTTTCAATGTTGCGTTCTACTTTTTACCTGAACATGGCAAGTTCTTTACCAAGGTTTGTCCGGCACCTATGACGCCGCTTCATTTGGTTCGGGAGAAGGAAGCCAAGGTTCGACATAAGAAAGACACGCATTATAGTCGTCATTCTCACGGCTTGTTAGGCGGTTGGCTTATTTCCCAAACAATGGGATTTGTGTCGGCGCTCAAGCTGATGAAGGGTATTTTCTATCCATCCGAAAGTCCTGCTTCAGTTTCTTCCTTCCGCCACATGGATGCGCATGGGCATCTGGTGGTAGAAACTCCGGCTGTAGGCCACAAAATCAATGGGTTACAAGTGGGTTTTACGGTGTCAGAGATGGCAGACCGGGTTGAAGGATTGCTGAAAAGCATTGGGCTTACCACTGAGTTTGCGCCTTTGGTGTATTTGGTGGGACATGGCGCTTCCAGCACCAACAATACTTACTATGCCGGATACGATTGCGGGGCATGCAGTGGCCGGGCAGGTTCTGTGAATGCTAGGGTAGCGGCTACCATGGCCAATCATGCAGGAGTACGTAAAATTTTGGAATCCAGAGGAATAAGCATTCCAGAAACGACGCTATTTGTGGCAGGTTTGCATGACACCACCCGCGACGATATTCAGTTTTTCGACTTTCAATCGTGGGGAGAATCGCATCAGAAACTTCATCAAGTTTATTTAGCCAAGTTTAAGTCGGCGCTCGATAAAAACGCCATGGAACGGTCCAGAAGATTCTTATTGGCGTCATCAGAAGGAGGAGAGGAGGAGGTTCACGAAAGGGTACGAAAACGTGCTTTCTCTCTTTTCGAACCCAGGCCGGAATGGAATCATGCTACCAACGCACTTTGTTTGGTGGGAAGAAGGTCGTGGAATCGACACCTGTTTTTAGATAGAAGGGCTTTCCTCAACTCTTACGACCCCTATCAAGATCCTGAAGGCATTTATCTAGCTGGAATTCTTAAAGCAGTGGCGCCCGTATGTGGTGGCATCAACCTGGAATACTATTTCTCCAGGGTTGACAATGCCCGGCTTGGAGCTGGCTCTAAGTTGCCTCATAATGTTGTTGGGCTTTTTGGGGTGGCCAATGGCATGGACGGCGATTTACGTCCTGGTTTACCTGCTCAGATGGTCAACATCCACGATCCGCTTCGTTTGTTGGTGATTGTAGATCAACATCCGCAAGTGGTTTTTCATGTGCTCGAACAAGATCCCGCTACCAAAAGCTGGTTCCTCCAAAATTGGATACACCTCATGGTGCAAGACCCAGATTCACATGCGTTGTACCGCTATGAGCAAGGGGTTTTCAAACATTATGAGCTACAAGAACAGCCGTTGAATGAGTATCCTGAACTCCGACAGCTTGTTGCCAATGGCTCCGATAATCAACCAATCTATATCATGCGCCCATGATGACCCAGTTGTTAAGTCAATTATTGCCGATATTGGTTTTGCTACCTTTGCTTGTTTTTCTTACAAGCCTAATTCCGTCGGAAAAGAAAGAGAACTGGCTCTCTGGCATTGCTTTTACAGGCATTGCTTTGCAAGCCATGTTCTTGCTTGCCTTTTTAATTATTTGGATAATTCAAGGAGCAAAACCGTTAATTATTGAGGAGATAAATCTCTATCGCTCCAACGATTATGCGTTTTTGGTGGATTTATATTTCGATTGGAACGCAGCGATATTCCTTTTTACAGGCACTTTCATTACGTTACTCATTGTCCGCTATAGTGCCTACTACATGCACTTAGAGCCCGGTTATAAGCGATTCTTTAATACGTTATTGTTTTTTAACCTTGGGTTTACTCTTACGGTATTATCCGGCAACTTTGAGACGTTGTTTATAGGCTGGGAATTTTTAGGAATCTCCAGTTTTTTACTTGTTGCTTTTTACCGGGAGCGTTATTTGCCGGTTAGAAATGCGGTAAGGGTGTTTTCGGTTTACCGCATTGGCGACATCGGGATTTTGTTGGCAATGTGGGCCAGCCATCATTTATGGCACGAAAACATCACCTTCTTTAAGTTGAACCACTATGAACTGGTTCACCATCAGCTTTCGGAGCATAGTTTAATTGGGTTAGGAATTTCCTTCTGCCTTTTGGTGGCGGCGGCCGCTAAATCGGCACAATGGCCATTTTCTTCTTGGTTGCCGCGTGCTATGGAAGGCCCCACGCCTTCGAGTGCTATTTTTTATGGCTCATTGTCGGTTCATTTCGGTGTTTTTCTTTTGCTAAGAACCTTTCCATTTTGGGAGCATCAGATTCTTGCCCGTTGGGTGATTGGCGGAATTGGGGTGATTTCGGCCATCTCTGGCTTTGCCATCTCCAATGTTCAAACCACCATCAAAACCCGGATTGCGTATGCTTCTGTAGCGCAAATCGGGATTATGTTCGTGGAAGTCGCCTTAGGGTTGAATGCGTTGGCGCTCTTTCATTTCATGGGCAATGCATTTCTTAGATCTTACCAATTGCTGGTTTCTCCTTCAGTAGTGAGCTACATGATTCGGGATCAGCTTTACCATTATCAGGAGAAGCCGGCTCAGGTTTTACCTGAATGGCGTAAGAAACTGGATGCCACCCTCTACACCCTGAGTGTTCAGGAGTGGGGGTTAGAACATTTTCTAAACCGCATCGTCTTTTCACCGCTTAAGAAACTGGGGCACCAACTGGATTTTCTCACTAAAAGAAATGTGCTACTCTATTTCATACCTGCGTATGCAGCAGCTTGCGTGTTGTACATTTTTCGCGCCTCCTTGTGGACTGAAGTGAGAGAAGTTTTACCGGAAATCTTTGCCGGAATTGGCTTGTTGATGGTTTTAAAAGCTTTTTCTGAACGCCAATCCCCACGTCTATCGTGGATGCTGGTGTTGATGAATCACGGTTGGGTGGCGTTGGCTGTTTCTTTTAATGAGGAATTTGATTGGCATCATACGTTGTTTTATCTCAGTGGATTTGTTCCTGCCGGACTTATTGGTTATTGGTTGTTACATCAGCTTTTGGAAAAAGAGCGTAGCTTTTTCAATCTCAACGGCTATTACGGACATGCACGGGAATATCCACAACTAGCTTTTCTATTTCTGCTCTGTAGCTTGGGTTTGATGGGTTTTCCTATCACTTATTCTTTTGTTGGAGAAGATTTGCTGTTCAGTCATATCCATTCCAGACAGTTTGTTTTGGCCTTCTTCGCATCCAGCAGCTTTGTGCTTGGAGGTATTGCCTTAGTCAGGGTCTATGCGCGGTTGTTTCTCGGCCCTAACATCAAAAAGAACCACGAAACCGCATTAAAATCTTCTTAAAAACATGTCTCAAAACAGAAATAATCCTCCAGCCCGGGGTTTAAATGGGCTGAAAGAAAACTGGAACAAAGATTTGATTTCCGGTTTGTTGGTCTTCCTCCTTGCTTTGCCTTTAAGTTTAGGCATCGCTAAAGCGAGTGGGTTTCCTGCTGCAATGGGGGTATTGACGGCGATGATTGGCGGTTTGTTTACCAGCTTTTTCAAAGTCAGTGAAATGACCATCAAAGGGCCGGCTGCGGGTCTCATCACCGTGGCGGCAAGCGCTATCGCCGAGTTTGGTGCTGATGAAAAAGCTTGGCATATCGTCTGTGCGGTGATTGTGTTGATGGCCATTTTGCAAATAGCGTTTGGCTTTCTAAAGTTTGGCAGCCTGTCCGATTTCTTTCCTCATACCGCGGTTCATGGCATGTTAGCGGCCATCGGAATCATCATCATGGCGAAACAAATACCGGTTTTATTGGGTACTGAACCTGAATATTACAAAGGTGAGGGCCCGCTTGAATTGATTCGCGATATTCCTAAATTCATCACCCATGCACACTGGCGGATTGCCGCTATTGGCTTAGTTGGGCTGGTTATTTTGTTCAGTTTGCCTAAGGTTAAATCGGAGTTGATGAAAAAGGTGCCAGCACCGATGTTGGTCTTGTTGGTTGCCATTCCTTACTCGCTGTACATGCACTTTTCGGATACGGAGCCCGGCTATTCTCTCGTTAAAATCGGAGACTTTTGGGGCAGTGTGGGCATCCATGTTGACTTTTCCATGATTGGCACTTTTGCCTTTTGGAAGTATGTGCTCATGTTCCTCTTTGTATCCAGTCTTGAGTCGTTACTTACGGTGAAAGCCATGGATAACCTTGATCCTTACCGCCGAGAAAGTGATTACAATGGAGATTTAAAAGCTCAGGGTGCAGGCAATGCATTATCCGGGTTGCTGGGTGGCCTTCCCATGATTTCCGAAGTGGTGAGAAGTTCAGCCAACATCACTTTTGGTGCCCAAACCAAATGGTCCAACTTCTTTCACGGCATCTTCCTCTTGTTAGCCATGTTTTTCCTGATTCCGGTAATTGAGATGATTCCCAATGCAGCGCTTGCCGCCATGCTCATTTTCGCAGGTTATCGATTGGCAGCGCCCAAGGAGTTCGTTCATGTGTATCACATTGGCAAGGAGCAACTAGCGATTTTCCTTACCACTATTATCATTACGCTTGCGGAAGATTTATTGCTGGGCGTTGTGGCAGGGATTTTAGTTAAAATCATTTTTCATTTTTTCAACGGAGCCCCCTTGAAGAGCCTTTTCAAAGCAAATTACAAGCAAATTGAACAAGGAGAAAGCACGGTGATTAAGGTTGAAGGATCAGCTGTTTTCTCCAATTTACTTGGATTTAAAAAGATGTTGATGGATTTACCTAACGAAGGTAAAGTGAAGTTTGACTTGACCAATACCTTGTTGATTGATCATTCTTTTTTATCGTTCATTACGCATTTCGCTCGTGAGTACCAACACAAGGGAGGAGAGTTTGAGGTAATAGGGTTAGAGGGTCATCGTCCACTCTCTCCACATCCTCTTGCTACACGTAAGCGAATAAAAGCAGCCTAGCACCCCAATAAAAAAGCCCCGATTTCGGGGCTTTTTTATTGGACTAAAGTAGTTGATTACTTTACGATAGCAAACTTGCCTTCTTTGATTTTGCCTGTTTTCAGGTCTTTTACGGTAAAGAGATATAGGCCTGTGGCAATACCTTGTTTTTCTTCTGAAAGGATATCCCAAGCATGTTCGCCTTCCGGCATGGTAGCATTTTCACCACCAAAGGTTTTGTACCACTGTATTTCACTTCCGTTGAAGGTTTTGTCAGCATCGTGGTTTAGGGTGGTTACTATATCTCCTGACAGGGTGTAAATCCGGATTTCTGCTTTTCTCGGAAGGTTATAAAACATGATTTTTCTGGAGCGACTGGTGGTGCCATCCCATGCTCCACTTACGCGATAAGGATTAGGATAAACCCCAATTTCTTTGTCCTGGTCGTCACCGTTGATGGCACTGGCTGGTGTTCCTACAAAAGCCCTGCGGGTATTTCTGGCTACGGAGGATTCTAAGGAAGGTAAACCGATGGCTGGATTGCCAGCGTCAAAGGAAACCACGGTGAAGAGATACTGCCAACCGTTGAGCAAATTGTCGATGGTGTAGGCGTATTGATAGGAGGTTGAGTCGCCTTCAAAGGTTTTGGGGGTTGCGAGCTTGACTTCCTCAAATCCGTTGTTGAAACCAATAGAATTGCCTGTTTTGTCGTACTGACGCAGCAGATTACGGTTGTCGAGTTGAAGTTTAATGTCGTCACCTGCATTGGTGCGGTAGATTCTATAGCCTTCAAAATCTTTAATTCTGCTGATGGGGTCAAGGGAGTTTTCTGCATTATCTGCCCAATACAAGGTCACTTTATTGTTCTCAACTTCTACCCTGGTTTTTGGGTTAGCAGGAGGTTCTGGAAGAATAAAGCGGTCGAGGCGGTTGTTGCCATTTTGGTCTTCTCCGGGATCGAGTTGGCCATTTTCATTGGCATCTTCACCGAGGAAGGTTCTTCTGGCCCAACCGAGGTTGTCTAACAATTTAGTTCTTGCAAGCGGAGAGTCTTTCGGGTTATCCGGAAGTTGCTTGGCGCAAACGTAAGCGAAGACCAAGGTTACCGATTCGTTGGGTGCAATTTGAACAAAAGGGCCGGTAGATAGTAACTGAACGCGGTTAGCTGGCGTTCCCAGGTTGGCTGCGGGAGAGAAATCACCCGGATTTTGCATCCTGTCGTAACGTAGTGGGTCGTTGGTAGGGGCCTGAAGGTTGTAAATCCAGTAGTTAGGGACAATTTTCGGGGCCGGAAGTCCCTGGTTGGTGAATTGTGCCGCATTTTTCGGGTGGAAATACTGCCCTCTCCAAATTCCTCCTAAGCACTGAATGGAACCATAAGAGTTGGTGAAACCAGGGTCGCCGGCGATGTCGTAAGCGTATATCGCATTTAGAGAATCTACGTATCCGATGCCGCCTTTGTTGAAGAAGGCTGAGCCTTGGTCGGTGCTCACATTCACGTTTCTTACTACCAAATCGCTCCAATTGCCGAGGTAAACAGAATCCCAAGTTGAGGTGCTCACGTTCGTGATTTCGTAGTTGAGCATCACAAAAAAGTCGGCGTATGAAAAGTCCCAAGCATAGGTTTCCAGCTTAACTCTCGCTCTAAGCGGAGTTAAGTGATCGCTGATGGGCTGGTTAGAGTTGGGAACAATGGTGAAGGAGTCTGTAAAGTGTAAGACATAGTCTTGATGGGAGATGGCAGAGGTAGAAAACACCGGACTTTCAGTCAAAGAAGAGCGTTCTACCACTGGTCTTCCTGGAAGTGGAGTGAATTCAAAACCTCGCTTTCCGGGTAGATATCCTGCCGCATCGTCAACGGTAGCTGTACTTACCGCAATATTCTGATTATTGATTTTACAGCCTATCCAGATGCCTGATTCAAACAAATGTTCGATACCTGAATTTAATGGATATTCCATAGAAGGTGGCCCCTGTGGGTTGTTCCTTACGTTCGGAAGTCCAACGGTGCCGGCATTGGTAACGTTAAGTCCGACGTTCCCGATATTGACTGTCTTTTGTTCGAAGGTCTGTGCTTGGGACGTCAGGCCAAGCAAAAGCAAGCCGGCTATTCCAAATGACCAAATACAAGGTTTACGCATAAATCGCTGCAAGTTACAAAAACGAATAGTGGCCTCACCGCGTCCGGTAAAACTTAACCGCTTCTTCAAGCCAAACTGCTGCCCAAGGTCCTTCTTGAAACAATAAATCAAGGACGGAGAGTCGAGCTAATTCGTGAGGATTTTGTAAAGGAAATGGCCTGAAATAGGAGGGAAGCTCTAAATTCGGACTTTCTGCCGGATAAGGCCCTTGCCAGCGGGTGGTCAGCGACCAAGCGAGGTCAGGGCAAAGCCATTCTCTACAATAATGAAAAAGCTCCAAATTAAACTCGAATAAATGGTTGGAGCCATTACGGTAGCAAGTCTCTATTTCTGGAAAGAAATCCTCAAAAAAGGGGCTTGCAGCATAAGCGTTTCGAATGATGGTAAGGTGTTGCTCACGCCATGGTGTAGTCTCATCGAGTAACAGCGCTTGAATCGGGGTTTTCTGGCTTCTTCCTCCGGCAACCGGCAAACTCAATCGAAAGGTATCTTGATGACTGTGAAGCCAATAGCGGTTTCGATCGGTTGATTTAACAAAGTTTTCCCAAGCTTCCAATTGCCAATGTCCTTGGTCGAGGGCTAAAACCCAATGTCCAATTGCAGGAAAGCATGTTAAGGGAGAAGTGTATGCCATAAAACGGGTTGTACCAGCAGTCAAATTTGCAGATATTGTGCGGAATGCGAGTAATTCTGTCCGTTTTCATGCTGCTATTCGCCATTCAGTCTCACGCACTGGATGCACGTTTTCAGGTTGCTGCTTTTAAATCGCCGGCTAAAGGGGCCTATGCGGAAACTTATCTCATGGTTTCCAGCCGCTCGGTTACCCTGGTGAAGAATAAAAACAAACGCTTTCAGGGTGGATTACAAGTAATTATCACCTTTGAACAAGGGAAGAAAATTGCAGCCTTCGACAAGTATGTGCTCCGAAGTCCGGAGTTAGACAGCGTTTCTGCACCCGATTTTCGCTTTATCGACTTGCAACGCTTTGCCTTAGAGCCGGGTAAATACCAAGTGAGGCTCAACTTGCTCGATGTAAACGATAGTTTGAATAAAGCTTCAACGGTTCAGGAACTCGATGTTGTGGCTGAAGCTAATCAGCCCCAGTTTTCCGATCTCGTTTTCTTGCTCAGCTTCCAACCTGCCAAGGAAGAAGGACCCATGACCAAATCTGGATTCTCGCTTCTTCCGCTTTGTTCAAATTTTTATGGTAAGCAGAACGATACTTTGCGTTACTATTCGGAGCTGTATCTACCCGGGACGTTGAAAGATTCCATTTTCATTCTGAAAACTTATGTTGAAAGACAGAGTAGTGGAGAAATGCTGGAAGAGACCTACGTTCAGCGAAAGGTTCAGGGTAAATCAGTAGAAGTATTGCTGGCTGAAATCCCCGTAGATGAGCTAAAAACCGGAGATTATAACCTCGTTTTTGAGCTAAGAAATGCAAGAAATGAGCTGGTAGAAGCCCGCAAAGGCTTCTTCCAACGACTCAACAAAAACAAACGTTTTGATGAGTCAGCGATGTATAGCCTCAATTACAACAAATCTTTCGTGGATACGATGTCAGAAAAACTCCTTCGTGACCACGTGGGGTGCTTGAGACCAATAGCCGAAGAAAACGAGCGTACTTACGTAGATGAACTGCTGAAGGACAAAAAGAAGCCCGATTACGACCGAATGCGCCGCTTTATTTTCACTTTTTGGTACACCAGAAATCAAAATAATCCTGCTGATGAGTGGAAGAAATACCAAGAGTTGGTTTTGACATGCAACAAGAAGTTTGGCAATAAAATCATGCGCGGCTTTGAAACCGAACGAGGTCGTGTTTTCCTCCAATATGGTCCACCCAACAGCCGCACCGTTGTGGATAATGAGCCTTCCGCTTATCCGTACGAAATCTGGTGGTATTACACCTTGAAAAAGCAAAACAACGTTCGTTTTGTATTCTATAATCCTGACTTAGTCAGCAACGACTATCGCCTTATTCACTCCGAAGCCTTCGCAGAACCCTTCGATCCACAGTGGAAACTCCTGATTTTCAGCCGTACTACCCCCATCAACAACGTGGATCAAACCAATCAGCGCGAACATTTCGGCAATTACCTCGATCAGAACTACCGCAACCAATAGTTGAAAGAGACTTATCATCGTTTCATTTTTCTGCTTTTGCAGACGTTTTCACGTTTGCCCATGCGTATTCATTATGCCTGGGCAAACGTCGTTTATTTACTGCTCTATTATGGGTTAAAATATCGCAGAAAGGTGGTGATGGCCAATCTTCAAGGTTGTTATCCCGATTGGTCAGAAACGAAGCTTAAACAAACGGAGAAAAAATTCTACCGATTTCTTAGCGATTTAATGGCAGAATCGGTCAAGAGCTTCAGCATCTCTGAAGCTGAAATCAATAAGCGTGTGAAAATTACCAATCCTGAGTTGGTAAACAGGCTGGCTGAGGAAGGAAAAAGTGTGGTCCATCTATTGGGTCATCATGCCAATTGGGAATGGTTCGCCTTCGCTTTTTCACTTCATTGCAAACATCAGCTTTATTTTATCTATAAGCCCTTGAGTAGCGAAGCATTTGAATATGCCTATCAGCAATTTCGCTCTAGGTTCGGCGCAAAGCCGGTTCCTATGAAACAGTTATTCAAAACCTTGAAGGAACCCTCAGCCCGACCGTTCGCAACTTATTTTGGTTCTGACCAATGCCCTCAACCCCAAAACGATTACATCTGGACGCAATTTCTTCACCGTGAAACGCCGGTTTATGCCGGAGCCGAAGTGGTAGCACGAAAGTTTGATCACGCAGTGGTTTTCGGGAAAATGAGAAGAACGAAACGAGGCTTTTACACCATCACCTTTGAACTATTAACTGAAAATCCACGAGCGTTGCCCCTATATACCCTGACCGATTTGCATAGCCAAGTGCTGACTGATCTGGTGGATGAAGCACCCGAACTCTGGATTTGGTCACATAAACGATGGAAATTCAGTAACACCCGCAATGAGCGCGCACATCTCTCACGCCCCTTGGCCTGAATGCTGCTTGGCCATTCTTAACTACAATGGCAGCAGGCATTTGCAGGAGTTTTTACCTTCACTCCTTCAGACCAACTATCCTTCGTTGAGGGTAGTGGTGATTGACAATGCCTCAACCGACGACTCGGTAGCTTGGTTACGCCAGCATCATCCACAAGTGGAAGTGGTGCAGCTTAATCAAAATTACGGCTACGCTGGAGGTTATAATGAAGGGTTGAAAGCCATACAGACAGAATTTCTGGTACTGGTTAACTCCGATGTAGCGGTGGATTCCAACTGGCTCAAGCCTTTGATGGAGGAATTTTTGGAACACCCGGACGTAGCAGCCATTCAACCTAAAATTTTAGACCACAAAAAAAGAGACCATTTTGAGTATGCCGGAGCCGCAGGTGGATTTATAGACCGTTATGGCTACCCATTTTGCAGGGGTCGATTGTTTGAAACCTTGGAGAAAGACAGTGGGCAATACGATGAATCTTGCGAAGTGTTTTGGGTTTCTGGTGCTTGTATGGCCATCAGGAAGTCTGCTTTTATGCAAGCTGGTGGATTTGATTCCGGCTTTTTCGCTCACATGGAGGAAATAGACCTATGCTGGCGGCTTCATTTGTTGGGTTATCGACTCACTTACCAGCCAGAGTCAGTGGTTTATCACCTCGGTGGCGGCACACTGAATTATGGTAGCAGCAGAAAGGTGTTTCTCAACTTCAGAAACAGCTTGTGGATGCTGGCTAAAAACCTACCCGCTTCAGAAGCTATTCCAAAAATTTTCACCCGTTTGGTGTTGGATGGCGTAACCGGAGCACGATTCATCACCCAAGGAAATTTGACCGGTTGTTGGGCAATTATTCATGCGCACTTTGCCTTTTACGCCAAAATAGGTCAAGTGATGACACACAGAAAAGCGTGGAGCTTAAAACCGTTTCGATCTATTCCCGGTGTTTGGAAAGGCTCAGTGGTTTGGGCTTATTTCGGTAGAAAGAAAACCCGATTCAGTAAGTTGGAGATTAAAATTAAATAGCGAAATGTTTTTACGAGTTGAACATATTGGATTGGCCATTGCCAATCTGGACGAAGCCAATGCGTTATTTGCCCGACTTTTCGGGAAGGCTGCTTATAAGGATGAAGTAGTAGAAAGAGAAGGGGTTACCACCTCATTCTTTCAAATTGGGCAGGAAGCTAAAATCGAGCTGTTAGGAGCAAATCACGAGGGTTCACCTATTGCGAAATACCTCGATAAACGTGGTCCTGGCATTCATCACCTCGCCTTTGAGGTGGACGACATCCGCGCTGAAATGGCACGTTTAAAAGCAGAAGGCTTTGAGCTATTGGCAGATGAACCAAAGGAAGGAGCAGATAACAAGCTAATTGCTTTTCTTCACCCCAAATCAACGGGAGGGATTTTGGTAGAGCTGTGTCAGGATAAAGGCTAAGGCCTTATTCTACCACTACTCCCATATTACAAAACTTCTCAATGCGAGCGTTGATACGTTCCTGAGGAGTTTGTGCGCTTAGTGCGTCGAGTTCACGGATGAGTACGTCTTTGAGGATGCCGGCCATGGCGTGAGGGTCGTTGTGTGCGCCACCCACAGGCTCCGGAATGATTCCGTCGATGAGTCCATTGCGGTGCATGTGTTCGGCCGTCAGTTGCAATTGCTCGGCTGCTTTTTCCTTGAAGTCCCAAGACCGCCAAAGGATGGAGGAACAGCTTTCGGGAGAAATAACCGTGTACCATGTGTTTTCCAGCATAAATACCTTGTCGCCAATACCGATGCCGATTGCACCGCCGGAAGCACCTTCACCTATAATTACGCAGATTACAGGAACCTTCAAGCGGAACATCTCGCGAATATTTTTCGCGATAGCCTCAGCCTGGCCTCTTTCTTCTCCCTCAATACCTGGAAAGGCGCCGGGAGTGTCAATAAGGGTGACGATGGGCTTATTAAATTTCTCCGCCATCTTCATGAGGCGAAGCGCTTTGCGGTATCCTTCAGGGTTGGCCATACCGAAGTTACGATACTGGCGCATCTTGGTATTGATGCCCTTTTGATGGCCAATAAACATGACGGTACGGCCTTCGAGGCTTGCGAACCCCCCAACGATGGCTTTATCGTCCTTGATGTTGCGGTCTCCGTGTAACTCCACAAAGTCACTGCACATCTGTTGGACGTAAAAAAGGGAATAAGGGCGCTCGGAATGCCTGGAAACTTGTACTTTCTGCCATCCAGTAAGGTTGCTGTATAGTTTCTTTCGCTCCTCCTCAATCTTCTCTTCCATCTCGCGAATGGAAGCACTGACATCGATTTTGCCTTTCGACTGAATCTCTTGAAGATTTTTAAGTTCTTCGTAGAGCTCAGCAATGGGTTTTTCGAAATCCAAAAAGATCATGCAAGGTGTTGTTTGGACTGCAAACATAAAGCCCAGCCCTGAAAGTCGGTGCTTTGTTTTTAAACTATTGCAGTTAATCGTAAAAAAGCCCCAGAAAAAAAGCCGGAAGGAGTAAATCCATTCCGGCTTCTGCAAAGAAAGCGCCTGATAAAAATTAATCTAACAAACGAGCTTTCAGGCGTTTTATCCTAAGTCCGGCGCGGTGGTTCAACCAAATCATCACCGGAACTAAAATTAGAGTAAGGAAAGTGGCGAAACCTAGTCCGAAAATCATGGTCCATGAAAGTGGACCCCAGAATGCAACGGAGTCTCCACCGAAGAAAATCTTGGGATCAAATTCGCTGAAAAGGCTAACAAAGTCAATGTTTAAGCCTACCGCCAACGGAACAAGGCCAAGAATGGTAGCAGATGCTGTTAGCAATACGGGGGTCATCCTGGTTCTTCCTGCTTCTACTATGGCGGTGTATGGGTCCATGCCTCGCTGTTCCAGTACTTCGGTGAACTCAACCAGCAAAATTCCGTTTCGAACTACAATACCAGCCAAGGCCACAATGCCAATTCCGGTCATGATGATGGAGATGCTCATACCGAATATGCAGAACCCGAGGAGTACTCCAATGATGGAAAAGAAAATCTCGGATAGAATGATAATGGGCTTGCTGAGTGAGTTAAACTGAGTAACAAGAATCAAGAAGATGAGTCCTAAGGACACCAACATCGCATTGCCAAGGAAGGCGCCGGTTTCTGCCTGCTCCTCTTGTTCTCCGGTCATCTTGATGGTAACGCCATCAGGAGTAGGGTATCCTTTCAGTGCTTTTTCAATATTAGCAACTACCTCGTTAGGGGTAAATCCGGTTAAAACATTAGATGAAAGCGTGGCTAAGCGTTTCTGATTTTTACGTGCAATACCGCCGAAGGTGTTGGTGTACTCGATTCTGGCAACTGCCGAAAGTGGAATGTTTCTGATTCTACCACCCATGTTCATGTCTCGGAAGGAAATGATGTGGTTGATGAGTCGGTCCACATCGTTGCGCTGATTGATGTTGTAACGCATTTGAATCGGGTAGTCGTCTTTGGCGTCTCGGAACTTGCTGGCTTCTTTTCCAAAAACTGCATTTCGGATTTCCATACCCACTTGTGCCGTAGAAATGCCTTCCCGGTTGGCGCGTTCTCGGTCAATAACGATTTGAATTTCAGGCTTGTTGAGCTCTAAATTCGATTTCAATTCTTCAATTCCTTGAATACCTGATTCTTGGATGAAGCGTTTTACCGAAGCTGAAACCTCTGTAAGTTCATTGAAGTTTTCACCGGCAATTTCAATGTTGATAGGCTTGCCCGTGGGAGGTCCATTTTGCTCTTTTTCAACGGTGATTTCAACGCCTGGCATTCCCTTTACGGACTCACGAATTTTATCGAGGTATTTAGTAGTTGATTCACCGTTTCGCTTAGCAAATTCAACAAAGGCAACGGTTACTTTACCCTTGTTAGACTCTGCGTTTAAACTTGGCTGATTGGGATCTCCGGCTCCAATGGCTACGTTGGCAATTACGGACGCTACAATGGGGTTCTTCTCGCCCACGATTTTGTAGATTTTGTCTTCTACGATTTTCGTTACTGAATCCGTTACTTTTTGGTCTGTGCCAATGGGTAATTTGATGTAGGTGTAAACGAAGTTAGGGTCGCTGGAAGGGAAGAATACGACATCCGGCTTAACAATACCGGTTAGCACAATGCTGAAAATGAATAAAGCTACGGTTGAAAGAAGCACCCATACTGGCCTTCTGCCTTTCAGGTTCCACTTCAAGAGTTTCACATAAGCTTCCTGAACTGCAGGCCAAGTTTTGGTTTGGAATTTTTCAATAATTCCTTTCAGCACATATTTATTCAATAAGTGGAAGAGGTAGAAGAAAATCATAAGATTGCCTAACCCATGGTTGCCACTTAAATGGAATACCAACGCCAGTGAACCAAAGATTACCGTAGTAATCATCATCCGCTTTCTGGTTTTACGGGCATCCGGTTTGGCTTCGCCTTCTTTCTCCATAAAGTCAACCGCAAATACCGGGTTGATGATGTAAGCAACCACCAACGAGGCGGTCAGCGTTACTATCAACGTGATGGGCAGGTAAAACATGAATTTACCAATTACGCCTTGCCAGAATGCCAAAGGAATGAAAGGCGCAAGCGTGGTCATGGTGCCGGAGAATACAGGCAAGAAGACTTCACCTGCTGCTTTTTTAGCCGCAGTTACAATGTCAATATGCTCGTCGTGGTAAATGCGGTGGGTGTTTTCGATCACCACAATGGCGTCGTCCACTACAATTCCAAGGGCCAGGAGGAAGGCAAAAAGTACAATCATGTTCAAGGTGAAACCAATTCCAGGCATAATCATGAAGGCTACGCACATGGAAAGGGGCACCGAAAGACCAACAAAGATGGCATTGGTAGTTCCCATGAAGAACATCAAAATCAGGGTCACAAGTACGAAACCAATGATGATGGTGTTCAACAAGTCGTGAAGGGTCACTTTGGTTTGATCGCTTTGGTCGCCAGTGATGGTGATTTTAATGTTTTGAGGAAGTTCAGATTCCTTCATTTCCTCTACCAGTGCTTCAATTTTCTCTGACGCATCGATCAGGTTTTCACCGGAACGTTTGATAACATTCAGGGTAATCACATTTTTATGCTCTAAGCGGGCAAAACTTTCCTGCTCTTTATGACCATCGATAACCTCTGCAATATCGCGCAGGTACACGGTAGAGCCCGATTGAGCACGAATGATGAGGTTTTTGATCTGATCTACATGGGTGAACTGTCCAGAGACGTTCAGGTTTCGGCGCATTCCATCTACTTCCACCAAACCGCCGGAAATAGTCATGTTTTCATAGGCAATGGCATTGCTGATGTCCATGAAAGTGATGCCGGCTGCGGTCATCTTATACTGGTCAATGTTAACTTGAACTTCTCGTTCCAGTGCCCCCACCATGTCCACGCGGGTGATTTCCTTGAAACCTTCAATTCGGTCTTTTACATTGTCTGCATACTCTTTCAGCTTGTCAAGGCTGTAGTCGCCGGCAATGTTTACGGCCATGATGGGGATTTGGCTCACGTCCACTTCCATCACCTGAGGATCTTTCGGAAGGTCATTGGGCAAATCATTACGCGCTTTATCCACCGCGTCTTTCACCTTTTGCTTCGCTACTGGAACATCCACATCAGTATTGAATTCCACAATGATGTTAGAGAAATCCTGCATGGAGTTGGAGGTTACTTTTTTAACCCCGGCAATCGATTTGACTTGCTTTTCAATTTGTTTAGTCACCAGGTTCTCCATGTTTTCCGGAGAAGTTCCCGGGTAAATAGTGCTTACATAAATCTGTGGAAATACAACTTCCGGAAACTGTTCCTTAGGAAGCGACAGATAGCTCATAATTCCGGCCAGGGTGATGATAGCCGACAAGATGTAAATACTGGTCTTGTTATCTATCGCCCAACTGGAGGGTCGGAATTCTTTGAATTTTTGAATTACCGACATATCAGAAGCGGATTAACTGTCCTTCGTTGAGTTCGCTGTAGCCTTTGGTAATGACAGGGTCTCCGGCTTGAAGTCCTGAAACAATGAGGGTTCTGCCACCATAAGTTTTACCGGTTGTAACCAAACGACGAACGGCGATTTTCTTTCCGTCTTTTTCGCCCACCACAAAGACGAAGTTGCCGTCGCCATGGTTTTGAATTAAGTTAGAAGAAATGCTGATGGCATTAGGCGCTTTGAAATCGTTGATTTTAAGCGCTGCGGTCATATTTGGCTTGATGCCGGCTGTTCCTCCCAGCATGATTTCAGTTCTGAAAGTGCGGTTCATGGGGTCGATCACGCGGCCTATAAAATCTAGCTTCATTACGCGATCGGTGTTTTCTCCATTGAAGCGAACCAATACTTGATTGCCCACTTTGACTTGGTTGTTGTACGATTCTGCGATATCCGCAACGAGACGCATGTCGCCTTCGTTGACTACACGAATCGCAGGGAATCCCGGGCTTGCCATTTGGCCAACTTTCAAGTAAACCATGTCCACACTTCCATCGATAGGAGCGGTGATGGTCATCATGGCGGCTTGCTCTTTCAACGAAGCCAACTTCAATTCTAAAGCCTCTTTGTTGTTCTTAGCTTGAAGGTATTGCACTTCGGTGCCTATTTTCTGGTCCCAAAGCGCCTTTTGCTTATCGTAAAGTTGGTTTACAAAAGTCATCTGATTTTTAAGTTCAGCAATGCCTTTGGTGACAACTTCGTCGTCTAAGCGAGCTAAAATTTGACCTTTGCGCACCGTTTGCCCTTCCTTAACCAATACCGCAGTTACAGTACCGGGAGCTTTGGAGGAAACTTCAACACTTTGACGTGCATCAACATGGCCTTGCACTTCGATGTAGGAGTTGAAATCAGCCGGAGCAATTTTTTCAACCGAAACTTCGCGCGCCCCTTTCAAGGCACTTTCAGGATTTTTCTTGGCAAGTTCCTCTTCCAACGTTCGAATTTCGTCGTTGAGTTTGGCAACTTCTGTTTTAAGCCGTTCTAATTTGGCTTGGCCGTCTTCCTGCTTTTGGCTGCAAGATGCAAGCAGCGAAGCAGATAAAATTAAGGTGAGTAAACGTTTCATGGGTGTATTTGGACGGGTTATTTTAATTCTCCTTTAGCTTTTAAAAAGTCCACTCTTGCTACGAGTAAGTCGTAAAGCGAAGTGTAGTAATTGGTCTGAGCTTCCTTGAAAGAAGCTTCAGCGTTGATGATTTCCAGATTGGAGCCAACTCCTTGCTGGGTTTTAATACGAGACACTCTCAATACTTCTTGAGAAAGTTCGAGGTTTTCCTTTTGCACTTTTAACGCGGACAGGCTGTTTCTAACCATGTCGGCAGACTGTATGGTTTGTAATTTCACTGCATTCTCGAACTCTGCCAAAGTGTTTTGAGTTTTCTCAATGTTGATTTTAAGCTGCTGACTTTTATACGATTTACTAAAACCAGCGAAAATGGGTACTTCCAATTTTAACCCTACTAAACCAAGCTCAAACCAATTATTGGAATTGAGAAAGTTGCTGTAGGTTGAAACGCCGGTGTTTGCTCCATAACTAGCAAATCCGAAAAAACGTGGTAGATACTTCGCACGGTTATTCTTTAATTCCAGCTGATTTAGCGTCAGTTGAGTTTGTAGCAATTGATACTCAATGCGTTTCTGGAAATCTCCTTTGCTATTTAAATCTATTTCAGCCGATTGTGTTACTTCTGCCAAGCGGTCGGTAAGGGTGATAGGCGTTTCAACCGGCATGCCGATTTGAAGTTTTAAAAGACTTTTCGATACTTCAGTGAACGTTGCAATCTTATCCGTTTCAACTGCTAGGTTATTGCGTGCTACCCGCAAACGATCAACGTCTATTTTCTCCGCAAATCCTTTTTCATAAAGCGCATTCAGCTCTCTTAAGGTACTGTCGAGGCGAACGATGTTGGCTTCCAAAAGTTTGCGACGCTCTTCATTAACCAAAACCAGGTAATAAGCTTTTTGTACCTTCTCAATTAAGTCAACCTTGGCCATGGTTTGCTGGCGAACGGCTAATTCCTTCACTGTCCTAGAAGCTTGTAAGCCGACTAAATAGGAGCCGTCAAACAGCAATTGGCTCAAGGATACGTTCATGTTACCGGTAAGTTTAGGCTGAAACGTGACCGGCGTAAAACTGTTTTCAGGAGCTTGAGGATTGAAAAAACGGGAAGGAATAAAGGCTTTTGGGATAATGACATAGTCATTGGCTTCCACCGCAGCGTTGATTTGAGGGAGTCCATAACCGGTTACTTCGCGCACTTGAGCCTGGGCTTTTTTTACTTCAAGTCCGGCATTCAGATAGGTTGCATTATGCTTCATCGCATAATCGATGGCCTGTTCCATACTCAAACGCTCCTGGGCATTTGCCCCAGCGCCGAGTAAAAGCCAAATGGCCGAAAACAAGGCTGTTACTTTGAAAAAATTGTGATTCATCAGGACGGTATTTTGTAGTTTTTAAGCATTTCGAATCCTTTTTCACTGGCTATTCCCCTTAGAAAAAGAAGCATCGTTTCGGCGACCAATTGGTAAGCCGGAAGGTTGATCCGCTGGATAAATTCAGGTAAGGTGACTAAATCCATGTGGGCTAAATGTAAGTTGATGGCAACTTCGATATTCAAATCAGAACGAAACAAGCCTTCTTCTATCCCTCTTTGGACCAGAGAAGTTATTTCCTTCGCGATTTGCTCTTGTTTGAAAGCACTCCAGGCCTGCCACGATTCATGATGATATT